>CAZVZH010000018.1:6720-19925 GCA_964630705.1 uncultured Saprospiraceae bacterium | reverse complement strand
GACCAGCTCGACTGGGTGTACCGCCAATCGCCCTGGTACGAGCCCCATCACCGGCTGTACCCCGTAGCCCGGCTGCTTAAAACGCAAACGCTACCGCTGGAGTAACCTTCAAACTCCAAACTTCGAACTTCAAACTCCAAACTTCAAACTTCAAACTCCCAACCCTCTTTATCTGCTGTTTTTTCAGTTTAATATAAAAAATACCCCGCCTCCGCCGACCTGCGCTATCCTTGCACCCGGTTTGGAGCGCGGAGCGACGGAGCCGGCATACTATAAACAACCCGTTTTTATGAAATACATCGTCAAAACCACCCTTTCGGGAATTCTCCTTTTTCTTCTTGGATTGCAGGCGACCGCCCAGGAAACCTGGTCGCTGGAAAAATGTATCAACCACGCGCTCGAGGCCAATTTCTCGGTACAGCAAGCGAAAGCCAACGTCAAAGTAGCCCTGTTGGCCGAACGGCAAGCCAAGGCGAACCGCCTGCCCAACGTTAGCATCAACTCCAACCTGGGTGAACAATACGGCCGTACGATCGACCCCACTTCCAACCAGTTCATCACCACCGGAATCGGCTACAACAGCCTCAGCCTCAACGCCGGTGTGCCGTTGTTCAACGGCGGCCAAATCCACCACGCCGTCAAACAGGCCGGCTGGGATGCCCAGGCCTCCCGCTCCGACGCCGAACAAACGGCCAACGCCATGGCCCTGCAGGTGGCGCAGGCGTACCTCACGATCCTGCTGACCACCGAGCAACTGGAAATTGCCCAGCGCCGGGTCGGTCAAAGCCAACGCCAACTCGAGGCCACCCAGAAACTCATCGAGGCCGGCACGGTGCCGGTGGCCGACAAGTTCAACCTTCTGGCGCAAATCGCCCGCGACGAACAGGGCGCCGTTGCGGCGCAAAACAACGTCGACCTCGCCTACCTCAACCTCAAACAACTCCTGCAACTCGAGCCCGATTTTGACTTGAGCATCGAACGGCCAACCATTACCATCCCCGCCGATGCCAACCCGGAAACCCTGAGCCTGCAGCCGGTGTACGAAGTCGCTTTGCAAACCCAACCCAACGTGCAAGCCGCGGCCTTCCGGATTAAAAGCGCGGAAGAAGCCATCCCCCTGGCGAAAGCCGCCTACCTGCCTTCCCTGACCTTGTTCGGCAGCCTGAGCAGCAACTATTCCACCCAACTGCGCGATTTCCAGAACGGCACTTTAGTCCGCACGGAAAAATCGCCGCCGGTGACGATCTATATTGACGGCACGCCCTTTACAATTCAACAAGACATCGACATTTACGACTACCCTAAGTTGGGCTACTTCAACCAGTTGGACCAAAACTTCGGCCAGGGCATAGGCCTGCAGATCAGCGTGCCCCTGTACCAAAACGGGCGCGTCCGGCTCAATGTCGAACGCGCCCGCCTGGGCCTGGTCAACGCCCGCCTCCAGGAGAACCAGACCCTGCAACAACTCAAAAACGATATCCAAACCGCCATTGCCAACGCCCGCTCGGCCCGCAAACAACTCGAAGCCGCTCAACGCAGCTTCGAAGCCATGCAAGCCGCCTTTGGCAACACCGAAAAACGCCACCAACTGGGCGCTGTGAATACCCTGGAACTCACCACCGCCAAAACCAACCGCGACAACGCTGAAAACGATCTGGTTGTCGCCCGCTACGATTATTTGTTCAAATTGAAAATTCTGGATTTTTACCAGGGCAAAGCGCTGAAATTGTAAGCTCCATCCCACCAGATTCCGGGCGACCGCAAGGGTCGCCCCTACCAACATCACCCTGAAACCCCAACCAGAAACCAGAAACCTTCAAACCAGAAACCCTCAAACCAGAAACCTACTAGAACATACAACATTAATTTTCACCATGGCAAATACCACACCCAAACGCAAAAAAACCCTGCTCTACGTCATCATCGGCGTGTTGGCCCTGCTGATTATCGCTGCGGTTTTCAAAGCCCGCCAGCGCCCGAAAGGCGAGGAAGTCAACGCTGAAAAAGTCGAACGCCGCACGATCCGCGAAACCGTCAGCGCCAGCGGTAAAATTTTCCCTGAAACGGAAGTTAAGATCAGTTCTGACGTTTCCGGCGAGGTAGTCGACCTGTTTGTACGCGAAGGCGACTCGGTGACCGCCGGCCAGATTCTGGCTAAAATCCGGCCCGACGAATACCAAAGCGCGGTGGAGCGCGGCCAGGCTGCTGTCAACAGCGCCCAAGCCCAACGCCAGATTTCCTCGGCCAATGTGCAAGGCTCCAACGCCCAGATCGAACAATTGAAAGCCGATAGGCGCCGCATCAACGCCCAGTTGGAGGCCGCGAAAAGCGCCCACCAGCGCAACGAAAAGTTATTCAAAGAAGGCGTCATCTCCGAACAGGATTTCGAAACCTCCCTGAGCAACCTCCGCGTACTGGAAAGTAGCCTGGCTGCTGCCGACGCCTCGCTCAAAGCGGCGGAAACCAGCATCGCCAATGCCCGGGAAAATGTGCGGGTGGCCGAATTCGGCATCACCAGCGCGCAGGCTACACTGAAAGAACTGCGCACCAGCTTGCAAAAAACAGTGATTGTTGCCCCGGTGAGCGGCATCGTCAGCAAACTGAACATCGAAAAAGGCGAGCGCGTGGTGGGCACCCTGCAAATGGCCGGCACCGAAATGATGCGCATTGCCAACCTGCATTCTATGGAAGTACAGGTGGAAGTGAGCGAAAATGATATCCTGAAAGTATCGATCAATGATGAAGCTGATATTGAAGTCGATGCCTACCTGGGCCGAAAGTTCAAGGGGAAAGTCACTGAAATCGCCAATAGCGCCAGCAATGTGAGTTCGGCGCTTACCGGCGGCGCATTGAATACCGACCAGGTGACCAATTTTATCGTAAAAATCCGGGTAGATCCGGCCTCCTATGCCGACCTGCTAAAAAAGGGTCAGCAGTACCCCTTCCGGCCGGGCATGTCGGCCTCTGTAGACATTTACACCCACAGCGCCGAAGACGTGCTGGCAGTGCCCTTGATCGCGGTAACGGCGCGGGACAAGGATGGCGACGGCGGCGACGAGAAGGACAAAGGCAAAAAGGACAAGGAAGAGGAAGACGTAGACCCGAAGGCCAAAGCGCGTGAGGCGAGTAAAAAACTGGAAGACACGATCAAGGAAATTGTATTCGTCATCAGCGGCGACACGGTGGCTATCCGCGAGGTGCGCACCGGCATTCAAGACAACGACTATATCGAGATCACCTCCGGGCTCGATGGCGGCGAGCAAGTTGTCACCGGCCCTTACTCCGCCATCGCTCGCAAACTAAAAAGTGGAAGCCGGGTCGTCATCGAAGACCCCAACAAGAAAAAGGATAAAAAATAAGTAGCCGGGGCAAACAACCTATAAATTTGCCGCGCCGGGCGCTTCAGCAGCTCCGCGCGGCAATTTTTTATGGACCAGCACGAACAGCAAATGCCTGAAAACCCGAATACACCCGCAGCGCCGGCCGCCCGGCCAACCCACCTTTCCTCCAATGCCACCCTGTTCTGGCGGGTTTTTCTGCCAGTTTTCGGCACCGTTTTCCTATCGGGAATGCTATTGGCTTTTTGGCTCATCGACCCCGATGACCTATACCTCAACTACTCCATTTGGTGGCCCCGGATTTTGCTCGGCCTCCTGTGGCTGGCCTGGTTGTTTTTTATTTGGAAAAAACTGTTTCCGCTCAAACGCATCGATGCCGACAGCAGCCACCTGTTTGTGACCAACTACTGGATCACCGTGCGCTACCCCTGGACCGATGTGGCGGGTATGCAACCAGGCAAATGGCTCGGCCGCCCGGCCATCTCCCTACAATTGAACGCTCCGGGGCGTTTCGGCCGCAACATCAACTTTTTCCCGGGCTCCCACTTTCGCGAATGGTTGGAAGCGCAGGGCAAACTCGGCTTACTTTCCTCCGCTGCGCACAAGTAACTTTTCCCGCTCCGGCCCCGTGGAAACCATCGTCACCGGCACGCCGAGGTATTGCTCCAGCGCCTCGATAAAATTGCGCGCCGGCGCCGGCAACTGGTCAAACTCCAGGATACCGTCGAGCGAACATTGCCAGCCGGCAAAAGTTTTAAACACCGGCTCCACCGCCACCTGACACAAGTCGTAGGGCAATTCGGTGGTTTCCCGCCCGTCGAAGCGGTAATGCGTGGCCGCAGCGATGGTAGCGAAGGCGTTCAACACGTCTATTTTCGTCATGCACAGTTCGGTCGTTCCGGTGAGTTGAATGGTATACTGGAGTTGGGGCAGGTCGATCCAGCCACAGCGCCGGGGCCGCCCGGTGGTTGAGCCGAATTCCTGGCCCTCCTGGCGGAGGCGGTCGCCGGTTTCGTCGAGCAATTCGGTCGGGAAAGGGCCGCTTCCCACGCGGGTGCAGTAGGCTTTGGTGATGCCGATGACCCGGCCGATGCGCTGAGGCGCCACGCCCAGTCCGGTGCAAACGCCCGCGGTGATGGTATTGGAGGAGGTGACGAAAGGATAGGTTCCGAAATCAATGTCGAGCATGGCGCCCTGTGCGCCTTCCGCCAGCACTTTTTTTCCCGAGTTGAAGGCATCCTGGAGGTAATATTCGCTATCGACGAAGGGCAGGCTGCGCAGGGTGTCGAGGCTGTCGAACCAAGCCTGCTCCTCTCCTTCCAGATCGAAGGACACCGGCGGGTAAATTTTTAGCAGTTCGAGGTGTTTTTGGCGCAGGGCGGCGTAATGGTCGCGAAAGCCCGCTTGCTCCACATCGCCTACGCGGAGGCCGTTTCGTCCGGTTTTGTCCATGTAGGTAGGACCGATGCCCTTGAGCGTGGAGCCGATTTTTTCCTTGCCTTTGTGCGCTTCGGAAGCGGCATCGAGCCAGCGGTGGGTGGGCAGGATGAGGTGGGCCTTGCGCGACACCAGCAGGCGTTGGCGAAATTGCACCCCGCTTTTTTCCAGTTCGAGTAATTCGCGGCGAAAAATTACCGGGTCGAGCACGACGCCGTTGCCGATAAGGTTGAGTTGCCGGGGGCGAAAGATACCCGACGGCACGGTATGGAGGATGTACTTATTGCCGCCGAATTTCAGCGTATGGCCAGCATTGGGGCCGCCTTGAAACCGGGCGACAATATCGTACTGCTCGGCCAGATAGTCTACAATTTTTCCTTTGCCCTCATCGCCCCACTGGAGGCCGAGGATGACGTCGATATGCATGAGGTGTTGGCTGGGTGGATACCGGTTTTGGTAACGGTTGGTGGAAATTACCGGCAAAGGTAGGAAAAGAAATTCGGCGCATAGGGTTGCCTGCCATTTCTTTACCTTTGCGCCATGTTCACCCGGGCGCTTCTGTTTTTCTGCTCTTTTCTCCCCTTAGCCACTGCGGTATGGGGGCAAACGCCCGCACTCAACCCCTTTGAAATCACCAGCCGCCTGCCCAAAAGTTTGCAAGCCGCCGCTGCGGCAGCGCTGAACAGCCCGGGCGAAACCGCCGATTCGCTCAGCAATCCGTTCAACCTGGTGGCCCACCGGCACCCTGGCGCCGCGCGCGGTATGAGCGAAAGCATGGAGCTGAGTTTCCGGCCGTTGGAAGTGCTGCCCAAAGGCGACGAACTGTCGGACCGGTTTGTGTTTTGGTTGTTGGTGCTGCTGGTGAGTTTCCTCTCCCTGGCTATCGCGTCCAAACGCGGCGTGGTGGTGAAAGCCTGGCGGGGTTTTTTGAACGACAATGCCCTGTCCATCGCGCAAAAAGAAGCCGCCGGGTTTATCGGTAGCACGCCGTATTACCTGCTGTATGTCAGTTTTCTGCTCAACGCCGGCGCTTTTATTTTCCTGATCGCGCGGCACTTCAACCCGCAAACGTTCAACAACCTCGGCTTTCTGGCGATAGCCATGGTACTGGCCTGTGCGTTGTTTTTGTCCAAACACCTGTTTCTAATAGTACTCGAATGGCTCTATCCGGTGGGTAAGCCGGCACGGCGCTACAATTTTCTGATCATTATTTTCAACTGTGTGCTGGGCTTGTTTTTGATTCCATTCAACTTTTTGATAGCCTTTGCACGAGGCTACGGCGACTTTATGGTGTACTGGACGCTGGCCTTGGCTGGCATCTTTTACTTGTACCGGTCGGTGCGCGCTGCCGCTATCGGGCAGAAATTTTTGAGCGGCAATCTATTTCACTTTTTGTTGTACCTTTGCGCTGTCGAAATTGCTCCGGTAGCCATACTTGTAAAACTGGCATTGCTGGCTTCTTCCTGACCGCCACGCGACATTTTTACCGGAACTATTCCTTCTAATCCTGTGCAAGCAGCCGCCAAAATGCCAGCGCCGACCACCCATTTTCCAAACAAATTTTTCAAAAAAACACAACTCCCGAATGTCTGCAACTGCTGCACCTGTTCAGGAAGAAACCTACAAAAGGGTTCAGAACATCCTCATTTCCCAACCCGATCCGAACCCCGCACAACGCGCCGCTTATGACGAACTGGAAAAACGGTTCGGCGTGCGGATCGACTTCGTTCCTTTTGTCACCGTCGAAGGCCTGACCGAAAAAGAGTACCGAAAAAATCGCGTCTATCCCAGCGAATACACCGCGATCGTTTTTACCAGCCGCACCGCCATCGACCACTTTTTCCGCCTCTGCGGCGAACTGCGCATCAAAATGTCGGAAGACACCAAGTACTTCTGCTCCTCCGATGCCGTAGCCAATTACTTGCAGAAGTTTATCGTCTTTCGCAAACGCAAGGTGTTCAACGGTACCCGCTCCATTTTCGACCTGAAAACCTACATCCTGCGCAACAAAGACGAAAAATTCTTCCTGCCCTGCTCCGACCCCGGCAACCCCGAGGTCAGCAAGTTTTTTACCGATCTGAAAGTACCCATCCAGGAAGCGGTCATGTACCGCACCGTGAATACGGATTTGAGCGAGCTGAAGGACATCAAATACGATATCATCGCCTTTTTCTCCGCGTTGGAGATCAATTCGATGTTCGAGCAGTTTCCCGAGTTCAAACAGGAAGACCGCCGTATTTGTGTGTTCGGAAAAACGGCTTACAAGGCGGTCACGGAAAGCGGCATGACGGTCAACATTCAGGCTGGCACGCCGGAGGCGCCCTCTATCGCCGTGGCGCTGGAGAATTACCTGAAAATTTCGAATCCCGCCCCAGCCCCGTAGGGGCGCCCCTCGCGGGCGCCCTGTTCGCGCCCCTCGCGGGCGCGCGGGCGGCCGCAAGGGCCGCCCCTACGAGAGTTGGGTGGATAAAACAAAACGGTTGTTGCAGCGCTGCGACAACCGTTTTGTTTTTCAGAAAGCTGGCGCCAGGTACCTATAAATCCAGGTACGCAGCCCAATCGCGCGGGGATCGGGTTTTATCGGTAATATCTTTCACCACGAAGTGGTTGGTTTTGAGGCCTTCCAGATCGATTCGGGCATAATCGCTGCCCTGGAGGTGAAACTGCCGGCCTTGGCGGTCGGTGACGATTACATCCAACGCCCGGCCCGGCGCCCGGATCAGCTGGTCAGCCCGGGGCAAGGTGAAAAACAAGCGGGTATTTTTCTCCAGCACACTGACAGTGGAGGCATACACCCGCTCGCCGCGCTCGCTTTCGTAGGTGGCGTATACGTATTCCGGAGCCCGGGAAGTACCGAGGCGGAAAATCTGGTCGCAATTGTAGGTGCCAAACTGGCTGACACGGAGAGCATACTGCATAGCTTCGCTTTTCCCACGGACCATATTCCCTGCCTGCAAAACCGCTTCGGCTTTGTTAAAATACAACTCGCGCACCCGGGCTTTCCATTTGCTCCAGGCATCCTGGGTAGCCGCCTCGCCGTGCCCCAAACCCGCAGCGACCAGCGCCTCGTAGCGCTTGCGCATCAGCGGTCGTTGCTGTTCAAAATACTCCAGCCATTCGACGGTCGACATACACCACTCTTGCTCAGTTTGGAACATAGGCGCGACAAACAGGAAGCGGTGCAACTGATTGACCATCCGTTCGAAATTTTGCAACCGCTCGGTGCGGAGGCGTTGGTATTCGGCCATCACGGCTTCGACCTTGAAGTTTTTGTTGCTAAAGCTGGCCGACAGCGTAGCGTAAAATTGCAGGAGCCCTTCGCGGTCGCTGTACAGCGAAATAAAGACCTCGTTGTTTAATTCCTGTTTTACCGAAATGCGATCCCATTGCATGTTGGGGTCGAGCGGCGTGGGCGCCGGAGCGGTTTGGCTGATTGAATCAGTGGACCGCTGGAAATAGCAGCCTTTGAAAGCCTTCAGTTCGGTGAAAAAATTATCGAGGTCTTCCGGAAAAAAGAGCTCGCCCCGGTCGATGTTGCGCACCATACGCACGCGGCCGCGTTCGAGGCCGGTGAGCAGGGCTTCTGTGTTCAGGTGCGGATTGCGTCGAAACCACAGGGGCATTTTCATCGACTCGCTGGCCAGGGCCTGGCCAGTCAGAATGCCCTCGTTCACCCACTCGACAGGGTCGGCTTTGGCGGGCAGTTCGGGAAGTTGGGGCAAGCAGGGGAGCTTATTGTTCTGACGGTTGTTGCGCACAGCCAGGTTTTCAGCAACCACCGGCGGGGCGGCTTCGGGTTGCCGGTTGGGGGAACGGGAGAAGGTCGGGCCGGGACGGTACTCCCAAGCGCCGGTATCGTCGTTGAGGTAAAACAAGCTGGCGTTGACCAGCTCGCCGGTCGGGCTGAACAGCACCTCGTAACTTTCGCCCGGCGCCAGGCGGAGCGGCTCGCCGCCCTGGCTGACCCGCACGTCGAACATGCCGCCCGAGTTGAAAAAATACTCGCCGCGCTCGTCGCCGTAGTGCATCGGAATGCCCGAAGCGAGAAAATCGCTGATGTCGCGGTACTCGCGCAGCAGGAGCTCCACTTCGCCGCGTACGGGCCGGCCGGCAGCATCGACGAGGATGCCGGCCGGAATGTTTACCTGGGTGCCGGTGGCCGGGTTTTCATAGCGGATGCCGGTTTCTGAAAGGAAGCGCACAGAGGTGGCCGGCACCGTGTTCAGCCGTTTCCAGGCAGCGCCTTGTGCCGCCGGATTTCGGGCGGCCGGAGCATTGGTTGGCGCACTTGCCGAAGCCCCAGCCGGGGGGGGCGTCGGCAAGGCAGCGATGGGCGTCTCCCCGCGCTGAAGTTGCTCCCGTGCCGGACGAACAGCCGGGGAGGCGGAGGTGTGGCGGAAATGTTGCCAGCCCAAGAAGCCGGCAACCAGCAACGCAGCCGGCAGGCCATACCACAAGCCGTAGTGTTTCCATTGCAGCCAGCGGTTGAGGCCCGATTGCCGGGCGGCAATTTTGGACCAGATGTCGGGGTCGGGATTTTGGTCGACTCCCTGCAGTTTGTTGCGCAGGAGTTTTTCCAGTTCCCGGTTGTCGGGTGTATCGTTTTTCATAACTTTTTTATTGGTTGCGGCGGTTGTCGGGCGCCAAAGGTTACTCACATTGTTATGGTCAAAAATTTTTCTACCAAGCCGCGCAGTTGTTTGCAGGCCCGGGTGTATTGCGAGCGCACGGTGCTCTCGCCGATGCCCAGTTCGACGGCGATTTCGGCGTAGTCGTAACCTTCCACGCAGTGCAGGTTGAACACCGTGCGGTAGCCGTCGGGGAGCTGCTGGACCATTTGCAGAATAGCGGCGCTGTTGAGTTCGGTGTCGGGCTGCACCTTCCAGTGGGTATCGGGCAGGTCGGCGAAATCGTCGGCAAAACGCAGGGGATTTTTCCGGCGGAGGTACTGCAGGGCGCTGCGCACCGTCACGCGGTGCAGCCAACCCTCGAAAGCGCCGGCGCCGGAGTACTGGCCCAGGTCGCGAAAAATAGCCAGAAAGGCCTCTTGCAAAATGTCTTGGGCCTCATGCCGGTCGCGGGCATAGCGCAGGCAGATGGTGAACAGGCGCGCCTGGTGTTGTTCGAAGAGCTGGCGTTGAGCCGGGCTGCTGCCCCGCCGGCAAGCGGCGATCAATTGTTTCGTGGTTGGGTCGAGCATGTATTGGGCGGTATTTGGGGGTATGGTGCCGGAGCGGGGCGGTTTGCTGCATGGGAGGGAAATTTTTCTGACTTGCATAACCAAGGAGAGGAAAAAGGCTGCTTGTCGGATTGGGGAGTTTTTCACCCACTTATCTTGCCCGCTTTCAACTTAAATTCCGATCAACATACCGGCGCACCGCTGATTCAACCACTTTTTTAACCTGCTTCCAGGTTGTATGGTCGAGCGGGTCAGGGTCACGTTGAGCCTCTGCATCAGTAAAATATACCAATTACCTGAGTACGTGGAAGGTGTCGTGCGACTTGTACTTGGTCCGATAAAAGCCAAGCATTTCTTCCAAACTAAAGTGGTTAAGCAGCGCCGCAATATCCAAAAAGTCTTTTTTTACACCTCTTCGGGCAATAGCGCTCAATTTCATGGCAACGATATCAGGCAAGGAAGCCATCCGAATATCATCAAAAATTTCGAAGGGCTTAAGCCAAGGGTAAGGGAGCATGACCATATCCGTTTTTACATCCTCGATGTAAAAAAACAGCATCATATCGCTCATCGAAACCAGCTCAGACCGGGAGAAAATTTCGGGAAAAATTGCCGCAAGCGCCTGTGAATTGAACGGTTCATTGGTAAACAAATCAAGATCGATGCTTCTTCGATGTCCTAGCCGCAAGGACAAGTTGGTGCCGCCAACCAGGACAAACTGAGTCAGCTCCGGGCGGGCCATTAGCTGCTTCAAAAGCCCCAATGTGGCTCCTGTAACTGTCTGCGTGTGTAGCATTCAAAGTCGGAAGGTTGGAGGCCAAGGTAAAAACAAAGAAAATTCACCACATCTTTTTTCAGATACGGAAGCCGAACAACTTCACGCTTCACGACCTCTTTGCCATAGTATTTCATCATGGCCACAAAATCGCCCCAAACACCGTAGTTCAACACTTTGTCCAGAATGTACAGCCGGTCCCGCTCATAATCCAGTGTAGATACATCGGTGTCCCAAAATATACGCGGAGAAATTGCTGGTTTAGATGAAGAAGATACCATGATAATTCTGAATTGTATTTGCAAAAATACGGCTTTTTTGCATGAAGTATGGTTCCACAAATCCAGGTTACGCCATGTTTAGCTGCCGGCGATTCCGATCTGCTTCCGGACCTACCTGACCACCTGCAGAACCGCCTTGCTCCAACCGCCACCCTTATTTCCGGCAACAATTACATACAGGCCAGCCGGCCAACCCGAAACATCGACACTCAAAACCGGTTGGTCCGGATTTGTCGCGCCCAACATCCGGCGGCCGTCGCTCAGGCTGTAGACGGCTAAAGTAATGTATTCAGTGGTTTGCGGAAGTTCTATTTGCACGCGCTCGCTGGAAGGATTTGGATACACCCGCGGCTCCGACAATCTGATCGCTGCCGGCCCTGCTGCCGCCGAAGTTTGGCAGTACAAGGTATCCAGACAGCCGTCGGGGGTTACTTTGACCAACCAGCCCGCAAAATGGTCATTTACATTGGCTTTGCCTCCTGCCACGATACTGCCGCTGGACAGCAGGCCGACTCCTCCGTATACAAATTCTCCCGTAGGCGTATAAGGCGCCGGGGCATTGTCGGCCCGCGCCCACAGGCTGTCGCCCTGCTCGGTAAACTTGAACAGCCAGCCGCCCCAATCACTGCTGGGTTGGGTAAGGTCGCCGTAGGCCGTGCGCTCGCCGGCCACCAAGTAGTGCCCGTCAGGGGTGCGGGTCATGTCGAGCAGCGTATTGTAATTGGAAGTGGTTGGGCCAATGGGTTTGAGCCACTCCAGTTCCAGGTCAGCAGTGAATTTCATCAGGCTCACCTGCACCTGACTGCCCCAGGGCCCCTGGCCGCTGTAAATACGCCCGTGGGCGATAAAGCCGCCGTCGGAAGATTGAAGGATTCCCGTGATAACGATGAGGTCCGGCGTTTCCGGACCAACCCAGGTTTGTTGTACGGCGCCATTGCTATCGACGACCCACAAGCCTGCTCGGGCAGTGTTAGAATCATTGAAATTTGGGCCAACGCTGCCACACAGTACAAAACGGTTATCCGAGATTTTTACCATGTCACGAAAGGATTCGTCTTTGTTGTAATCTCCATAATATTTGAACCAAATAATTTGGCCATTTTTATCTAAACGGCGGAGGAAACCGTCTCCTTTATAGTTTTGTCTAACAATATACCCTGAAATTAAAAACCCACCATCATCGAGTTCTATAATAGCATGATCCCATGCGTTGTAATCATTGGGAGTTTGGTATTCAAAAATAGAAGCAACCTGTAAGTTCTGGTTTATTTGAAACAAAATATGTCCGTCGCGATTTAATGCTATTGCCGGGAAAATGTAATTAGCTTGAGATGTCTTATAGATATGCCCCCATAAAAAATCAGTTGCAAGGGTATGATTTAAAGAATCAACTATGAAGTTTTGTTGAAGCAGGGTTCCATTGGAATCCAGCTTTGCAACAAAAACACTTTGGGGTGAGCCACTTTCGTAACCAACACCCATTGCTATGATAAAATCTTGGTCTATAAAAATTTTATGAAACTGTTTGTTTCCAATCATGGATTGATCGTAGATGCGATTGAATCCTGGTTGAGCCATTATGTGTTGGATGGCAACACAAAGCCATAGTATTTGAAAAATAATAGAGCGCATAGACAGTAGGTTGAAATGAAACAGGTATTACGGAGGATAGCTCTTGCTACCCTCCGTTCAGGTAATGCACTCCTTTTTTAGGGAATCAATAATAGTTTGGCAGTAACAAACGTGCTGTCGGCTAACCCGGCAATTACAGCGTAAAGCCCTGAAGCCAATCCGCCTGTCTGGATTCTAAGAACGTTTCCGCCTACTCCTTCAAAATAAAGATACGTTCGGCTGTCTGCCAGATGGATCAATTTTAAGGTCTGAAAACTATGCCCATCAGGTAATTCTGCGACAAATTCTTTTTGCGCAGGATTGGGATATAGTTTTATTAGCCTGCTACTTGAGAAAACAGCTGGATCTCCTCCAAGGCCGACTGGCCTCGGTTCATTTGACGAACACTCCGGCCGGAGGCGGCGCCCATTCCGGTGCAAAATATTTCGCGCCAGCGAACCTGCGGCAAAACATTCCGTGCCCCAGGTAATCTCCAGCGTATCCAGTGTTGTAGTGGATAAGGCGTTGAGTAAAGTACCAGCTTGCAGCTGCGGCCGGATCAGGTTCAGGATGTTCCGGGTATC
>CAZVZH010000018.1:0-6620 GCA_964630705.1 uncultured Saprospiraceae bacterium | reverse complement strand
AGGTGATTGATGTTGCTCGCTTCTTCCTGCTGTTCCAAGCTGTCTGTTATAGTTGGATAATCCTCCGTTTTTGCCAACCAGGATTCTTTGAGCGAAAAAAATTGTGTTTTCAGCGAAGCCAGCTCGCTGGCCGTATCGCATGGGGGTGGGCATTCTTCTTGGATACATATAGTATTTGGCGCTCCATCGAAAGGTCCAATTGTATTTTCGGTATAAAACCCGTCTAACAGCTCCTGTGAGGTATTTTCACTGTGATGGTATTCAATATAACTCCCAGCATTCCAAAACTGCTGCGCAACCTGAATGCTCGATAATTCCCCGTAGCGATTCCCGGATGAAAGGCGAGCTCCTTGATCATTTCTTTGCCCCTGTTCCTTCCGAATACTGCCATTCACCACCCGGTTATCAAAATAAAAATTTTGGTCAAATTGATTACAGAGGTAACTCAACCCGCTGAACACCAAACCATTTTGGCTCTGTTCTGCATTTTTCCCACTAGAACGGGTTCCGGTATGCAGGTCGATGAAAGTATTGCCTGTAATATTTTGATTTTTAATCCCAAGATTATATACATCCGTACCGATAGTAACCGTCGGTTCGAATATCAATCCACTGAATGTATTTCCATGCAAAGACAAGGCTGCCACGGCTCCATCCAAATCGATGCCCCGCAGCGTTATCGAATCTGTACCGGAATAGTACGGTGGCAAGTCGATAGAGAAATCATTCCCTAAAATGGCGGTAAAGGCCCCTTCACTTGAAAAAATACCGGTAAAACAATCCGTAAAAGTAGACCCATTTACAGAATTTCCAGGGCTACTGGCCAAGGTGCTGGTGATATGGATGCCTTCAAAAAGATTGGCGAATTCCGTACCGCCATACACCTTGGCTGAGGCATTGTCGGCGTAAATTCCTGTTCCCCGGGTAGAAGGATCGGTAAATGTATCGGTGCGGTCGTCCCGAAACGTACAGTCCGATACCCGTACCCCGCGGACACTTTCCAGGCGCAAGTGAAGCGGTGTTTCGTCTGCCTCGCCCCGGTAGGCGTCCGTGGTCAGAAACTCGCACCGACTGAAAACACAACGGCTCGAATCCTTTTGATAATGCAGCAGGTTTACATCTATTAGGTTGTTGTGAAATTTGCCCTGAGAGCTGCTCACTCCGCCGCCGCCGGCGCCGACTTGCCATTGACCCTCAGCGTTGCGCCCCTGCGCTCGTACGCCACAACGCGCATGTTCGATTTTGCCCGTGGGCTTAACTGAAACTCGGCCTTGATATAAGGCAGTCTGGTCCAAATCGCTATAACCGGCGACTACTACTCCTTCCCACAGATAATCGCAGGCCGCCGTGAGGGTACTGTAAATGGTCAGATAGCCGCCTGAAATCTGTTGTGCTAGATCGCCCGCTTCTACATAGATATGCGCGCCTTCCCGCATGGTCACCGGAGCATATACGTTTAACTGTCCGCCCGGTTTGATGATGACATTTGCCGCCGGCGATACCGGAGAATACCAATTTTCCGTGCCGGTAATGACTATATCATTAGCCCGAACTCCGGCCAATGGACCAATTTTGTTTTCCAGGTAATAGCGCATTCTGTTCCCCTGGCCAGGCGTAAAATGCGTCAGACAACTGGGCGGTTTGAACCCGGACATAATGTTCAGATAATCCATAGCAGGTATCGGACTAGGGGTGCAAGTCCCGTTTTGATTGTATTGTTCATTATCTGGCGGCGTATCGCACACCATATCGCCTTTGTTTGGGCAATCGGAACCGTCAAAATCTTTACAATGGACTTCATAGGTATGTAAAAGGCCCAAACAGTGCCCCATTTCATGCGATATGATTGGTGATTTACTCAGAGTTACAGTTGTTGAAACCAAATCTTTCCCAAACAAATAGAAATAGGAACTTGGCAAGCAAAATGAACTGCCGTTTCCAGAGCTAATATCATCCCTAAAAATGTAAACGTCTATCCCGTCTCCATGCCGATACCCCATCGATCGAAGCGCCTGAACATTGGTTTCAGTCGGTGCCAACTCGCTTGAAATTACTTCATAATTCTGACTGGGTGCGCAAGTCCCTCCAAATCCGGGAACAAAGTAAATCCTATGTGTAGAAAAATGTGCCCTCCAAGTACTCCAAATCAGCTCGGAGCGCTCGTCAAGAGGGTCTTCAAATGCATTTGTATCCGCTGGCACGATAAAATACAGATACACTTTCACATGATACGAATTGGCATTATCCGGAATGCTGCCGCAAATTATAGTTTTTGACCCCCACTGACAATCTGCAATGCAACTATTGCAAGTGGTTTGGCTATTTCCAATCATTGGGCTTTTTATCCAGAGAGAAATGAAAGCCAATCCGGTGATTAACCATCGAAACGAATCAAATCGGCTGGTAGGCTGGTAGGCTGGTAGGCTGGTGTCATGATATAAAGTTTAAATGATAACAAATCTACGCAAATCCTGCTATTTTATGCCCGGCAGCTTGGGCTTTGCCAGTCATGGCATTTTCAACTTCGACCTCAACCATCACTCCTTCCGCTCCACTTCCCGCAATAACACCACCCCGCCGATCACCGCCGCGATCATCGTCGTAAAAAACCGCCACAACACCGCGTAGATCAACAACATCGACTCCGGCATCAGCTTACCCATCAGCCACACCGACGACAACTCCGCCACACCCGAGGCCCCCGGCGTCGGCGCGAAATAGATCAACAGCAGTTGAATGACCTGCAGTCCGATAAAAATTTCGAAGGGCACGTCCTGCCCCATCGCCCGGGCGATCACGTAGCCCATAATATACTTGTTGGAAAACAGCACGAGCGTGGCGATAATAGTCAGCACCAAGCCGGTTTTGTTGTACCGCAAAATGGTGCGGAAGCCGTCGCCGAACCGCCGGGTTTCGGCGTCCACTCGGGCCAGAATACGCGTCCGGATCTGCTGCGCCCGCTCGCCGCGCAGGGGCAGCCAGCCCAGCAGTTTTTCCAACACAACATGCGCCGCCTTCGGAAAAAACAACACCAGCAGGATCGTGCCCGCAATGCCACCCACCACTACGAAACCCAGGCGAAACACGGGGGTAAAATTTTCCCCGAAAATCTCGGGCGGAATCCAAAACAAAGCCACCAGGCTGGACAGCAGAAAAAACACCAGGGTCGCGCTCAGGTTGACCGTCGAGATCAGCAGGCTGTCGGCCACCCGCACGCCGCGACGCCACAGGAAATAAATTTGCGCGGGCGCCCCGCCGGTTTGAAACGGCGTAGCCGCGCCCATGAACATATTGGCCCAGTTGGAGCGCATACAATCCCACAGCGATACATTGGGGAAATGCCGCCCGTCGAGAAAGAGCCGGTAGCGCAGGCCGCCCAGCCAGTAGTCCAGCCCGATCAGCGGGATCAGCAGGAGCAAAAACCGCAGGTCGAGACTGGCCAGCACGGTCTCCAATCCGGCCGGGCGTTTCCACCACAAGCCGAGCAGGGTGCCCAGGGCCGACAAGGCAATAAACGCCTGAATGCCGCGGACGATGGCTTGGCGCGAAGGCAACAGGCTGGGCGATTCAGCAGAGGGTTTTTCCATCGGTATGTTCGCGGGTCGGTCGGCCGGCCCATTTCAGTACGGTGTTGAAAATATCGGTCGTTCGGGCCGGGCGATCGTCCCAGCCGGTCCGGTTGTAAATAAACGGCACCAGCATGTGCTCCCGGTGCAGGGAGCCGTGCGAGCCGTGGTGCTCGGGCCACTCCCAGGTGTAGCGCAGGTCGTGGCCCGGGCGGGAGGTGACCACCAGGTCGCCGCAACGCGTGCAGTTGAACAGTTGTTCGAGTTGTACCAGCGCGTCGGGGTAATCGGAGTTGAAGGTGGCTGCCAGGGCTTGCTGCCGGTCGAGCGGCTGGTCGAGCCGGCCCAGCCCGAGCGGGTCGCCGGTTTGCGGCAGGTAGCACAAGCCGCCGTTTTGACGCTGCACCCAGGCGCGGCCGCTGGCCGATTCCACGGCGTAGGTATCGGCGTCGTGGCGCCAGCTGATAAAGTCGACGGCTTCCTGCGCGAGCAGTTCGGGCCAGGCATCGCCCAGGGTGTGGATCAGCTCCTCGCTGTGCAGGGGCCGGCCATCGCGGTTGCGCAGGCTGTACACGTGGCCGGCGGCGTTGCCGGAGATCATGACTGAGAGTTTGGGCCGGTGCGTCCAGATCGTGGGGTAAGCCAGGGTGCGGTGACCGCGGTCGCTGAAAAAATTGGCCAGGTCGAGGTGGTGCTGCGTGGCGCTGAGGCCGTGGTCGGAAATCAGGAGCAGCAGCGTGTCGTCCCAACGGCCCAGGCGTTTGAGCTTTTCTACTACCTGGCCTACGCTGAAATCGACGTACTTGTACGCCTGGATAGTGCGCTCGTGGTGCGGGTGCTGGAGGTGCGAGTTGGAATCGACGCCGGGAAACACGACGAACATAAACTCCGGGTCCTGATCGAGGCCCAGCATCAGGTGTTGGTGCGAAGCCTGGTCGACGGGCTCCCACTGGTGCCGCAAGTGGGCCCGCAGGTACAGCCCCGATTTGACCTTGGCCGTCAGGTCGTGCCCCGGCGGCAAGCCTCGGGTGATCATGGAAAAAGTGTTGAACGGCCGGTCGAAGAGCTCGTGCAGGGTCGGCCGGTCGGTCGGGATGTCGTCGTTGAAATAAGCCGCCTCGTAGCCGCAATAGCTGCGAAAACTGTTGCGCCCCCAGCGCTTGCGGTGGTACTCGGCTTTGTCGAGCCAGCGGATGCCGGGGATGTTGATCGTGCCCGGGAAACAACCGGTGAGAAAAGGCAGGTAAGCCGGTCCGGTGGTGGATGGAAAACAGGAGGTGGCCGTTCGGAAAGTGCCCGGTTCGACGATTTCGCGGCGGATATTCGGCAAATCGCCCGAATCGATCAAGCCCCGGAACACATCCGGGCGGGCGCCGTCGACCAGGTAGATGATGACTAATGGACGTTTCAAAAGCGGGAATCTGGATGGGTAAATTGTTGCAGTTTTTTTCGGCGGTGAAAATAGAAAGAAATGGCACGCCAAGTATTCATCGTATTTTTACGATATTTTTTTGCAAAAGCTTGCGTGCCAAAAAATTCATCGTATTTTTGCGATGAAATAAAAAAATCACCCGACATGGCGTCCCGCAAAACGGCAATATTTCCCAACACCGACAACGAACTTGCCACCCTGGCCAAAGCCCTCGGCCACCCCGCCCGGGTAGCCATTTTAAAAGAACTGGCCCGCCGCAACGTCTGCGTCTGCGGCGAAATCGTCGACGTGCTGCCCCTGGCGCAAAGCACCGTAAGCCAACACCTCAAGGAACTGAAAGCCGCCGGCTTGATCCGCGGCACGGTCGAGGGCGTAAAATCCTGCTACTGCATCAATTGGGAGGCTGTCGAGCGGCTCAAAAGCCTTCTGAGCGATTGCTGTGCGCCCTCGGGGGAACACTGTAATTGCTGAGGCAAACTTTTCAAATTGAACTTTTCAAATTGAACTTTTGACTTAAAAATCTCCCCTCCTGCGATGCTCCAAAAAAAGTCAAAAGACCAATTTGAAAAGACCAATTTGAAAAGTTCAGGAGCCTGATCTAAAACTGAAATTATTTAAAACAACTGCAACAATGAAACATGATACCGCAATGAAAACAACCGTCCGCGAAAAATACGCGGAAATCGCCCGGCAAAGCAAAGAAGCCAACGCCACCTCCTGCTGCGGCGTCGGCACGCCCGGCACCTACACCATCATGTCGGAATCGTACGCCCAACTCGAAGGCTACAACCCCGACGCCGACCTCGGCCTGGGTTGCGGCTTGCCCACCGAATTCGCCCTGATCGAGGCGGGCGACACGGTCGTCGACCTCGGCTCGGGCGCCGGCAACGACTGCTTTGTGGCCCGCGCCGCCGCCGGCCCCGAAGGCAAAGTGATCGGCGTGGATTTTACGCCCGAAATGATCCGCCGTGCCCGTCTGAACGCCGAAAAACTCGGTTTTAACAACGTGGAATTCCGCCAGGGCGACATCGAAGACTTGCCCCTGAACGACCAGTCGGTCGACGTCGCCGTGTCCAATTGCGTGCTCAACCTGGCGCCCGACAAGCCGAAAGTTTTTGCCGAAATCTTCCGCGTGCTGCGCCCCGGCGGCCACTTCAGCATCAGCGACGTGGTGCTGGCCGGCGCCCTGCCCGAAGCCCTGCGCCAAAGCGCCGAACTGTACGCAGGCTGTGTGGCCGGCGCCATCCTGCAGGACGAATACCTGGGGCTGATCCGTGCCGCAGGGTTTGAAAACATACAGGTGCAAAAACAAAAACCCATTCTCATCCCCGATCACATCCTGCTCGAACACCTTTCACCGGCCCAACTCGACGAATTTTTGGCCTCCGGCGCCGGCATTTTCAGCATCACGGTATACGCCGAAAAACCGGGCGACCAACCCCGGACGGAAAGAAAAGCCAAACGCCAGGTCAAGCTCCGGGAACTCCAGGCCGCGATTGCCTGCTGCGAACCCGGCAGCGGATGCTGTTAAAGTCAAAATGTAAAATGCCTGCCCAGCAGTAGCAGGGTAAAATCTAAAAGTCAAAAGGTACATCGAGCAGGCCTTCGGCCGTCTGGATGTA
>CAZVZH010000017.1:14740-39698 GCA_964630705.1 uncultured Saprospiraceae bacterium | reverse complement strand
CGGAATGCGGAATTTGTTCACCATTGGGGAAATTGGTTGATTCGGCCTTTATTAATATTCCTTCAACGAAATGGTGAACAAATTCCGCATTCCGAATTCCGTATTCCGTATTCCTAAACCGGAATTTCCACCGCGATAAATGTCCCTTTTCCAGGGCTCGACTCGATGGTCACTTTGCCTTTCAGCACGTCTTCGGCGCGGTAGCGGATGTTGCTCAGGCCGATGCCGGTGCGCAGCGTGTGCGCTTTGGGAGAGAAGCCCACGCCGTTGTCTTCGATGGAAAGCAGGATGTGGTGGTCGCGTAGCAAGAGCTGCAGGTGCGCTTCGCTGGCCTGGGCGTGCTGGAGCACATTGTGCAGCATTTCCTGGGCGATGCGAAAGAGGTTGATTTTCACCAGATCGTCGAGCTGGCCGTTTTTAAAATTGCTGTAAAAATGCCAGTCGACCGAGGGGTGGTTGCGGCGCATGCGGCTGATCGTACCCTCGATGGCCTGCGCCAGGCCCAGTTTTTCCAGCGATTTGGGCATGAGGTTGTAGGCCAGGCTGCGCATTTCTTCGTGGGCCTGGTCGATGCTTTGCACCAGTTCTCCTGTTTCGCGGTAGAGTTCTTGTTGACTTCGGTGGCGGTTGCGCAGGGCCGCCAGTTTCATTTTTGTGGACGACAGCAACACCCCGATCCCGTCGTGGATTTCCTGGGCCACGCGTTTTCGCTCGGCTTCCACACCTAACACCAGCGCGTTGCGGCGTTCGGCCAGCACCTGGTTGGAGGAAGCGTAAAAATCGCGGATGCGCAGCACAAACAGCACCGACACGATCAGCATTTCCCAAACCATGCCGCCCAGCAGCAGCCAGGGAGTGTTCAACTGCACAAAAAAGGGCGAAGGCGTGGGCGAAAACTGTGAAAATCCGGGTAAGTCGGGATGCGCCAAATCCAACTGGTGCAAACAGGTGAGCACCACTGCCACGCCGTGCGGGGTAAACGCGACGACAAACCAAATATTTTCGGTTTTTCGCGAGCTCACATACCGGTGCACGATCAGCCAACTGATGACCACACAGGTGGCTAACAAATTGACCGTCACCACTTTGCTAACACCCATAAAGGCCACAGGCCGGTTTTTCAACAACAAGGTCAGCACGGCGGTAGCCAGTGCCAGCGCCGCGAGCAACACAAGGCTCCAGTCGATATAAGGATAGCGGCGATAGGTCTGAAACTGATGGCGCAGGAACAACAAACCGCAAACCATGCTCAGGTTCAGGATCGCCGGCGTGAGGATGCGGTAATCCCAGTCGGGCCAAATCCAGTACCACAAACCCAGGTCGTTGGCTACATACCAGCCGCCAAGTAAAACATAGGCGAAAAACAGCCAGAGGTCGCGTTCGCGGATAATCGAAAACAACAGCCCCAGCGTGAACAGATAGACAAATAACAAAGCGAAAAACAGCAGGCTGGCGCCAATTTCGATTTGTTTGAATTCCAGTTGCCAGCGGTCGGCGTTCCAAATGGAAAAGGTAAAATTGGCCGGGTAATACAGCGAGCGCACGTACAGGTATACCATCGCCGTGCTATTGGCCGGCTCCCGCCATTGAAAAATCAGATTGGGGTAATTCAGCACCCGGGCTTTGGGGGCAAAGCGCGCGCCGGTAGTGTCCGACAGTAGCTCGCCGCCCGGACTCAGGCGGTACAAGATCATGGTGTCGAGGTTAGGGTTGTTGCATTCCAGCAACAAAGGGACGGTATAATCCAGTTGGTTGTGCAAGCGGAAACGCAACCAATGCCCCCGGGTAGTGATGCCGAAATAAGCGCCCGATTCTTTTTTTAAAGGGCTCCAGGCTAAGTCAGCTTGGGCAAGCAGCTCGTCCAAACTCCAATGCGCGCCGGCGGGTTGCACCACAAACTCCATATACTGCTCCGGATAAGGCTCCCAGAATGCCGTATCGACGCGCATAACGGCTTGCGCGCTCAGGTTGAAGCCCGAGAGCAGCCAGCAGTACCATAGAACCGGAAACCAGAGCGGCTTACCCATACTTGCAAAGTTGCAAGCAGCCCGGCGATTTTCAGTTTTTACCAGCCGGAATTCTGAAAAATGGCAAAAGGCGGGGACTGGCCTACCGGAAATCAGGGATGCCGCCCCAAAAAATACCCGATAACAGGGAAGGAAATCAGGTGCCCGGAAGCCGGCGGAGCGGCAGAAACTCTCGACATTTGAGCAGCCAAGTTTTAATCCCCCGAACAGTACCGTCTCGTACTACCCATTCTATCGTAAAGACGGTTTCCCTTCTTCATAAGAAACACATTAGCACACGAAAAGGGCCACACCGGTGAAAACCGGAGTGGCCCGTTCGTTTTTACTGCATTTGCAGGTTATTGTTCCAGAATCGGACGCGGAAACTGCGTGTGCACGATATCGCCCGGCCGGTCGGTCGGGATTTGGCTCAGCCGGTTGTACCGGCGCATGTCGATCCAGCGGTGTCCTTCGCCAAACAGCGAGTAGCGGCGCTCATGAAGCACTTGGTTTTCCAGTGAAGCGTCGTCGGTCGGGCCATTGTAGGCCGCCAGGCCGGCGGCTGCCCGCACCTTGTTGATGGCGGTTACCGCGGCGCCATTGTTGGACCCAATATTTGCTTCCGCCCACATCAGCACCAGTTCTTCGTTGCGGATAATCGGGAAAGCCGAGGTGTTCGAGGCCACCAACTGTACCTGCACATCGCCCGAAAGGCCGTCGGCAGCAAAGGGCGCAGCCAGTAGGCGGGTTTTGCTCGTAAAACGGTTATCACCGGATTCGGCATCGTCAACAGTTGCGGGGTGTACCACATACTTGGTTTGGTCGGGCACCACAAACAAGGGGTTGAGGATGTTGTTGCCGCCGGCGCCGAAGGAGAAATAAACGCCTTCGTCCATATCGCCATCGGCATCCATCCAGGTTTGGCCCAGGTGCGAGCGCACCAGACCCTTGTCGTTGCGGTACAGCGCTACGCGGGCGGCAATGGCCCGGTTGAACTGCCGTACGCGGCTGACATTTCCGAGGGTGGAGGTAAACAGAAAGTCGGTACCGCCATTCGAAAGTTCGGTGTGCGCCGCTTCGAGGATATCGGCGATGGCGCGCAGCGCGTCGGCGTAGCCCACAAAAGGCCCGAGCTGGTCCGGATTTTCAACGTCTACCCGGATACCATTTTGATACTGCCGGTTGAGTTCCGACAACAATCCAAAAGCCAGCAAGGTGCGAGCATGGCCCAACAGGGCGTTGCGCTGCGCAGGCGTGAGCGCGGCGCTGGTGTTTTGCGTAGCGTGGATCATTACCCAGGCGTTGCGCACAATGCGGTAGGCGCGGGCGTATGCGCGGGTAGTGAGAAAGCCGTTGGGATCGAGCGGCGAGCCGCCGGCGCCCAGCAGTTCGCCGGTATAGCGCGGGTCGGTATTGCGCAGGTCCCAGTATTCGCGGCCGACGATGCTGGTTGTCCAGTACTGAAATTCCATATCGACCCGCATCACCGATTCCAGGCCGCTGGCCAGCAGACGCAAGTCGTTGATGGAAGCGCCGCCGTTTTCCAGGGCGGTTTGGTCGGGTGCATTGGGGTTGTCAATATCATCGAGGGTGCAGGCGGGCATACCCAGGAAGAGCAGCGCCAGGAGCACCGGGAAAAGCGATTTTATTGCTAATTTTTTCATTATCGATTCAATTTTTGAAATAATAAGGAGTGGTTTTCAGCCTTCCGGCGCTGTTTAGAAAGAAACCGTAAAGTGGAAGTTGTAGCGTTTGGCGCTGGGGAAGGGCGTTACCTCTACGGTGTTGGCCAGCACGTTGTTGCCAAAGTTGGACACTTCCGGGTCGTAGCTGTTGTAATCGAAGAAGTTGAGCAGGTTGCGGCCGCTGAGGCCGAGGCGGATGCTCATCTTGTTGTTGAGTTTGCTGCGCGGGATGGTGTAGTAGGCGCCGATTTCACGCAGGCGCACGTAGCCGGCGTCTTCGATCCAGGGGCCGGCGTTTCCGGCAAACCAGGTGCTGGTGCGATAGTCGCCGTTGCCGAGTTGGCCGCTGGGGTCGAGGGTTTTGTCGTCGTAGTCCCAGGTGAGCTGGCCGAGGTCCCAAAGCAGGGTGCTGAGGTTGATAGCGTCGCCGCCTTTTTTCCAGTGTACCAGGAAATTCAGTTCGAAGTTTTTGTAGATCAGGCTGTTGGTAAACGACATGTTGAAATCTGCTTCTGCGTTGCCGTAAACTTTAAAACCGTCGCCGTCGGGGTCGCAGTCGGTACAGTCGGCCGCATAGGTACCCACGATTTGCGTGGCGCTTTTACCCTGCTGAATGCGGTATTGGCCGAGGCTGGCGGCAAAACCGCCGATGTTGAAGGCTGGCACGTCGAGGCGGGTCACTTCGGAGGTGTTTTTCCAGAAGTTCACACCCGTATTCCAACTGAATACCCCTTTGACGGGCGTAGCGTCGAGGCCGATTTCGATGCCGCGGTTTTCCAGGGCGCCGGCGTTGAGCACCTGGTTGACGTAGCCGGTAGATTGCGGAATCTGGGCGCGCAGCAGCAGGTCGTCGATCGATTTGATGTAGTAGGTGATGTCGATGTTCAGGCGGTTGCGCAGGAAGCTGAGGTCGGTGCCGAATTCGAGTTCGCTTTGGCGCTCCGGACCCACGTCTTTGTTGCCGCGCAAGGTGCTGGAAAACAAGCCGCTGGAGTTGCCGATGAACGTACCGGTCATGGCGTTGAACCGGTCGTCGAAGTTGGAGAAACGACCCGACTGGCCGTAAGCGGCGCGCAGTTTGAACTGGCTGATGGCGCTCAGCGTCCAGAAATCGAAGGAGTGCAGGTTGAAGGCGATGTTGGCCTTCGGATAGTAGTAGAGTTTGTTGGCGTCGCCGTTGTTGGTCGACTTGTCGGCGCGAACGCCTACCGTCGCAGCGATGCGGTCTTTCCAGTTAAACTCCTGCTGGGCAAACACGCCGCGGTCTTTTTGCGGATAGCGGCGCTGGAAAGCGGTGATCCGGCCCGACTGGTCGACGTTGGTTTGCGAGCCGTTGAGGCCGGTGGCGGTGGTGATGACGGTATTTTGATTGAAATCGTCGACCGTGGCGCCCAGCTGCGAGCGCAGGGTGATGCCGCCCGGCGTGGTAGCGGTGTACACCAGGAAGCCCCAGAGGTTGGTGTTGGTGTTGATGGTGGTGCCGCTGACCGACACGCCGCCCAGTGTACCCGGGTCGCGGAAGTACGAGAGGCTTTGCGGGAAGATCGAGGTGGTGCGCAGCGTGTATTGGTCGAGGCCTGCGCGCAGCACGCCTTTGAGTTCATGGCGGTCGGTGCTGAAAAAGCGGATATTAACCGTGGCGCCGCCGATGTAGCGGTTGATGTTTTCGCGGTTGGTGACCAGGGCCGCCGTTTCCAACACGTTGGAACCCACGGCGTTGATGGCCGGATAGTCTTCGCTGCCCGCGTCGGGTTGCAGTTTATACCAGGGGGCCGTGAAAGCCAGGGCGTAACCGATGGTCGTGTTGGTGTTGGAGTTGTTGAAAAAGCCGCGGTCCGATTCCGAGTTGATGTAGTTGTTGGTCATGTACACATCGAGCCAGTTGTTGAACCGGTGGCCGATGTTTACGCGGCCCGAAATTTTCTCGTAACCGGTATTGGTCAGCAAGCCGCCTTCATTTTTGTAGGTGCCGCCGATAAAAAAGTTGGTTTTGTCGTTGCCGCCCGAAACGTCGACGCGGGTGGTAGCCGCCACCGGCGTGTTGTCGTACAGCAGTTTCTCATAGTCGGTCAGGCCGTTTTGCTGGAACAACTGCCGGTCGGCAGCGCTGAACACCGATTCCACTTTAGCCGCATCCCAATCGCGCATGCCGAGCAGCTGGATCGGGCGGCTGATGCCGATCGACTGGGAAACGCTCACCCGGGTATCGCCCGATTTGCCGCGTTTGGTGGTGATGATCACCACGCCGCCGGCAGCGCGCGAGCCGTAGATGGCGGCTGCGGAGGCCCCTTTCAAAATTTCGATTGTTTCGATGTCCTCCGGATCGATGTCGGCGATGCGGTTGGAGGCGTCGTCCTGGTTGGTGGACGTGTTGCCGCCGCCGGCCGCTGCCGATACGACGTTGGTACCCAGCGAAATAGCGTCGTTGTTGATAAACACGCCATCGACGATGTACAGCGGTTGCTGGTTGCCGAAAATGGAGGTGACGCCGCGCAGGCGCACCGACATGCCGCCGCCGGGCGCCCCTGAGTTGGCGCGGATTTCAGCGCCGCGGAATTTGCCGTACAAAGCGCCGTCCATGGTGCTTTGGGTGGTCACGCCGGCCAGTTCCTTAGCGTTGATCGTGGCGACGGAGTTGGCCAGGTTGGAGCGTTTGATGTTGGTGGCCAAACCGGAAATCACCACCTCGTCGAGGCTGGCGAAATCATCTTCCAGCACTACGTCGGCCGTGGCGCCGGTGGAAGAAACATCCATCGTCACCGTTTTAAAGCCGGTGTACGAAACGGCAATCTGGCCCGAGGAGCCGGGCAGCGCCAGGGTGTACCGGCCGTCGAGGTCGGTAGTGGTACCGATACGAGCGCCGACCACCACGATGGTTGCCCCCGGAAGGCCATCGCCCCGGGTGTCGGTCACCCGCCCGCTGACGGTAAATTGCGCCATCAGCGCCTGCCCGAAACCGAGCAGGGCGATTAAAAGCAACATCAATTTGAAATAAAGTTTGTGCTTCATACAGAATAAATTTAGTTTAGGAAATGACGTAAAAAACAAACAAAGCTACTGTGTTTTTCATTTGTGTCAGATTTTTACAGGGATAAAAATGCGCTTGGCCAGTTTTGGCGCAGCGGACGCTTTTGCACTGTTTTTACAAATACTTGAGCCACCAATGGCTGTGGCTGAACTTGTAGCGCGCATACCAGCGGCACAAAAAATACATACCGCCCAGCAAAACCAACCAGGCTGCATACACGAGTACAAGGCTGGAGGTATAGCCTTCCGGCCAGCGCTCTGGCGGGTTGGAGAAAAAGTCGGTATGCCAGCCCCGGGTAACATAAAAATACAGCCGGGAGCCCGCGTGAATGATCGAAAAATGCAGGAAATAGAAAAAGAAAGGCACCTTGCCGAATACTTCGAAAAAGGCGGTCAGCGCGTTGGTCCGTTTTTCAAAAAGCAGCAGCAACAAGAGGCCCGGCCCCAGCGTCATGCACAAAAACAGCAGGGAGGGCGGGTATTTGGTCGTGTTCAAAAAGGAAAGCAGGGAATACACCCCGCCGGCTTCCTGCGGCGCCCAATGGGAGGGATCGCCGTACCAGTTGGTGGCCCGCAACAGCACAAAAAACAAACAAAGCGCCAACCCCGCCTGCCACAACCAGCGGCTGCGCCGTTCGGGCGCCCATTCCATCACCTGCCCGAACACATAACCCAGGAGCATCACAGCTACCCAGGGAATCAGGGGATACACCACCAAAAAGCCGAAACTTTGCTGTTCGTTCAGCGGGATCCAGCCCCAGCCGATGTGCAACACGTTCCACAACCAGCCGAAGCGCCCCCAGGCATCCGGCTGCACGCCGTCGAGCAGATTATGCCCCAGCACCAGCGCCAAACCCAGCGCCAGCAAGGCCCGCCAGGGCAGATACGCCAGCCCCGCCAGCAGGAGCATGGAAAGCCCGATAACCCAGATGACCTGGCCAAACATAAAACCCTCGTTCCAGGGCCAGTCGAACATCCAGCTCAGGTTGATCACCGTAAACTCGAGAAAAATCAACCACAAACCCCGCGTCCACAAAAACCGCCTCAAGGCCGCCGCGCCAGCTTTCCGGCCGTACAAAAACGCGCCGGCGCCCGCCAAAAAAACAAAAACAGGCGCACAGAAATGCGTGATCCAACGGGTAAAAAACAAAGCCGGATTGGTTTGCTGAATATCTTCGGGCGCAAAAGGCGTGGCGCCAAAAAAATCGCGCACATGGTCGAGCGCCATCAAGGCAATGACAAAACCGCGCAGCACATCGAGCGAAGCAATTCGCCGGGAAGGTACGGACATAAAGACAGGGTGCAGTTTGTTTCCTTTGGTGTAAAATTGCCGGCTCAAGATACGACTTAACCCATCTTTGCCAGCGCATCGCCCGATTTTTAAGTTTTTTGCAAAACAAAATATCCGAAACCGCCCGAATCATGAAAAAAATAGCGGTCATGGTCATCCTGCGCTGCGGCGATCAACTCCTGCTCCTGCTGCGCGCCAAAGCGCCCAATGCCGGTAAATACGCCCCGGTGGGCGGCAAACTCGAAGCCCACGAGCGCCCAATCGACGCCGCCATCCGCGAAACCTTCGAAGAAACAGGCATCCGCATTCAAGCGCCTACCTTCTGCGGCGTGCTCTGCGAAACCGCCCCGGTCGACTACAACTGGCTCTGTTACATCTACCTGGCCGATATCGAGTACCTCGACCCGCCGCCCTGCGACGAAGGCGCCCTGCGCTGGATCCGCTTCGACGAGCTCCCCAACCTGCCCTTGCCAGCCACCGATTGGACGGTGTACGAGTATGTGCGCCGGGGGCAAAAATTTGTGTTCGACGCCGTGTTCGATGCACAACTAAACTTGCTGAGCATGACCGACGAACTGGCGTAATACCGCCGGAATTGACCGTCGGAAAGATGACATTCTGCTTTTTTTTCAAACCTCTGCTTGGCACACTGAGAAATTAAAAGTTTATTTGCAGACTAATTACTCTTAAATAGTTTGGCCATGCGAGTTATTTCCAAAGCCGGCGAATACGGCCTACGGGCTTTGTTGTACATGGTGTCGAAACGCGCCGACCAGGAATTTGTGAGCATCCGCGAAATGTCGGACGAACTGAATATCTCCTTTCACTTCCTGACCAAAATCCTGCAAACCCTGACCCAAAAAGGCCTGTTGCGCTCCTATCGGGGTCCGAATGGCGGAGTAGCTTTTCTGGTTGCTCCCGAAAAAATTCTACTGGCTGATTTGATCCGCGCCCTCGAAGGCGACGATTTTTTTGAAAAATGCCTGCTCGGTCTGCCCGGTTGCGGCGCAGCAAAACCCTGCCCGATGCACGACTTCTGGAAAGAAACCAAAGGCCGGCTCCAGGCAGAATTCGAGCAAACTACCCTCGCGCAAATCGGCCAGTCGACCCGCCAAAACCGGTTCCGGCTTATGCCCTGAGCAGCCGCACTGCTTTTCCAGCCCACCAGCAGGAAAGCGGTTTTTTTGTTTTTTAATAAAAGATAAAATACTCTTAAATACGAATAGGTTCATCTAAAACGAAACGCGCATGTCTTCCAACCGTACTTTTTTAAACTATTTGATGAACCCGAAGAACTGGTGGTTGCCTTTTACCTTGATTCTTGGGATCAGTTTAGCCGGCGTCGGCTTTATCGGTTACGAGACCTACGAAAAAGCGCCGCCCATCCCCGATTTTGTAAATGAGCGGGGCGAGCTGGTACTGAGTCAGGCCCGAATTCTGGAGGGGCAACGCATCTTCCAACAATACGCGTTGATGGAGTACGGCAGTATGTTCGGCGACGGCGCCTTGCGGGGCCCCGACTTTACCGCCCAGGCGCTGCACGAAATTTCGGCGCGTATGGAGCAGTATTACCGGGAGCAAGCCCCGGCTGCCGCAACTCCCGGGCAGGCATCCAGCTGGGCAGGCGGTATTCGGGAGCAGGTAAAAGCGGAGATCAAGACCAACCGCTACGACCCCGCCAGCAACCGAACCGTGCTGAACCCCGCGCAGGTGGATGCGCTGCGTACCCTGGAACAATTTTATAGCCAGGTGTTTGGCAATCCGGATTTTCCGGAGGCTTTCCGGCCAGCCGGTTATTTGACCGATGCCGGTCAGATTCGCGATCTCAGCGGCTTCTTTTTTTGGGGAGCCTGGGTATGCAGCGTTCAGCGGCCCGGCAGCGCGTACAGCTACACGCACAATTGGCCGTACGACCCGCAAGCCGGCAATACGCCGACACCTTCTACCATGTTGTGGAGCATCGTCGGGTTGTTGGGACTCCTTATCGGACTGGGTTTCGTGCTCTATTATTACGGCCAGATGGACCAGCTGTCGGAGGAGTATTACGCCAAAGGCGCCAATGAAATGGTGACGGTATCCAGCTTGCTGCAATTCCGGCCCACGCCTTCCCAACGGGCCACTTTCAAGTTTTTTGCCGCTGGCGCCGTGATATTTTTGTTGCAAGTGCTGGCTGGCGTGCTGACGGTGCATGACTTTGTAGGTTTTACCACCATTTTCGGCATCGACTTGCAAGCCTTGGTTCCGGTGACGGTAGCGCGGAGTTGGCACGTGTTGTTTTCGCTGTTATGGATTTCGGCTTGCTGGATTGGCGCTTCGATCTTCGTATTGCCCTTCTTGTCGAAGCGGGAAATTGCCGGTCAGGTGGGGCGCATCAACCTGTTGTTCGGGCTGTTCGCCGTCATTGGTTTGGGATCTTTGGTGGGTTTGTACCTGGGGCCTAAAAATATGCTGGGCACGTTGTCGCGCTGGCTGGGGCACCAAGGTTGGGAGTTTGTGGAGTTAGGGCGGTTTTACCAGTATTTATTGCTCGGCGTATTTGTTTTGTGGGCCTGGATTGTGTACCAGGGTGTGCGGCCGGTTTTGGTGCGCAAGCAGCCTTGGGCGCTGCCCAACTGGATGTTGTACAGTGTCGTTTCGATTATGGTTTTGTTGATTTCGGGGTTTGTGGCAACGCCCAAAACCAATTTTGTGATTGCCGACTTTTGGCGCTGGTGTGTGATCCACATGTGGGCGGAAGCATTTTTCGAAGTATTCACCACCATCGTAGTGGGTTATTTAATGGTGTTGATGGGCCTGGTTAACCGTGAAGCGGTGAACAAGGTCGTGTTTTTGGCAACCCTTTTATTTTTAGGTTCGGGCTTGTTGGGTATTTCGCACAACTTTTACTGGAATGCCAAACCCGTAGGCACTCTGGCCATCGGCAGTGTTTTTTCCACCCTCCAGGTTGTGCCCTTGGTATTGCTCACCCTGGAAGCCTGGCGCTTCCAGCGCATGCCGCAAACCCTGGCGCGCAAGAGCAATGGCGCCTCCTCCCTGTTTGCCATGCCGGGTGTCTTTTTGTTTCTTTTGGGCGTCAACTTCTGGAACTTCTTCGGCGCCGGCGTTTTCGGCCTGATTATCAACTTGCCGATCGCCAACTATTACGAGCATGGCACCTACCTCACTGTCAACCACGGGCATGCCGCGCTGATGGGCGTATACGGGAATCTGTCCATCGGCGCCTTGCTGTTTTGCTGCCGCTACCTCGGAGCGCCCGAACGCTGGAGTGAAACCACGGTTAAAACGATCTTCTGGGCCATCAATTCCGGTTTGCTGCTCATGGTCGCTCTGGATTTATTTCCCGCCGGCATGCATCAGCTGTTTGTAGCCATGGAGCAGGGCTTGTGGGTTGCCCGTTCGCAGGCATTTCTCCAGGGAGCTGCTTTCCAAACCATGACTTGGTTGCGCATCGTCGGCGGCGCTATTTTCTTGCTCGGCGGCGTGCTGCCGCTGACCTGGCTGGTGCTTCGGCAAATCCGGTATCTCAAACCAGCCGGTCCCCTGACGCCGATGGAGCCGACAGCCACTGAAGCCCCACAGCATATTCTGGAAACGTAGGCCGCTCAAACGAAACTGGCTTTCACACGACCATCCGATAAATATCAGCACCGACACTGACGACAATCGCTGCGGCAGCCGATGCTGCCGAAGCGGATTTTTCAACCTTGTTTCTTTTTTCATCCAGCCAAAACATCCCGCTTATGAAACGTTTTTACTACCTGTTCTTCGCACTGGCCCTCTGCGCGCCAGCCTTCGTTTTTTCCCAGGAATACCGCAGCCTCGACGGCCGCCACAACAACGCCGGCAACCCGGGCTGGGGCGCCGTCGATGCCCAGCTGCTCCAGCCCGGCGCCGCCGCTTTCGCCGACGGCTACGCCGCTCCGGCCGGCGCCGACCGCCCCAACCCCCGCGTGATCAGCAACCTGATTTTCAACCAAAGCGCCCTCGGCAACGACCCCCGCGGCCTCAGCGCCTATGCCTGGGCTTGGGGGCAATTCATCGACCACGACGTCACGCTCGTGCCCGACCACCCCACGGAAACTTTCGATATCGCCGTGCCGCCCTACGATTATTTTTTCGACCCCAACGGCGCCGGCAACGTACGCATCGGCATGCGCCGCTCGCTCTACGACCCCGCTACCGGTACTGGCCCTGGCGACCCGCGCCGTTTTTTGAATAAAATATCGGCTTACATCGACGGCTCGGCGGTGTACGGCTCCGACTTCAACCGCGCCAGCTGGTTGCGCATGTACAGCAAGGGCAAGCTCAAACTTTCCGATGGCAAACTGTTGCCCTTCAATACCGTCACCGGCGAATACGCCGCCCCGCTCGATCAATTTGCTCCGGAAATGGCCATGCCCCTGCCGTTTGTTCAAAAATGGTTTGTCGCCGGGGATGTGCGCGCCAATGAAAATCCGTTCCTGCTGGCTATGCACACCCTGTTCGCCCGCGAACACAACCGCATTTGCCTGGCCCTGGCCGCCGAGCACCCCGGCTGGACCGACGACGAACTCTACCAGGAAGCCCGCCGCCGCGTCGGCGCCCTCATCCAGGCGGTGACCTACGAAGAGTGGTTGCCGACCCTGGGCGTACACCTGCCCGCCTACTCCGGCTACCGGCCCGAGGTCAACCCCGGCATTCTCAACGTGTTCTCCGCCGCCGCCTTTCGCTACGGCCACACCACGATCAACAGCGTGTTGCTGCGCATGGACAACGAAGGCGAGTACCTGCCGCAAGGCAACATTCTTCTGCGCGACGCCTTTTTTAACCCTACAGCCACCACTTCGGTCGGCGGCATCGAGCCTTATTTGATCGGCATGTCGACGGTAATTCAGCAAGACTTCGACTGCAAGGTGATCGACGATCTGCGCAACTTCCTCTTCGGCCCGCCCGGCGCCGGCGGACTCGACCTGGTGGCTATCAACATCCAGCGCGGCCGCGACCGCGGGTTGCCCGACTACAATGCCCTGCGCGCCGAATTCGGCATGGCTCCGGCTGCCAATTTTGCCGGCATCACCGCCGACCCGCTCATGGGCATGGCCCTACAAAGCTTGTTTCAGGACGTCAACGCCATCGACCCCTGGGTGGGCATGCTCGCCGAAGACCACATGCCCGACGCCCTGTTTGGCCCCACCGCCATGGCCATCGTGGCGCAACAGTTTGCCGCCCTGCGCGACGGCGACCGGTTTTACTACGAAATCGACCCGGCGTTCAGCCCTGAAGAAATTGCCGAGATCAAAAACACCCGCCTGGCCGATATCATCCGGCGCAACAGCCCCATCACCTGCCTGCACGACCTGGTGTTTATGGCCCAGCCGGTTGCCACGCCCACCCGCAACCCGGCGGACGTCGCCGGCGGCTGGTCGGCATTTCCCAACCCGGCTACCGATTATTTCCTGTTAAAGTCGGAACATGCCGCAGCCGGCAACATGCAGGTGCAGGTAGTAGATGCCCTGGGTAGAATAGTACTCGCACAAACCGGGGAACTTTCGGCCGGCGAGCAACAGCTCCGGGTGGAGCTGCCGGCTCAACTGCCGGGCGGATTGTACCGGGTGATCGTCCGGTCCGGACAGCAAATTGGTTCAATTCAGTTGTTTAAATGGTAAGCGCTGCCGACCTTATGGCGCGCAAAATGAGTCATGCGAATCAGGGGCAAAATCGCCTATCAACTTAAATCGGCGGCAATCCGCTTAAATCCGGGCTAAATTTTAACCCTTGATTCGCATGACTCACTTTTTTCAAAAAACCAGTAGCGTCAAACCGGGCGGTAGGTCAGCCGGAAACTGGAACATTCCAGCAATTCGTCAATCTGGTGACGCTGAATGCCTTCGAAATGTTCGGCCGCGTAGGCCTGAATCCAGCCTACTTTTTGCAAGGCATTGTTCAGGTCGAGCCGTTCTGTTTGCGCCGCTTCGAGGAAAGCGCCGGCATAGGCTTGGGTCCCCCAACAATTCGGGCACAGATCTGCGGGCGGGGGGTGGCTCTGGTGGCTTTCAGGATGGTGGCCGGTAAAAGTGGTGTGAGGACGCATAATCGGTTGTATTTAGCCGGTGGAAAAAAAATTCCGGAAAAAGGGGAAGTCAACGCGAATCTATCCATTTCGCGTACGCGTCCAAAATTAAGCAATTAAACCGAAAAAAAACAGTAACCCAAAACTTCATTTCAAAAAATCGCCCTTTCGCCCTTTTTTAAAAAAATAATACACCGCCACGCCGAGCGCTAACAAGCCCAGGCCCGGCAAGGCCTGAGCGGGCCGTTCCAGCAAGGTGTTTATAGCAAACGCCGCCGAAATGGCGATAAAGATCAGCGGCACTACCGGGTAGCCCCAGGCGCGCACCGGGCGCTCCACCGACGGCCGGCGGCGGCGAAAAACGAAGATAGCGGCCCCGGCCAGGCCCATAAACCCAATGTCCATAAAAGTCACGAAGGTGATGATCTCGTCGAACAGGCCGCGAAAAAACAACAGCACCGCCAGCGCCCACACCACCTGCACCAGCATGGCCGTCACCGGCGTGCGCCAGCGCGGGTGCACGTAGGCCAATTGTTTGAAAAAAATACCGTCTTCCGCCATAGCGAAATAGATGCGCGGCGCCGACATGGTGTAAATGCTGATCGTCCCGAAAATCGACAGGGCGATGGCCACCGCCACGGCCTGCCCACCCCAGGGCACAATGGTCGCCATGGCCGCTCCCGCCACGCGCGGCGTTTGCGCGATTGCGTCGAGCGGCAGCAAAAACATGTAGGCCAGGTTGACCAGCAGGTAGGTGACCAGCACGATGAGCACGCCCAGGAACATAGCCCGCGGCACGGTGCGCGGGGCATCCACGGCTTCGCCGGCCACGTACGACGCGTGGTGCCAGCCCCCCACGGAAAACAACACCCCGATGAGGCCGGTGAGCATGGCCGCGGGCAAACCGGCCGGTAATTCGGCGGGCAGCGAAAAATCGAGCGGCACAGCCGCCGGATCGTAAAAAATAAATCCCGCCGCGATGATGCCCGCAATGGCCAGCAGTTTCAGGCCGGTGAACACATTGGCCAGGCGCTGGCTCTGCCGCACCCCCAGCATGTTGGCGGCGGTGAGCGCCAGCATGGTCGATGCCGCCACCGCCGTTTTGGCGGTACCGCTCAGACCCGGCACAAACACTTGCAGGTATTCGGCAAAAGCCACACACAGGCCGGCCAGGGCGCCGGTGTTCACCACCAGCAAGATGACCCAGCCGTAGAGAAAGCCCACCAGGTCGCCGTAGGCTTCACGCAGGTACACGTACACCCCGCCCGATTTCGGAAACAAGCCGCCCAACTCGCTGAAGGTGAGTGCCCCGGTGAGCGCGATCAGGCCGCCGAGCGCCCACACGGCCAACACCAGCGCAGCATTGGGCACGGCGCTGACGATCTGTGCAGGGGTGACGAAAATGCCGGAACCGATGCAGGAGCCCACGGCGATCATGGTGAGACCGTAGAGGCTGAGTTTTTTTTGTAGTTGCGACATGGGTGCTTGTTTTTTCGAAGCAGGTAAACCGCGTTTGTCCCGGAAAAAAACGGAGGATCGTTGATATTGGAAAATGAACGGCCGTGTTTTCTGTGTAAAACTCGATGCAACAGAAAAAAGGCTGAAGAATCTGCCGGCCGGGCTTTTGCTTTCAGCGCCGAAACTGTATGTTAGCTCACCCGCTATTCCATCAATTTCCGCCGCCGATTTTTACGAAAAAACAGCAGGGCACTCCCGCTTTTTTGCCGGTTTTCGGCTGAAAAAGCCGCCGATGCGCACCGCATCCCGGGAGTGTTTTACCTGAAATTTTATACTTTGTCCATGAAAACATCCTTAGCTCCCCAGCAACAAAACGGCAAGACTGCCCAAGAGCGGCCCATTTACACCCACGAAGAAGCCCTAGCAGCCGCTACTGATTATTTCGGAGGCGATTCCCTGGCGGCCAGTGTCTGGCTCAACAAATACGCACTCAAAGATTCCTTCGGCAACATCTACGAACGCGACCCCGGCCAGATGCACCGCCGCATCGCCGCCGAAATTCTGCGCATCGAAAACCGGTACGCCCAACCGCTGGCGCCGGAAACGGTGCACGAACTCCTCGACCATTTCCGCTACCTCGTGCCCCAGGGCAGCCCCATGGCCGGCATCGGCAATCCCTTCCAGGTGGTTTCGCTGTCCAATTGTTTCGTTATCGGCGTGGAAGGCAGCGCCGACTCCTACGGCGCCATTCTGAAAATGGATGAAGAGCAGGTTCAATTGATGAAACGCCGCGGCGGCGTAGGGCACGACTTGTCGCACCTGCGACCCGCTGGCGCCCCGGTCATGAACAGCGCCCTCACCAGCACCGGTATCCTGCCGTTCATGGAGCGCTACTCCAACTCTACACGCGAAGTGGCGCAAGACGGCCGCAGGGGCGCGCTCATGCTCACCCTCTCGGTGCGCCACCCCGACGCGCCCGCTTTTGTCGACGCCAAACTCGACCGTACCAAAGTGACCGGCGCCAACATCTCCCTGCGCCTCGACGACGCGTTCATGCAAGCCGCCCTGAACGGCGAAAAGTATTGCCTGCGCTTCCCGGTAAACGGTGATAAAGCCGTTATGGAGCGGGAGATCGACGCCGCCGAACTTTGGAAAAAAATCGTGCACAACGCCTGGGAAAGCGCCGAACCGGGGGTGTTGTTCTGGGATACGGTGCTGCGGGAATCGGTGCCGGACTGTTATGCGGATTTGGGCTTTCAAACGGCGTCTACTAATCCGTGTGGAGAAATACCCCTTTGCCCATACGATTCGTGCCGATTGCTGGCCATCAACCTGCTCAGCTATGTGGAAAATCCCTTCACCCCGGAGGCGCATTTTGATTTCGACCTTTTTGAAAAACACGGTCGCCTGGCCCAGCGGGTCATGGACGACATCATCGACCTCGAACTGGAAAAAATCGAGGCTATCCTGTCCAAACTCGAACACGACCCCGAACCGGAAGCCGTACGCCAAACCGAACGCGAACTCTGGGAAAAAATCCGGAAAAAATGCCTGCAAGGCCGCCGTACCGGCATCGGCATCACCGCCGAAGGCGATATGCTGGCCGCACTTGGCATCCGCTACGGCGCGCCCGAATCGCTCGACTTTTGCGAAAACCTGCACCGCCGCCTGGCCCTGGCCGTGTACCGCGGCTCGGTCGAACTCGCCCGCGAACGCGGCGCCTTCCCCATTTACGATGCCGAACGCGAAGCCCGCAACCCGTTTATCCAACGCCTGCGCGAAGCCGACTCCAAACTTTACGCCGACATGGCCCGCTACGGACGCCGCAACATCGCCTTGCTTACCATCGCTCCCACCGGCACCACCAGCCTCATGACGCAAACCACTTCGGGCCTCGAACCCGTGTTCCGGGTGTCGTACAAACGCCGGCGCAAAGTGAATCCCAACGACAAAAACGCGCGCATTAGCTTCACCGACGAAGTGGGCGACAGCTGGGAAGATTACCATGTATTTCACCTGCCGTTTGCGCGCTGGCTGCTCGATCAAGGATACGACCCGGCTGCTGTAGCGGCTTTGCCCGATGCCGAGCTGCAAAAGATCGTTGGGCAATCGCCCTGGCACGGCGCTACGGCTGAGGATGTAGACTGGGTCAGTAAAGTTCAGCTCCAGGGGCGGGTGCAAAAGTGGGTCGATCACAGCATCAGCGTCACCGTCAACGTGCCCGAAGACGCCGAGGAGGCCCTGATTGAAAAAATTTACACCACCGGCTGGCAGGCCGGCTGCAAGGGCATGACCGTGTACCGCGAAGGCTCCCGCAGCGGCGTGCTGGTGAGCGACAAAAAAAAGGAAGAGAAAAAAGAGCTCTTTCTCGAAACGGCAGCGCCCAAACGCCCCAAGTCGCTCGACGCCGTGGTAGTCAGTTTTATGAACAACGATGCCCGTTGGGTAGCCGTCGTTGGCCTGTTTCAAGGCCGGCCGTACGAGATTTTCACCGGCCGGGCCGAAGATTCGTTTTCCATCCTGAGCAAGGTGTCGAAAGGCAAAGTGATCAAAGTCAAGGAAAATGGCAAAAACCGTTACGACTTCCAGTACACCGACAAAGACGGCTACAACGTCACCATCGAGGGCCTTTCCCGCACCTTCGACAAGGAGTATTGGAACTACGCCCGGTTGATCTCCGGTATCCTGCGCCACGGCATGCCCCTGCCCTATGTAGTCGAAGTGGTCGACCACCTCAACCTCGACACAGCCTCGCTCAACAACTGGAAAAACGGTGTGGTGCGCGCGTTGCGCAAGTTTATCCCCGATGGCACCGAGCCCTCCCACAATACCTGCCCCGCTTGTTCTACCGACAACCTGGTGTATCAGGAGGGCTGTTTGCATTGTAAAAATTGTGGACATTCGGAGTGCAACTGAGCGTTGGGCTTGAGTGCCCGCCCGCTATAACCCGGATTTATGGGCTTACGGACAGGCGCTTATTTTTTGTAAATTTGTCCTGAAAAATTTTGCCAAAATACGCAGGGGAACCCCCGAAAACCGCCGAACCATTTTTAAAAAAAATACGTCGCCATGACCAGTGCCAAAGCGCCGCTGTTGCCCAAAACCCTGGCCGAACGCCTGTTGCTCGCCGAAACCCTCGAGGTACCGGCCAGCCTCGACGAGTATTTTAATTTTCTCCCTTCCTGCGAATACCGGGTCGATTATTCCGACGGCAAAATTGTTTCTATGGGATATGCCTCTTTGACACATGAGGCCCTTGTGGGCCGCTTGATTTACGTACTCGCCAGCCTGTATGGCCTCGACTCCAACTACCGCGTCCTGGGCAGCAATGTGGCCACCTTCATCCCCCAGGCGCAAGCGGTGCACAACGCCGACGTCGTGGTGTTGCAGGGCAAACCGCAGTACTACGAGCACCCGGGCGCCAAACGCCGGATCAAAACCCTGCTCAACCCCTGCATCCTCGTCGAAGTGCTCAGCCGTTCCACCATGCGCTACGACCTTGCCGTCAAACTGCCGCGTTACAAAACCCTGCCGTCGGTGCAGCATATCCTGCTCGTGCACCAAGACAAACCCGCCGTTTCGTTGTATTCGCGAACCAGCCGCCCCGACCAATGGCTGAACGCCGAAGTGCAGGACGCCGAGACGGGCTTCGTCACCCTTTCCCGCAAAAAGATCAAACTGGCTGAGATTTACCAGAACACCGACATTTAGATTTGATGGGAGCGCGGAGATGGGAGCGCCCCCATCTCCGCACTCCGCCCAATCGCATCAAAACCGCACCCGTACCGCCGCCTGTTTTCCAATGTGCTCGCCCAACATCCGGTAGGCTTCAAACTGCACCTCATCGAAATACTGGTCGGCCGTCGACTGGTGGGGAAAGGCCGGGTTGTTTTTAAAATAATTGAGCATAAACACCGGCGCCGGCTCGGTCAAAAGGGGCGGCGCGTCTTCGCTGGTAAGGTCGGCCATCTCGTGCATCAGGCTGACCGACGATTTCAGGTACACCAGCTGACCCTCCATTTCCGGCAGGCCATGCATGGCTGGGTAGTGGATTTTTCCCACGGCTACGCTGGCCGGGCTCAGGAGTAGTCCTTCGTCCGATTGCTTGGGCAGCAAAGGTTTGAGGTCAATCTCGATATCGGCATTGTAAATGGCCTTGCTCAGGCGCACCGCCTGGTTGAAAGAGCCGAAGGAATAGCGGCCGTCTTCTTCAAAATCGGCAATGACGATGGTACGGCAGCGGCGCTGCACCAGCGGCAGCATGCCGAGGTTGTCGCCGGTGTGGCCGCCATCCGACACGTACACCAGCCTGGAGTTGGCGCTCAGGCTGCCGGTATATTCCCGCAGGAGGTGGAGCAGCCAGAAGGGGCGTTTGCGGGTCCAGCGGATCAGCCACTCCTGCGCGGTGCGCTTGACGCGGATTTTTCGGGACGTGTAATCCGCTTCTTTCGATTCTTTTTGCAGGTACCAAGGATTTTCGATCCAGTAGCCCGTGCGCAGGTTGAGCAGGGTCATGTAAAAATTAGAGGCGGCGAAGCTCATGAGGCCCATGCCGCTGGCCACGGCTGCCGCCGAAATGGCCATGGCTGTGCTGAGTTTGGTGCCGCCGCCGCGGTAGCAGTCGGTGCGGTAGTAACCGGTGGTGCGCGAACCGATGAAGTATTTTGAAAAAATGAAATGGTCGCTTTTTAGGGTCTTTTTGGCCAGGTCCTGCGAGCCTTGCAGGTTGAGCGCGCCGACGATGAGGTGGTAGGGCCCTTTGAAATTGTCTTCGCCGAGGTTGGCCAGGCGGAGGTTTTCGTGGTTGCGCAAGGTCACGTCGAAGAGGTCTTTGGGTTGGACGTGCACGGGCGGGTCGCCGGGTTGGGGTTCTTTTTCCTCGGGGCGTTGCACCCGGCCGTCGGTGCGCAGGTAGGCTTCAGACAGGCGGTCGCGGTAAAAGTAGTGCAGGGAGATGTCGTTGGAGTTGGCGGCAAAGCCCAGTATGACTAACAAAACTGCACAGCCCAGGAGCATCAAAAAGGCCACGGGCAGCCGGTCGGCCGGCTCCCTCACCCACCAGCCTTCCAGTTCAAACAAGATATTCGACACCCAGGCCAGCGCCAGGCCGACGAACAAAATCACCGACAGGTTGAGCAAGGGCATTTGCACCTGCCGCAACAGGCTGTTCAGCCAGCTGCCGCGCGCGCTGCCGCCCAGGCTTTGCATGGTAAAATAATACACCACCGCCACCGGCAGGAAAGAAAACAACAGGCGCACCACCAGGCCGTGATCGCCAAATAACAGCACGACCAGCAAAGGGAACAGGCCGGAAACGGCCAGCCCGAGAAAGCTTGCTCCCTGCATGCCCGTGTAAAAAGAGCGGTACATACGACCGCTGACTTTTTCCGTGGCGTTGTTGATAAAATACAACGAGATCAACAGGTGCACCGAAACCAGCAAGCCCAGAGAAAAACACGTGGGCAGAGCCAGCACGACGAAATAGTCCAACCCGGGCAACACCTGGTTTTGCGCCAGCGCGATCACCGCCACATAGGCCATTATCGGGCCCAGCAAATAGGCGATAAACGTAAACCCCTGTATAAACGGCTCCGCAAAATGCCGCAGCAGATCGTCGCCGCCAGGGCGCTCGTGCACCCGGTCTTTTTCCGGATCGCTGTACTTCGCTTCAGCCTCCTCCATTTTCGCCACGCGTTCCGGAATCGTGCGCGCGATCAGGATGAACAACCAGCCGACTACCAGGCCGATGCCGGCAAACAGCCAGGCCAGGAACCACTGGTTTTTTACCGCCTGCCAAACCAGAAAAAACTGGGGCTCCAGATGGCAATGGTACCAAATTTTTAGTTTCTGGGGGATCGAAGCTTTATCCCACACCAAGTCGTCTTTGAAGTAATCCGTGGTCACGTTATCCCCCGGGTGGTAGGCATTGTAGTGGGCTTGCGGGCGTTGCAAGTCCTCGATAAAACACCCATCCGACATCCAGGCAAACAAGGCGTGGTGCAGCAGCACCGCCGCTCCAATCAGGAGCAGAAACAAAGCGCCGTGGATCAGCACTCCGCTGATCAGCGCGCCGATAGCCCGGCTGATATCCCAGCCCAGCAGCGATTTGCGGGGCGTGAGGTATTCCCCGTAGCGGCGCAGGTGCAGGAGTTGGTGTTTGGGGTTCAGGATCGTGCTTTCCAGCTTGTTGTATTCGTACGGGAAATGCAGGCTAAAAGGGTTGCTGTCCTTGTCGAGGCCCACATTTTCGGTTTTGAAACGCAGGTTGGGGTTGGGTTCCGGGCTGAATTTCTCGGCATTGTTCGGCTCCCGGCTCATGAGCGAACTGAGGCAGGAACCGATGAAACCGCCACCCGACACCGTGCTGAGGTAGTCGAAGTTTTTTAAAATATTTTTTTCGATAAAAGCCTGCAACATGCCCAAGCCCAGCGTTGCCGAGCGCACGCCGCCGCCTGAAATGCACAAGCCGGTGAGGTTGTCGGGCGCAGGTGGTGGCAGGCCGTTTTTTTCACGGCGGATTTTCAGGTAGCGCTCGCGTTCGACGGCCAGGATGTGGTGGCTGCGGTCTACATATTCCGGTGGATTGGTAGGGTCAAATTTGGATTCACCGGCGGCAGGCGGTTGTTTTGTTGCCATTTGGAAAGCGGGTGTTAATTAAAAAAAAATGTCGACAAGCCTTGGCTGGCACTTGGTTTCAACTTTCAAAACTAGGAAACATCCCGGCATTCGCACAGATTTTTCATTTTGGAATTCCTTCCGCCGAATTTTTCACTGCACAGCGAAGGTCCTTGGCACAGAATTCCTTCCGGCCTTCGGAATTTGGCTATTTTTGCCCCAACCCACTAACCGTTATCTGGATAATTCACTCCATCACTCAATCACTCAATATACTGCATGAGCGCAATCAGAGAAATCATCGCCCGGGAAATCATCGACTCCCGCGGCAACCCCACTGTGGAAGTGGAAGTTTGGACGGAAACCGGCTTCATGGGCCGCGCCGCAGTGCCCTCCGGCGCCAGCACCGGCGTGCATGAAGCCGTCGAACTTCGCGACAACGAAGAAGGCCGCTACCTGGGCAAAGGCGTCCGCCAGGCGGTGAAAAACGTGGAAAAAATCCTGCGTGAAGAACTGAACGGCCTCGAAGTGTCCGACCAGATCAAGATCGACCGGCTGATGATCGACCGCGACGGCACCCGCAACAAAGGCACCATTGGCGCCAACGCCATCCTCGCCGTTTCGCTGGCCGTAGCCAAGGCCGCCGCCGAAGAATTCGGCCAGCCCCTGTACCGCTACCTCGGCGGCGTGAATGCCCACGTGCTGCCCGTGCCGATGATGAACATCCTCAACGGCGGCGCCCACGCCGATAACGGCATCGATTTTCAGGAATTTATGGTCATGCCTGTCGGCGCCGACTCTTTCAGCGAAGGCCTGCGCATGGGCGTTGAAATTTTTCACCACCTCAAAAAAGTGCTTAAAAGCAAAGGTTACGCCACCAACGTCGGCGACGAAGGCGGCTTCGCCCCGGGCATCAAAAACAACGAGGAGGCCATCCAAATGGTCATGACCGCCATTCAGGCCGCCGGTTACCGCCCGCTCGACGACGTGGTCATCGCGCTTGACGCCGCCTCGTCGGAATTTTTCGACGCCAAAACCGGCGAGTACGTGTTTAAAAAATCGACCGGCGACCGCCTCAGCCGCAACGACATGGTCGCCTTCTGGAAAGACTGGTGCAACCGCTATCCCATCTACTCCATCGAAGACGGCTGCGCCGAAGACGACTGGGACGGCTGGAAGTCGCTCACCGAAACGCTCGGCCACCGCATCCAGCTCGTGGGCGACGACCTGTTTGTGACCAACACCGAACGCCTCCAACGGGGCATCGACGAAAAAATCGCCAACTCGATCCTGATTAAAGTTAACCAGATCGGTTCGCTCACCGAAACCATCGAGGCCGTCAACCTGGCTACCCGCCACGCCTACACTTCGGTGATCAGCCACCGCTCGGGCGAAACGGAAGACACCACTATCGCCGACCTGGCCGTGGCGCTCAACACCGGCCAGATCAAAACCGGCTCGGCCTCGCGCTCCGACCGGGTGGCCAAGTACAACCAACTGCTGCGCATCGAGGAGGAACTTGGCGAGGCGGCTACTTATTTGGGGCGGGCGATTTTTGGCTTGTAACCTTTTCGTTGACTGAAATAAACAGGGGGCTTTCCGGATCAAACGGAAAGCCCCCATTGTGTCTCAAACAGCCCGGCAGCGATATCAGAATTTCCACTCCAGGTCTGTTTGCTCAGCCTTGATTACCGCATCCGCACCAGCTGCTTACGACCAATAAATTGACCTAACCGAACCTGAACTACGTATACGCCTGCAGGTAAATCGACCAATTCCAGGGTAACCTGAACTATTCCATTTGTTACGGGCATTGGTTGCAAAGTACGCCGAACGCTGCCGTTTAAATCAAAAATGGTTATGTATGCCTCTGTGCCGTTGTCGTCGGATTCAGGTGCCACTATCTTTAAATTAGTTGAGGCAGACGCTGGGTTGGGGGCAATAAACAATTCAAGTTCCGTTGGTTTTCCTGCTGCAAATGCATCGGCCTTTCGTTCGTCAACCGGTTGCTCTTGCCCGGTACTCAGCGCAGGGGCTGCGGCGGACGCATCCTGCGGCGTATAATTTTCCAAAGCAGAAGGCATGGAAACAAAGCGCTCCTCTATTGGAGCAAGGTTTTCCCCTGGTTCGTCCCCATGAAGCGGACTCCCGCCAATTCGATAAGCCATTGTACTGTTGTTTTGCTGGGTCGAACAGGAGTACCGGGTAAGTAGCACGCGAACCTGTCCGGTAAATCCAGCCTGCCAAACCAATCGGGGTTGTGTGCCGCATACATCATTGGAATACATAATCAATTGATTGCTCGTTGTCCGAATCGACAGCTCGCCGTCAAAGGTCAGCACGCCCCCATCCGAAGAACAGTAGGAAAATGTGTAGACCTGCCCCGCCTGCACATTCACCAAACAATACTCGCCACCCCACATTTGGGATTGATACTGCCAGGAGGTCGTGGGGGTTAAGGCATATGCAGGGAATTGGACTCCGCCAGTACAGTTTGGCGCCGATTGCGTGTTAAATGTCACGGCGTTCGAGGGTGTTCCTGGGGTGTTTCCACAGGTGGCAAATACCCGCCATTGGTAGGTGGTATTGGCAAAAAGTCCGTAAACATTCAAGGCCGTGCCTGTTGTAGGGTTGAGGTTGTTCCAGGTATTGTTGTAGTAAAATTGGACGGTATAGCTGGTAGCGCCTGTTACGGCGGTCCAACTCAGGGTCGCTTTCACTTGGGTGATCCCTGTGGTGGAAAGCCCTGATGGCGTCCCGCAACTTCCGGCAGTGGTGAAACTCACCCCTGCCGACCAGGCGCTCGTTTGGTTCCCACTGCAATTGG
>CAZVZH010000017.1:0-14640 GCA_964630705.1 uncultured Saprospiraceae bacterium | reverse complement strand
ACCGCGCCGACGTCGACGTGATATTTGTGGTGCTCAGGCCCGTGGGGGTGGCGCAGTTCGACAAGGTGGTGAAACTCACCCCTGCCGACCAGGCGCTCGTTTGGTTCCCACTGCAATTGGTGCGCACCCGCCACTGGTAGGTCGTGTTGGGCGTCAGCCCGGTCACATTCACGCTTGTGGTCGTGAACGGGCCGCCGCCCACGTCTGTCCAAACGCCGTTCACCAACACCTGCAGGGCGTAACTCTGCGCCCCGCTCACCGCGTTCCAGTTGAACCGCGCCGACGTCGACGTGATATTTGTGGTGCTCAGGCCCGTGGGGGTGGCGCAAGTTGCGCCGACGGTAAAGGAGTGGTTAATTATTTGCGTTTGATAGGTAACTCTAAAAGTCCAGGCGCCAGTAGGGGCATTGGCAGGAAGCGTGTATCCATAAATCCAATAGGCCAGTTTCATGGTATTGGGGCTGCTTGGCATCCAGGTTTGGGCGGTAGTGCCGTCGGGACGCAGGAGCTGGTAGGTGGGGGAGGAATTGGCCGTGTAGTCGCGAAAGTATGCCGCTGCATATACCGTTTGACCGGGCTGAAAAGCGTTAGCGGCATTTACTGTTTCTGGTGGGCATTGCGGTAAGGAGGGTAAGGCCGAGTGGGTCATTATTTTGCACACTTTTGGGTCCCAGTAAGCATGTTGCGGACTCCACCAGGAGTTGCCGTTCATGAAGTTGCAGGGGCCGCCCCAGGGGTCGATCAGACCGCCTTCGCCGTTGTACACCTCGAAGTGCAGGTGGGGCCCGGTGGAGATACCGGAGCTGCCAACCACGCCCAGATACTCACCTTTAGCCACTGTTGCGCCGACAGGTTTTGAGGTTAGGGTATTTTTTTTCAGATGTCCGTACCAGGCGACAGAGCCATCAGTATGTTGAATATAGACGGCATTCCACTGTTGTCCGTTCCAGGAACAATTTTGGTCAAAATTACCGTCGTCTTTTCCAATGATAGTACCGGCAGCTCCGGCAATGACTTCCACCTCGTTGTTTGCCATTTTAGTCCAGGCAAAAGGCCACAAACCAATATCCGTCCCTTTGTGTCCATCATAGGTAAATTGGCCGCAATTGTAATCGAGCAAGCCTGTCCCGGGCTGTTCATCCACGAAATTTCCAATGACATAGTAGGAAGGATCGCTCACGCCAGTTTTTTGGCGTAAAGGCCAGGCAAAGTAGACGATAGCGCCCGATTCAGGGGCTAGCAGCAATCCTCTTTTTTGCAATTCAGACTGGTTCTTCTGGAGTTGCGCCTGAATAGCGGACCGTTGTTCAGCGTTGAGGCATTCCCCCTGGTGCAAGTGCTGGCTGGCATCGCCTCCAGCCAGGGGTGGGAGTTGGGGCATGCGTTGGGAAAAGCCTGGCGCCGTCAGTGCACAGGCGATGGCGAGCGCCCAAAGGAATAGTACATTTTTCTGTTTCATTTTAATGGTTTTATTTAATTTTAATGTCCAGGAGGAGGCCCTCACAGAGTGTGTTTCCCGAAAAAGCAGCCCAGGTTGACGTTGAATAATTTTGTGCTCATCGCACCACGGTGACGCTTCCGGTTCTTGTTTCTACCGTGCCATCAATGTATTCAATCTGGAGGAGCCAGGCATAGCTGTCTGGCGGGGCGAGTTGTCCGCCGATCCGACCATCCCAACCCGATCCGTGGTCATTGGGCGTTTGGTTTGGATTCACGTACACCAAATTGCCCCAGCGGTCGAAAATTTGCATGTGTAGCCGGTGTATAGCCCCTGTTTGGGCGCTGACAGAACAAATGCTGTTTTCGCTGGAGCTGCCGGGCATAAACGCATTTGGGACATAAACCTGGCGGTTATTTTTTACCCGAATAAGCAGTTGATCCTGAACAATACACCCTTCTGGCGTAGTGATTTGCAGGGAATACCAGGTGTCGGTCAGCGGTTGTACGACCGGATGGATCGAGAAGCCGGGGTCGGGGAGGATGGGTGGATACCATTGAAGGTGGGCAATTTGCGCATTAGTATGCGTTTGAAAGGCATAGCGCTCGCCCAGGCTGATACCCACCATAGAATCGCTAAACTCAACAAACCGGTGCAGGGGAATGGGAAAAGAAAGGGCCGTATCCCACTGGCAATAGCGGTCTTCAATTTGAATGTTGTAGACACCCGGAGAAAGTTGGGAAAAATTTTCGGGCGCCGGCAACCAGGGGCCGCCATTAACGGAGGCGCTGAAATCGCCCTGGCCAGACAGGTATTCGATCGTTATTTTACCATCGGATACCCCCTCGCACAATGGAGCGAAGGCATTCAGGCGGACATCAAGCGCGGGTGGGGCCACAATTTGCGCCGTACTTACAGCGGTGCAGCCGTTAGCCCCGCTTACTGTGACGGTATATGTACCGGGAGCCAGCCCATTGAGTGTATTCGACCCTGCGTTTCCGGTGCTCCAGGTATAGTAGAATGGCGATTGGCCGCCTTCCACCACAGCAGTAATACTGCCGCTGTCATCAGGGCAAAGCATGGAAAAGCCATTTTCAAACTGTTCAGTTTGGGCAATGGCAGCCAGATTGTCAACCTGCACTATAGCTTGGGCAGGCAAGCCTTCGAAAAGGCAGTTGTATCCATCGAGCCAAACCGAGTCGATTTGTACCAGACCTGTTGTAGAGAGTTGAGTCGTCCAGGGAACGACAATACCGTGTTGAACCGGGGCGCTGAATGTCGCCCCGTTAGCGGCAGACATCCACGCTATCCCATCAAGCGCAGTGGATTGTAGCGTTGCCGATACAACAAATGGTTGGTGCTGGCAGATTTCGGAAGGGGCTGAGAGTTGGGTATGGACGAGCGGGATAAGTTGGCTGTTAAAATCTGCAACGCCGGTACAGCCATTTTGATCGGTTACAGTGACGGTGTAGGCGCCCGCCGGTCCTTCCAGCGTTGGCAGGGTTGTTCCATTCGACCAGATATACGACAGAAAGGCATCGGTCGTCGAAAACTGCCCGGTACTTTTTTCACAGATATCAGACGGCCCTTGAATATACGGTTGCGGCGGGGTATGTTCGATTATCGAAACGGTCGTCGACGCCGAACATCCATAGGCATACTCTACCACAACCGTGTAGTTTCCTCCGGCATGGACGACAATTTCGGCTGTGGTATCCGAAACAGGAGGCAGCCACTCGTACCGGATGGCGTCGGGCATGTAGGCGTTCAGTACCGAGGCGCTTTGTCCGGCGCAAATGTCCATTTTGCCAGTTATCACCGGCGCCAGGTAATCGTAAGCGGGAACCGACAAGGAAACAGTATCCTTGCAACCATCCGTATCGGTAACAACGACCTCGAAATATCCGCCCTCCAGCGTTTCAAATTGGTTTCCCTGAGCAGTTGGTTGATTCCATTGATAGGATAGGATAGGTTTATCAGCCGTCACCGTCAGCAGAGCGGTTTCGGGTTTGCAGATGCGTACTTTGTCAGTGCTGAGCCAGGCTATTGGAGCAGCCAACTCATGAATATTGAAACTTCCCGTATTTGTGCAACCTTGCGCATCGGTAACCGTTAAAAAATAGGCTCCGGCAGGCACCACTACCGATTGGAAACTACCGGCATTTGCAGACCAGGCATAACTCATACCCGGTTCGGCAGAAAGCGTCGACAACCCGCCTGGGCAGACCAGGCTATCTCCGGAAATCGTCGCATTGGGGATCGGATAATTGGAAATGATAATTGGAGGCGAAACGACCGTACACCCCTTGGCATCTTTTGCGACCACTGAATATTGGCCTGGCTGCCCCACCGAAATAATATCGCCTTGTTGGCCATCCGTCCAATCGAATTGAACAAAATCGCCACTTGCACGGAGTTCGACCGTTTGTTCGGAACATTTAACAACAGAAGCGGTGGTAGTCAGCAAGGGCTGGGGCGGTTCATGTATCGCCACCGATTCGATCGTTTGGCAGCCCCCTTCAAGGTTGGTAACCGAAACAGTGTACTGTCCTGCCGGCAGCGCTTGCAGAGGGCCGGTTTGCCCCGACGACCAGGCATAGGCGTAGTTGGCGTTTGGGGCTGTTGGATTCACCGATGCCTGCCCCAGCGCAGCATAACACGGCGCATCGTTCACCAAGGTTTGCACTTGCGGGTTTTGCTGCTTTTCAACAACAACTTCTCGGGTGTAGACACAGCTATTTCCAGTCGCGGTCACAGTGTAAACACCTGGCGTATTAACGGGTATGGAAGCGGCTGAAGCGCCCGTACTCCATTTCATACTGTAATTTGTATCCGACACGCTCGCCACCAGGTTAATCCCATTTGCATCACAAAAAAAGGTATCGGGCGTAACCTGTATAACGGGTGGCGGCATAACAGTATATTCCATCTCGATCTGGCAACTGCCATTCAAATTGGAATACGGCTGGAGCGCTACGGAAAACGTTTGGCCGGGGAGCGGCTGGGCGACCGTGATAGTTTGGGCCGTCGAGCCATTGTTCCATTGGTAGCCCCCGTAGCCATCCGGCGCTTTTAGTACCAGCACTGAATCAATGCCGGGACAATATTTACCGGCAGTAATCTCCGATTTCAGGCAACGAAGCGCAAAAAGAGCAAACCCGAAATGCCCGGATTCCGAACAATCCATTGACTGGAATTGCAGGGTGACATTTTTACCCAAATGTTTGCGCAAATCAACGCTCATTTTTGTCCAGGGTAAAAACCGGATCGGATCGGAATATCCGGAGCAATAAGAATTGCCCCAGCCGGGGAGGTTACCGGCAGCGATCACCTGATAATTACCACAGCTCACCAAAGCGCCGTTTTCATCCAACACTTTTACCCAAAACCTCGGCTGATCGCAAGGATTATGCCCGTGATCTTCAAAAAACAACGCGAGGCTAATCTCGATTAATGAATTTTCCTGTGATACCTTAAACGAGGTTTCCAAGCGCTCCCACTCCCGGCCATCATCATCGTTGCCGAGTTGGATAGCGAAATTGTGCCCCGGAGGGACATACGGCACCGTGTTATTGCCGTAACAAAGCACTATACCATCGGCGGGTTTGCGAATACGATGCCGAACTGGGTTAAAACCCAAGAAGGAGGAGGAATACTTGATTCCGCACGGGTTATTCGTCTCGTTCCATTTCCCGTAAGACGCCCGCCACGGCGGGGTAAAGGCCCCGGAAGCAAGCTCCAAATCGGCACAGGTAGCTAGCGGTTGGCTGAGGAGTCGCGCGGCAATGATGACAATCGATCCAACCAGTAGAAAAGTTTTCTTTCTGAGCATGGTACTATGATATTATTGATTTGACTGCAATGGAAGCAATTCCAAAATGCGCTGTCCAATACCCTGCAAAAAGTTGTTTGCGACCGTGGCGATGTACGCGCCTTCAACCCGCCGCAGCAACTACCTCATGCCGGGTATACCATCAAAATTATCTAGCTCAATACCGCTCAAAAAAATGAACAACTAGGGCTTTATCTTAAAAAAAATGAGGACACAATTATCAAAAAAAACTGCACAAAAATATGAATACCAGTTAATTGCTAATTTTAAAACCTGTTTTTTACTGTTTGTTTTATCTTAAATAATTTTTGCCGACAGATCCTATTATTTTTACACGTTTTGAGCTTTTACCAATTGTTGTCAGCCACAATACCCGATATTTTTCATTTCGCGCGCATTCGTACTGCCCTACCCCGTTCGGTTGACCGGCAGCAGCCTTGGTCCCTGGTTTGCCTTGCCAGGACAAGCCAGACCAGATCCAACGAGCAAAGTCAGTTGATCGAGCGCATAAGGTAACCCGCTGCCGCGCACCCCACTAGAGGCCTCGCCCCGGCGGCGGCCCCCAGTCCCCATGCCGCTCCTCTTCCTTCCGAGTCGACGCTTTGCCCGTATTAAAATTTCGCAGGTTGTAGGTAAACGACAGCATGATAAACTGCTGCAGGGCGTTCGACTGCACGTCTTCGATGTATGTTTCCGTGATGTTGCGGCTGATATTGCGGTTTTGCCGCAGCAGGTCGTTGATCGCCAGGGTGATTTCGCCGCGTTCGTTTTTCAGGATTTTTTTGCCGATGCCCAGGTTCCACAACCAGTAGTTTTGGTTGAACCCGTCGGACAAGCCGGAGTACAGCGTGTGGGTCAGGTCGGTGCGCAGCACGAAGCCTTCCAGGATGATCCAGTTGAATTTCAGGCGGGTGCTGTGGTTCAGGTAGTCGGTGTTGCTGTTGGTTTGAAGGGAGTTGCGCACGCGGTTCCAGCTGGGCCGGCCGGAAAGGGTAAAGTCGACACGGTCGCTGATGTTGCTGGCGAAGGTGAGGCCCAGGCCGACGCTGTGGTTTTCGGCGTAATTGAGCGCATCGTTGATCAGGCCCGGCGAACGGGAATAGTTGTACGACAAGTCGAGGTTGACGTTGGTTTTCAGGCCTTTGATCGGTTTGCCGTAGGATAGGAACGACCGCGCCGTCCAGTAGCCGTCGAGGTTGACCGGCCGGCTGATTTGCGCGCCGCGCGGCACCTCGTACTGCTGAAAGATCGGATGGTCGCTACTGCCCAGGTAGGTGGCGTTGGCGATGTAGTCGGCAGTGAAGCCGCCGCCGGCCATCCCGAAAAAGGTCGATGATTTTTCCGGGTTAGAGGCCTGGAAGCGGAAAAACAGGTTGTGCTGAAACGACTGCTTAAGGTCGGGATTGCCTACGCGGAGTTGCAGGGTGTTGCTGTTGTCTACTACATCTTGCAGCTGTTCGACTGTGGGCAAGCTGGTATTGCTGCGGTAAAACAGCCGGATGTTGCGGTTGGCATCGAGGTTGTAACGCAGCATAGCCGAGGGCAGGACATTGAAAAATGTTTGGCCGAAACGGCTCTGGGTCGGGAATGTTTTGGTGTTGTTCAGCTGCGCCCACTGGAGGTTGGTGCGGAAGTTAAAATTCAGGTCGCGCCCCCTGCTGAAATTATAACCCGCGCCGGTTTGATGCGTGGTGTAGTCGTTGGAAAAAACGTTGGTCAGGGGTTCATTGAGCAGGGTGTAGCCTTGGTCTGGGGCGAAAAAATCGTAGGTCTGTTTGTCGGAAGCTTCCTGTTGGTAGCTCAGGCGGTAGTTGAGCAGCAGTTGGCTGTTGGCGCTGAGCGGTTCGGTGTATTCGACGTTGCCGGCGAGGTTCCAGCTGTTGACGTCGAGGTTGGCGATTTGGTCGAGCGTATCGTTGTCGAACGGCGGCACAAAGGCCACATTCGCCGCCAGCAGGCTGCTATTGCCGTTTTTCGGCGCATAGCCCTGGCTGAAATCTACGGACACTGTGCGGCCTGCCTTTCCAAATTTATGCCGCCAAAGCAGGGAGTTGTTGAGGTTCAGGCCGGTGAGGTCGGAAAAATAGCGGTTGTCGGTTTGGCGGAGCGGGTCGTTTTGAAAAGCGGTTTCTCCAAAAATAGAGGAGGTGCCGCTGTTGACTTGCAGGCTGAGCCGGGGCCGCAACACGAGCGAGTTGGAGCTGTCAAGTTGGATGGTGATGCGCCCGTTGAACCGGTGGTTGGTGTTGCGGCTCTGGGTGCTGTTGTCTTCCTGATACACCTCGGTGAGGAGGGTATCGGCAAAAAACTGCCGGAAAGTGACCGTCTCGGCGTCGGTGTTGCCGTGGTTGAAAAAATAACTGGCGTTCACCTCCACCTTTTTTCCCCACTGGTCGGCGTAGTTGAGGCCCACCGCCGCGGTCTCGGTGATGCCGCCGCTGGGCCGCACCAGGAAATCGCCGGTAGGGCCGCCGCCGCTGCGCATACCGCCCCCCATACCGCCGCCGCCCGATCGGAACCGCCCACCGCGGCCGCCGCTGCCCATAACGCCGAGAATATCGTCGTAGGAAAAATTCTGGATGTTGATGTTGTTGACCATCCCGATAAAGGAAATGCGCCGGTTGCCGTCGAACAGGTTGATGTTGCCGCCGGCCTGGTAGCGGCCGTCGTACCCGTAGCCGGCATACACTTTGCCAAACTGGCCGTTGCGCATACCGGTTTTGGTGACGATGTTGATCGTTTTGGTGGTGTTGCCGTCTTGAAATCCGGTAAACTGCGACTGGTCGCTCTGCGCATCGAAAATCTGAACCCGCTCGACCACTTCAGCCGGCAGGTTTTTGAGCGCAGCGGCCGGGTCGGAGCCGAAAAACTCCTTGCCGTCTACCAGCACGCGCCCTACATTCTCGCCCTGGGCTTTGATCTGGCCGCTCTCGATCGTTACCGTGGGCAATTTTTCCACCAAATCCTCAGCGCTGGCATCGCGCATCACCTTGACGGCATTGGCGTTGAACTCCGTGGTGTCGCCGCGCTGCTGCGCGATAGGCACCGTGCCGGTGATCTCCACGCCGCCCAACACCACGGGGTCGGGCTCCAGTGCCAGGGCGCCGAGCGCCACATCCGCCGTGCGGAGGGTCACTTCCCGGCTGAGTTCGGAAAAACCTACCGCTTTGATTTTCAGGGCATAGCCGCCACGTTCGAGGCCCGAAATCCGGAACTGTCCGTCGGCATCGCTGACGGTGTTTTTCACCGGGTCGCCCCAGGGATATTGCAGGCGCACGGTAGCGCCGGGCAGGGGCGATTGATTGTCGTCGACAATTTTTCCGGAAAGGGTAAATGTTTGTGCGCCCAGAAATTGGCTGAAAAGCAAGACGGTGAAAAGAAGGACGGGTCTCATGTTTATGTGTTGTTGGTGCAGGTTGGTTTTCCGGGGTTATTGGAGGTCATTGGAGGTCATTAAAGTCATTCGAGACAGTAGTTCGAATACGCTCCAGTGACTTTAATGACCTCCAATGACCCCGGAATTTACTGCTCAGACGACTCGGAATTTTTCTTGCCTTTTTTCGCCTTTTTACTTTTTCCACTGCCGTCTTGCGGGGGAGTGGCGTCGGGGGTATTCGGGCCGTTGCCGCCAGGCCCCATGCCGCCGCCGGGGCGGTTGGCGCGTTGTGCTTCGCGGAAGGCGACCCATTGGGTCCACTGCTCCTGCGTCAGCACTGTTTGCAGCTCCTGGTCCTGCTCGCCGCGGATAGCCGTCATGGTTTCGCGCATGGCCGACCAGTCGCCGTCGGACTTGTCGCGGGCTTCCTTCATTTTATTGGCATACTTGAGGTTGATGTCGCGCACCTTACCCGTTTGAGCTTCGGAGAGGGCGAGTTGCTCGGTCATTTGCGCGGTTTGTTGTTCGGCGCGCTGTTCGGGGTTCATCATGCGACCGCCGCCGCCGGGTTGGGCTTGAAGCGCCAGGCAGCTCAGCAGCAGGAGGCTGATTACTGAAATTCGAAGTTTCATAGTTTGTAAAAATTTAGGTTGGGAAAAAATGCAGGGCAAAAGTGCGCCGGCTTTTCCGGGCAGGTAAAAATATTCAATGAACAAGCCCGAATTATCCATCAAATCCGCCAGCGGGCATTTGACGGCGCAAAAGCGGGTTTGATTGACGTCCCGCGGCATTTAGCAAAGAAAAACAGCCGGTTGATGGAGAAAAATTGGGCAACCCCCACACTTTCGGCATTTTTGCCGGCATGTTGAATTTTTCGCATCGAAATACCGTCCTGCAAATGTTGTTCTGGGGCGGGTTGTGGGCCCTGGTGCCGGTGATTTTGCTGGGCAACTGGGAGTTCTCCGAACGGCTCATCAGCCGCAGCGCCGTGGTTTGGGCAGGCGTAGCCCTTATCGTTTGGGCCAATATGGAAGTGTTTTTACCCCGACTTTATTTCCATAAAAAACAGGGCGCCTATGTGCTGGCCGGACTGGCGCTGGTGGTGGGCGTCACCCTGCTGGTCGGCTGGGAAGCCGCGCCCTGGGCGGAGTATTTCAACCGGCCGGGCGGCGGTTCGGGGCGCGGCGGCGGCGGCCGGGGCAATCCGGGATTCAAAGGACTGAAGTACCTCAGCCTTTCGATGCCTTATTTTACCGCCCTGATCGGCAGCGCCTTGTTCGAAGTGGCGCGTTTCGCCAACCGAAAGGAACAAGAAGCTGCCGAGTTTCGCAGCGAAAAGCTGGAGGCAGAACTCAAGTTTTTAAAATCGCAGATCAATCCGCACTTTTTGTTCAACGCCCTGAACAACATTTACACCCTCACCCTCATCAAATCCGACCAGGCGCCCGACAACCTGCTCAAACTTTCCGGCATGCTGCGCTACATGCTGTACGATTGTAAAGCCGACCGCGTGCCGCTTCAAAAAGAAATCGAGTACCTCCGGCATTTCATCGACCTGCACCTGCTCAAAGACAGCCGGGGCTTGAACGTACGCGTCGAGCTCGACGAAAGCCGGCCACAACTCTCCATTGCCCCTATGTTGCTGATTCCTTTTGTGGAAAACGCCTTTAAACACAGCAAAGTAGAAAACCGGGAAAAGGGCTGGATCCGAATTTCCCTGAAAACCTCGGAAGAGCAACTGAACTTTGACGTGGAGAACAGCCTGCCCGACCAACATTTTACCAAAGACGAAGCCGGCGGCATCGGCCTCAGCAATGTGCGCCGCCAACTCGAACTCGTGTACCCCGACCGCCACGAACTGAACATTGAAACCAGCGCTGACGCCTTCCGCGTCCGCCTAACCATTCAAGTGCCGTGAAACCCATCCGCTGCCTCGTCGTCGACGACGAAGAACTCGCCCGAACCCTCCTGCAAACCTACATCGAACGCCTGCCCAGCCTGGAACTGGCAGCCGCCTGCGCCAACCCGCTGGAGGCCATGGCTCAACTGCAACAAGAGCACATCGACGTGCTCTTTCTCGACATTCAAATGCCGGAGCTCACTGGCATTGAGTTTTTGCGGACCCTGGTAAAAAAACCGGTGGTCATTTTCACTACCGCCTACGCAGAATTCGCCCTGGAAGGCTATGCCCTCGACGTGACCGACTATTTGCTCAAACCTTTTTCCTTCGAGCGCTTCGTGCAAGCGGTCAACAAAGCCGTCGCCCTGTTGCAAGCGCGCGCGCAGGTAGCAGCGCCCGCCACCACGGAAACGCCGGGCAGCGGCAAAGACCACCTGCTGGTAAAAGCCGACCATAAGATCCACCGCTTGAAATTCGACGATATTCTCTACATCCAAAGCATGCGGGAATACGTGGCTTTTTACACGGCTGGCGGGCGCTTGCTGGCCTTGAACTCACTGAAAAGCCTTGAAGAAACCCTTCCCCAGGAGCGCTTCATCCGCATCCACAAATCGTACATCGTGGCCATCGACAAAATCGATACCCTGGAAGGCAGCCTCATCCACGTGGGCAAGGAAAAGTTGCCCATCGGCGCCAATTATCGCGAGGCGGTGGTAGGGCGGGTTTTCTAACCTGTCCGGTCGGAATTTTGAAAAAACTACCTGTGGAGGCTGGCGCAAAGGGCTGTCTTCTGGTTCAGTTTTTTAAAAAACTCAACCTGATTGGTTTTAAATTTCCACCCAAAAAAAGCATGCACCGCACCGCGCTACTCCTCTGCCTCGTCGCCGCCAGCCTCCAGCTCCCCGCCCAAGACCGCATCACCGGCCGCGCCTGGGCCACCCGCAGCGAGGTAATCGCCCAAAACGGCATGGCCTGCACCAGCCAGCCCCTGGCCAGCCTGGTCGCCATCGATATTCTGAAAAAAGGCGGCACCGCCATCGACGCAGCCATCGCCGCCAACGCCTGCCTGGGTCTGATGGAGCCCACTGGTTGCGGCATTGGCGGCGACTTGTTTGCCCTTGTCTGGGACGCCAAAACCCAAAAACTATACGGACTAAACGGGAGCGGACGCAGCCCACAAGCCCTCAGCCTGGAATATTTTCAACAACAAAAACTCGCCAGCATCCCGCCCTACGGCCCCTTACCGGTAACCGTACCCGGCGCCGTCGACGGCTGGTTTGAACTGCACCGCCGCTTTGGCCGCTTGCCCATGGCTGATGTACTGGCCCCAGCTATTGGCTATGCCGAAAACGGCTTCCCGGTGACCGAGCTCATCGCCTATTACCTCCAGGCCAGCGCCCGGCGTTTTGCCGACTACCCCAACTTCCGGGAAACGTACCTGCCTGGCGGCAAGGCGCCGGAGAAAGGCGAAGTTTTCCGAAATCCGGCCCTCGCCAATACCTACCGGCAATTGGCTCAAAACGGGCGCGACGTTTTTTACAAAGGAAAAATGGCCGCAGCGATCGCCGGGTTCTTGCGCGAACAAGGCGGCTTTCTCAGCGAAGCCGATCTCGCCGCGCACCAGAGCGAGTGGGTAGAACCCCTTAGCGTCAATTACCGCGGCTACGACATTTGGGAACTCCCGCCCAACGGCCAGGGCATTGCCGCCCTTCAAATGCTCAACATCCTTGAGGGCTTCGATTTCCAACCGGCCGATTTCGGCACCGCCCGCCACATCCACTTGTTTTCAGAAACCAAAAAACTGGTCTACGAAGACCGCGCCCGCTATTACGCTGATCCCAATTTTGCGAAAATCCCTCTCCAGCAACTGCTCGATAAAAACTATGCCGCCCAGCGCCGCGCACGCATCCAGCCCGACCGCGCCGCCAACCGCGTCGAAGCGGGCACGCTGAGCGCCCCCAACACCATCTACCTCACCGTCGCCGACCGGGAAGGCAACATGATCAGCCTCATCCAGAGTAACTTCCGCGGCATGGGCAGCGGCATGGTGCCGCCCGGACTCGGCTTCATGCTTCAGGACCGCGGCGAACTCTTCAGCCTCGATCCAGCCCACGCCAATGCCTTCGCCCCCGGCAAACGCCCCTTTCACACCATCATCCCCGCTTTTATCACTAAAGACGGCGCGCCGTTTCTCTGTTTCGGCGTCATGGGCGGCGATTTCCAGCCGCTCGGTCACGTGCAAATCATTCAAAACATCATCGACTTCGGCATGAACATTCAGGAAGCCGGCGACGCACCCCGCATCGACCACAGTGGCGGCAACAGCGAACCCACCGGGCCGGCCAGCGGCGGGGGCGGCGGCCGGGGACAAATACTGCTCGAAAGCGGTGTGCCGTACGAAACCGTACGCCAGCTACTGCAAATGGGCCACCAGGTGGGCTATGGCCTGGGGGGCTACGGCGGCTATCAGGCGATCCGGTGGGATCCAGTGAAAAAGGTGTACTACGGCGCCAGTGAAAGCCGGAAAGATGGTTGCGCGATTGGTTACTAACCGGACAGGTTTTATTTTTCCCCAAAAATTTCAACTGATGGTCCGAACTGCCTTGCTCCTCCTGGCCGCGCTGGTCGCCTTGCCCCTGATCGCTTTTCGTTACGACGCCCCCCTGGATCCGGCACAGTTGGGCGTCCTGTCAAACCTGCTCAAAGCCATGCTCGCCATCGCGCTGCTTTGCTTCACCGTCAGCGAACTAACGCGCAATTACAGCCAGGTCGACAAACTCTGGAGCCTGCTCCCCATCGGCTATTGCTGGTACGTCGCCGCGCGCTCGGGCTTCGAGGCGCGGCCGGTACTGATGGCCAGCCTGGTGAGCGTTTGGGGGGCAAGGCTCACGTTCAACTTTTGGCGGCGCGGCGGTTACCACTGGATTCCCTGGAAAGGCGAGGAGGACTACCGCTGGGGCATTTTGCGCCAGAATTCCATTCTGAGCAAACGCCTACCCTGGGCGGCGTTTAACCTGTTTTTCATTTCGCTGTACCAAAACGGCCTGATCCTGCTGTTCACCCTGCCCATTGTGGTAGCTTGGCAGGGCGGCCGGCCCTTGAACGCGCTCGATGCCGCAGCCGCGCTCGCCCTGCTCGGTTTTATCGCACTGGAAACGGTAGCCGACCAGCAGCAGTGGCATTTTCACCAGGGAAAAGGACAGTGGCAACGCAGCGGTCAGCCGGCTGAAAGTCCGTTCGCCCAAGGTTTTTGCGCCAGCGGGTTGTGGGCGCGCGTCCGGCACCCCAATTATGCCGCCGAGCAATGCGTTTGGCTGAGTTTTTACCTGTTCAGCGTAGCGGCTACGGGGCGCTGGGTCAACTGGTCGCTGGCCGGGGCGCTGCTGTTGATGCTGCTGTTTTTAGGCAGTTCAGATTTCAGTGAAAAAATTTCGGCAGGGAAATATCCGGCCTATGCGGAGTACCAGCGGCGGGTGCCTAGGTTCTGGCCGCGGCTTTGGCGGTTTGGCAGGTAGGTGTTAAATTTGTACAAATTTCCGAGCCATGTCGTCCACAGCCGAAGCGCCATCCGAAAAAAAATCGCGGAAACAAAACGTGCCGTCCTACCTGATCAAGGAATGGGTCAACGACATTCCGGTCTATTACAAGGGATACCGGGACGTCCTTCAAAAAATTAAAACCCCGGAGGAAATTATGGCCGATGGAATATTACAAGCCGCAATCAAATTTTGGCTTACCCTTCTTGTGGGCAACCAACTAAACCGCAATAAATATTGGGTTTTTTCAGGCGAAGTCGGCTCCCACATCGCTCCGCGTAAAAACGCCTCCCACGACCTGGTGATCATCGAAAAAAGTAAACTCCCGCCCAGCAAAGTGTCCAACCGCTACGCCGATGTGCCCGCCAAAGTCGTGCTCGAAATCGATACCAAAGTGGAATACGGCGACCAACTGCCGGTGGAACAATACGTCCAACAAAAAACCCAACAAACCCTCGACTTCGGCACCGAAAAAGTGATCTGGATTTTCACCGCCACCCGCAAAGTTATGGTGGCTACCCCGCAGGCCGACTGGATCATCACCGACTGGACGAGCAC
>CAZVZH010000016.1:0-40241 GCA_964630705.1 uncultured Saprospiraceae bacterium | reverse complement strand
GTTCGGCCCGCAAAGGCATAGGTGAACAACGGCGGCCAGCCGGTAATTTCAATCAGCACCCAGGCGCCCAAAAATGCGGCCAGCACAGCGGGTATGCCGAAGCGCAGGAGCACCTGCCGGTCGGCCTGCCGGCCTACCAGGGTCAGTTTGAAAATATTGTTTAAAAAATGGACCACCCCGGTCAGCGCAACTGCCAGTTCGGCAGGAAAAAACAACATGAAGGCTGGCGTGAGCAGGGTACCCAGCCCGAAACCGGAGAAAAAGGTCAGAATGGCCACCAAAAAGGCCAGGACGGACAGGAAGAAAATTTCGAGTGCCATTGCGGCAAAAATAATATTGCGCCGCCGGCATTGCGCCACCGACCGCCGCTTCTCCGCATCTTTGCCAAAATTTTCAACCATGGAACTCAGCATTCAAACCCCCGCCCTGCTTTTCCCGGCCGTTTCCCTGCTCATGCTGGCTTACACCAACAAGTTTCTGGCCATCGCCAACCTGATCCGAAAACTGTACTCCGACTACGAGAAAAACCAGCACATCAGCCTGATCGCCCAAATTTCCAACCTCCGCCGCCGCCTCATGCTCATTCGCTGGATGCAGGTGGGCGGCGTGGCCAGCATCCTGACCTGCGTGGTCACTATGTTTCTCATTTATGAGGGCTTCCAGCTCTGGGCCAAAATCCTGTTTGCCTTCAGCCTGCTGCTGATGATCGCCTCGCTCGTCATCAGTTTGGTGGAAATTTTCCTCTCTGCCGGCGCGTTGCGCTTGCTGCTCAAAGATTTGGAGGAAAAAATGTGAGCCGGATTATTCCAAACCTGAATTTGTGCGTACCTTTGCGGCATAATACCGGTCGAATTAGCGAGAGGGAACCACGGGTTCCCTCTTTTATTTGCCCCTGGTACGCTAGTGCGGATTACAGCTGAGTATATGGAACTAACCGAACGCATCGCCCAACTCCTGGAGGAGAAATTTACCACCGACCCCGACTTCGGCGATTGCTACACCATCGAAATCGAACTCAAACCCGGCCAACGCCTCCTGGTTTTTATCGACAGCGACAGCGGCATGAGTTTTGACAAGTGCCAGAAAATCAGCCGCTACCTCGAAAGTTTTATCGACGCCAACGACTGGCTGGGCAGCAAGTACGTACTGGAAGTGAGCAGCCCGGGCATCAACCGCCCGCTGAAGTTTTTGCGGCAGTACCTCAAAAATATCGGCCGCACAGTCGCCGTCACCTTGCTCGACCACAGCCAGCAAATCGGTACCCTGCAAGCAGCCGACGAACATCAGCTGGTTTTGACACAAAAAGTAATCGAACGGGAAGGCAAAAAGAAAAAAGAAGTGATCCTGGAACGCGCCATTCCCTTTGATCAAATAGAAAAAACTATCGTAAAAGCAGTCATTTAACTCGGGGATAAGCTCCCGAAATTTGAAATTCAAACTTTGTCCAATGGTCAATTTAGTTGATGTATTTTCCGATTTTAAAACCGGGAAAAATATTGATCGCCCTACCATGGTGCGCGTGCTGGAAGACGTGTTTCGCACGCTTATCAAGAAAAAATACAATTCCGATGAAAACTTCGACGTGATCGTCAATACCACCACGGGCGACCTGGAGATTTGGCGTGTGCGCGAAGTGGTGCCCGACGGCGAAGTAACCGACGAGAGCGCCCAGGTCAGCGAAACCGAAGCCCACCAGATCGACGAAAGCCTCGAAGTCGGCGAAGAATGCTACGAACAGTTGCAGATCGACGATTTCGGCCGTCGGGCCATCATGGCCGCCCGCCAAACGCTGGTGTCGCGCATTATGGAACTGGAGAAAGACGAAATTTTCCGCAAATACTCCGAAATGGTTGGCGATGTGGTCACCGGCGAGGTTAACCAAATTATGAAAAAAGAAATGCTGGTACTCGACGACGCCACCGGCAACGAACTCGTGCTGCCCCGCATGGAAATGATCAAAGGCGACTATTACCGCAAAGGCGACATGGTGCGCGGCATCATCAAAAAAGTCGACATGCGCAACAACGCGCCCTACATCATGATCAGCCGTACCGATCCCAGCTTTCTGCAAAAACTGCTCGAAGCAGAAGTGCCGGAAATTGAAGACGGCATCATCGAGGTCAAAAATATCGTGCGCCTGCCCGGCGAACGCGCCAAAGTGGCCGTCGAAAGCCACGACGATCGCATCGATCCCGTGGGCGCTTGCGTGGGCATGAAAGGCAGCCGTATCCACGGTATTGTGCGCGAGCTCCGCAACGAAAATATTGATATCATCAACTACACCAGCAACGTCCCGCTGTTTATCCAGCGCAGCCTCACGCCGGCCAAAATCACCACCATCGATATCGATGAAGACCGCAAACGCGCCGCAGTTTACCTCGACCCCGATCAGGTGAGCCTGGCCATCGGCAAAAGCGGCTCCAACATCAAACTGGCCACTAAACTCACCGGCTACGAAATCGATGTATACCGCAACAACCAGCAGGAATTTGAAATCGACGACGTCGACCTCGAAGAATTCAGCGACGAAATCGACGGCTGGGTCATCCAGGCACTGAAAAATATCGGTTGCGATACCGCCCGGCAGGTGCTCGAACTGAGCGCCGAAGAACTGCTCCGCCGCACCGACCTGGAAGAAGAAACGGTCAAGGAAGTGTTGGGTATCCTGGCTGCAGAGTTTGACGACAACGAGGGCTGACTAATCCGCGATATTGTCGTACCTTTGCAGCGTTTTTTAACAATTTAAATGATCTAAGGCCTTCTAATTCTGTAATTTCAAGGGCAATTGCCCTGCAACCGGACCCAGCACACGAATTAAATTTCTCAATCAGGAACGGGGCGTCAAACCCTGCCGTTCCTCAGCAGGAAAAAACACTGCATGGCATTAAAATTAATTAAGGTAGCCAAAAATTTTAACGTTGGTTTGCACACCATCGTAGAAACGCTGCGTGAAAAGGGATTTCCCGACGTGGAAGAAAAACCCACCGCTGAAATCTCCGACGAGATGCTCGGCGTCCTGGAAAAAGTGTTTAAAGGCGATCTGGCTATCAAACAAGAGGCCGACAAATTGGCCCGCCCGGTTCTGAAAAAAGATCCGGTAACCACTGCCCCTCCCACTCCTCCCACCCCGCCAGCCCCCCCGGCTGCCGAGCCGCCGCAAGCCGCTCCTGCGCGTCCGCCAGCCGCCCCCAAGGAAGAAGCCCAACCGGAGAAAGAAGCGCCCGAAGTGATCAAACGCGAGCGGCCCGCCCTGCGCGTGGTCGGAAAGGTCGACCTGGATGCCCTCAACAAACCCGCTCCCAAGCCCGAAGCACCGGAGCCGGTCAAAGAGGAAAAACCTGCTGTTGTGGAGGAAGCGCCGCCGCCGCCCGCGGCGAAGCCTGCGCCGCCGCCCGCTCAACAAGGCACGCCGCCGCCGAAGGAAAGCCAAGCGCCGGCGGCCGCCCCGGAAGCCACCCCGGCTCCGGAGGGTGAAGTTGAAAATGGCGACACTGAATTCTACCGCGCCGACGCCCCGCAACTTCGGGGCCTGAAAATTTTGGGCAAAGTCAACCTCGAACCGCGCCAAAAAGAATCGGGCTCAGGCTCAGATAAAAACAAAGGCGGCGGCAAAGGGAAAGGCCGCGACAACAAAGGCGCGGCAGGCCAGAGCAGTGCCAGCAAAGACGCCGATGCTGATCAGCGCCGCAAACGCAAACGCAAAAAAATTCAAAAGCCCATCACCGCCGAAGCCCTCCAGGCTTCGCTCAGCGGCAACCAGGGCGATAAAAAAGGCCGCGGCCGCCAAACGGATCCCAAAGAGGTTTCCCAAAAAGAAATCGAAGACCAGATCCGCAAAACCATGAGCCGCATGAGCGCCGGGGCCAGCCGGAAGCGCCAAAAAATTCGCCGCGACAAACGCGAAACCATGCGCGAGCGCGCTGAAATGGCCGAAATGGCGGAAAGCGAAAAGAACTTGCAGGTCACAGAGTTTATCTCGGTCTCTGACCTGGCCTCGCTCATGAACATCAAACCGGCCGACGTAATCAAAGCCTGCATGTCGCTCGGTATCTTCGTATCGATCAACCAACGCCTCGACGCTGAAATCATCGAAGTCGTAGCCAGCGAATTCGGCTATGAAGTCGAGTTCATCAGCGCTGAAGAACAAGTCGAGGTGGAGGAAGAGGAGATCGACGATCCGAAAGACCTGCGGCCGCGCCAACCCATCGTCACGGTGATGGGCCACGTCGACCACGGTAAAACCTCGCTGCTCGACTACATCCGCAAGGCCAACGTCGTAGAAGGCGAGGCCGGCGGTATCACCCAGCACATCGGCGCCTATGAAGTACAGGTCGACCCGAACGATGAAAGCAAAAAAATTACCTTCCTCGATACGCCGGGCCACGAAGCATTTACCGCTATGCGCGCTCGCGGCGCCAAAGTAACCGACATCGCGATCATCGTCATCGCTGCCGACGACAACATCATGCCCCAAACCAAGGAAGCCATCAGCCACGCACAGGCTGCCGGCGTCCCCATTGTTTTTGCCATCAACAAAGTGGATAAAGCCGGCGCCGACCCCGACCGGATTAAAAATTCACTGGCGCAAATGAACTTCCTAGTCGAAGAATGGGGCGGTAAATACCAAAGCCAGGACATCTCCGCGAAAACCGGCCTCAACATCGACAAACTCCTCGAAAAGGTACTGCTGGAAGCTGAGCTGCTCGACCTGAAAGCCAATCCTTCCCGCCGCGCAAACGGTACGGTGCTCGAAGCCTCGCTCGACCGCGGCCGGGGCTACGTTGCCAAAATTCTGGTGGAAAATGGCACCCTCGACGAAAGCGACCCGATCATTTCCGGCGAATTTTCCGGCAAGGTAAAGGCCATGTTCAACGAACGCGGCAAACGCATCAAACACGCCGGCCCCGCCACCCCAGTGCTGGTGCTCGGCCTGTCGGGCGCCCCGCAAGCCGGTGAAAAAATCAAGGAGACGGCCACTGAATCCGAAGCGCGCGAAATTGCCTCCCGCCGTTCCCAAATTATTCGCGAACAAGCCAACCGGGCCAACAAACGCATCAGCCTCGAAGAAATCGGCCGCCGCCTGGCCCTGGGCAACTTTAAAGAACTCAACCTTATCGTCAAAGGCGACGTGGATGGTTCCATCGAAGCGCTCAGCGACTCGTTGATCAAACTGTCGATGGAAAAAATCCAGGTCAACGTCATCCACAAAGCCGTCGGTCAAATCGTCGACAGCGACGTCATGCTCGCCTCGGCTTCCGATGCTATCATCATCGGCTTCCAGGTGCGACCCTCGCTCACCGCCCGCAAACTGGCCGAAAAAGAAGGCGTGGAAATCAAACTCTACTCCATTATTTACGAAGCCATCGAGGAGGTGAAAGCGGCCATGGAAGGTATGTTGGAACCCACGAAAGAGGAAGAAATCATGGGCCAGGCCGAAGTGCGCGAGGTGTTCAAAATTTCGAAAGTGGGCACTGTTGCCGGCTGCTACGTCCAGGAAGGCAAGATCAACCGCAACCATTACATACGCATCATCCGCGACGGTATCGTGATCTATCCCGTCAACGAAGGCCAGCACGCCGAACTCACCTCGCTCAAACGCTTTAAGGAAGATATCAAAGAAGTGCGCTCGAGCCTGGAATGCGGGATGACGATCCGGAATTTCAACGATATCAAAGTAGGCGACGTTGTCGAATCCTACGTGATCAATGAGGTGAAGGCGACGCTTTGACCGCCGTTTTTGGGCCGGCAAACACACACAGCAGGCTCCATCACCAAAGGCGCTAAAAAAACACAAAAACCGCACTGGGAATCGCTTTTCCCGTGCGGTTTTAGTGTTTTTGGGCGCTGACCCCAACGTGTTTTTCCACAGCAACGATTTACCATCGAATCAGCGCGCTGGCCCAGGTAAACCCTGAGCCGAAAGCAGCCAGACACACCAGATCGCCAGGCTTGATGGCGCCTGCCTCCCAGGCTTCGCACAGGGCAATGGGCACGGAAGCGGCGGTGGTGTTGCCATAGCGTTGGATGTTGTTCCACACCTGATCGTCGCGCAGGCCCAGGCGTTTCTGCACGAACTGGCTGATGCGCAAATTGGCCTGGTGCGGGATGAGCATGTCGATATCGGAGGCTTGTAAGCCCGCAGCATCGAGCGCTTCCTGGATCACTTCCGGGAATTTTTGCACGGCCATTTTAAATACAAACTGGCCTTCCATATTGGGGTAATACAGCCCTTCTTCGATCATGCGGGGGGTGAGAAAAATTTCGCCGTAGGTGTTGGCCGGCGGGTAGCCGAAATCGACCGCCTCGCCCATTTTGTTGAAATGATAGCCGCCGTGGCTGCCGGGGTTGATAAAGGCGAGTTTTTCGGCATAAGTCCCATCGGCGTGCAGTTTGGTGGCGAGAATGCCTTCGTTAGGGTTTTCGGTGGGCTGGATGATAGCCGCGCCGGCGCCGTCGCCGAAAATAACCGTCACATTGCGGCCGCGGGTGCTGAAATCGAGACCCATGGAGTGCATTTCGGAGCCGACCACCAATACGTTTTTGTAGGTACCGGTGCGTACAAACTGGTCGGCAATGGAAAGGGCGTATACAAAACCGCTGCACTGGTTGCGCACATCGAGCGCGCCTACTTCGCGGTGGGTAATGCCGAGCTCGCGCTGCACCAGCACCCCGCAGCCAGGGAAGTAATAATCGGGGCTCAGGGTGGCAAAAATGATAAAATCGATCGCTTCGGGTTCAATACCTGCCCGCTCGCAAGCAATGCGTGTTGCCGTAGCGGCCATGGTTGAGGTCGTTTCTTCGTGTTTGCGGCCGTAACGCCGCTCCTGAATGCCGGTGCGTTCTTGCACCCATTCATCGGAAGTATCCATCAGCTGAGTGAGGTCGTCATTTTTTACAACTTTTTCCGGGACGTAATAGCCGATACCGGCGATTTTGCTGCGCAACATGATTCAAATAATTTGTGGTGGCGTGATGAATGTTTAGAGCCGGGTAGAGCCGTTTGTGCTCAAACAGTTTTTAAACGGCAGGGTTGTAAAAGTACGGCTTCCGGGGCAAAACCAGGCGAAGATTGCATCCTGCACAGCCCCAGGGGTGGCAGAACGGCGCTGATGAAAATCAACCGTCCCGGGTAACGGATAGTACGCGTCCAGCCAAACTAAGGTGCTGCATTTCAGCGGCTTGCCCTGGAGCGCTTTCCGAATCACCGGAATTGCCCAGGTAACAAAATCCTGCATTTCGTTTGCCAAGCTGGTCGCCGCCCCCCCCACTTTTGTATCATCAAAGCGAAAAAGAAAGGCAAACGGTTTTTCGTTTTCTCTTTGTTCAGACTTTCTCGAGGCGACAAAAATTAAAGCGGCGCAAAGGAGCGCCGCTTTTATTTTTTAGGAAGCCAGAGCATCTGAAAGTCGTCCATAACAAAGCCCTGCCCAATCGGGATATCCACGCATTTTTCGATGCGAAAGCCCAATTTAAAGTAAAAATTGATGCTTTTGAAATTCTGCCGGTTCACGGTCAGGCGCAGTTCCCGGATGTTGGGGTACTGCTGTTGTAAGGCCGAAAAAGCGGCGCTACCCCGGCCTTTTCCCTGTTCGGATACCTCCAGATAAAACTTGTGCAGAAAATACCTGCCGTCGCCCTGGTTGCTTAAGGCCATAAAACCTACCGGTGCGCCGCCGGCGCACAAGAGCCAATACATTTGCCCTTCCTGCAGTATTTGCCACTCGAGCGTTTCGGCGCTGTACATCTTGCCCAGCATGTACTCGATTTGCTCCGGACCGATGATGCCCGGATAGTGCGCCCACCAGATGCCGTGCGCCAGCTCCCGGATCGTAGGGATGTCGGTTGTATGGGCTGCTTTCAGTTCCATTTTTGCTTTAGTTTGAAGTTTGAAGTTTGAAGTTTGAAGTGGTTCGCCATCCCGGGAAGGTGTACTACTTCAAACTTCAAACTTCAAACTCATTTCTTGTTGAGCAAATCCAATACCTGCCGGGTAATGTCCAGGCTGTCGTTGGCGAGCAGCACCTGGCCGCCGCCCTTGGAGTAGGAGAGGATGTAGTCGTAGCCGATCTGGCTTTGTAGGCTTTTGAGTTTGGCTTCTACGTTGGCCATGAGTTCGTTCATGGCTTTTTGTTGTTCTTCGGCCAGTTGTTTGCCCAGTCGGGACTCTTCGTCGGCGAGTTTTTGCTGGCGTTCGGAAAGGGCGGCGTATTCTTTTTCCAGTTGTGCAGGCGGCACGGTGCCGCTTTCGTATTTCTTCTGGAAGGCGGCCATGTCTTGCATCAAGGCCTCCTTTTTGGCGCCCATGCTTTTTTCGGCGCCTTGCACGCGTTTTTCAAGCGCGGTTTTTTGGGCTTTGAGCCATTCGTATTGGGCGTCGAGCGTATCGGCGTCGACGTGGGCGATTTTGACGCCCAGGCTGGCGGATGCTGGCGGCACAATGGTCGTCGGTTGCTGCCCGGGGGCCGGACTTTTAGTGGAGAATTGCAGGTAGTACAAGTGGGCCACTGCCAGCAGCAGGATGCCGTTCAAAACCAGGGAGATATTTTTTGTCATAGTTGGCTAAAAGTAAAATGAGGCGGCAAAGTTCGAAATAAATCCTGAATCCGGGGCGCCTGGCCGAAGGCTGCGGGGTTTCGCTTGCCGGGAGCCGCCGAAAGCCATTCGAAACCCGGCCTTCGTAGAAAAAATTAAAACCAGGCGTCAGAAAGCAACCATTCTTGCGTTCTATGCGGCATTGTTCCGGCCCGTAATTTGTGCGGCCAACTATCTGCCTGTAATTTTGTTCAACTGAAAAATTTTCCCGCTCATGATGTATTCCTCGCGGCCATCCTCCGGGCTACCGGACCTTAATCAAATTTTTACCGATATGAAATGGAAACCGTCTCTGCTGTTCTTTTCCTTTCTGGGCATTGCCGGCGTTGTCTTTTTTCTGAACCGCCTCGCGCCGGATGTACCCAAAGACCCGAACCCGCAAAAAGAAGCGAAACTCATGCGGGCGATCCTGTTCGGACTCGACCGCTACCACTTTCAGCCCCGTTCTATCGACGACAATTTTTCCCAGCAAGCCTACAACCTCTATCTGAAAAATGTAGACGGCGGAAAACGTTTTTTCACCCAAGCGGAAATCAAGCAGCTCCAGGCCTTCGAGCGCCAGCTCGACGACGAAGCACAGGCCGGCACCTTCCAGTTTTTTGACCTTTCGGTGCAACTCATGGCTCAGGCCCTGGACAAAACCCAGGGCTGGTACCAGGAAATTTTGGCCACTCCGATCGACTTTTCCAAAGACGACAGTTTCGAGTCGGACGGCAAAAAACTTTCCTGGGCAAAAAACGACGCCGAACTGCGCAGCCGCTGGGAAAAATGGATGAAATACGAAGTGCTCACCCGGATCAACGACGAGCTGGTTAATCAGGAAAAACCCGATTTTAAAGGTGAAAAACGCAGCTATGCAGCCATCGAGGCCGACATGCGCGCCAAGGTGCTCGAAATGTACGACCGCTGGTACAAACGGCTGAAAAAAACCGACCGCAACCGCCGTCTGGAGTTGTACATCAACTCCCTCATCAATGTTTTTGATCCGCACTCCGGCTACTTTTCCCCACAGGAAAAAGCGGACTTCGACTACCGCATGTCGGGCAAACTCGAAGGCATCGGCGCCCGTCTGCAAAGCGACGGCGAAAAAACAACTGTCACCGAAATCGTGCCCGGCGGCCCCGCCTGGAAACAAGGCGAGCTGGAACCCAAAGACGTAGTGGTGAAAGTAGCCCAGGGCGACGAACCGGCCATCGACGTGATGGGCTGGGAACTTGACGATGTAGTCGGCAAAATCCGCGGCCCCAAAGGAACCGTGGTCAAACTCACGATTCAAAAACCCGACGGCACCGTCAAAGTGATCAGCATCGTGCGCGATATCGTGATCACCGAAGAAGCCATGGCCAAGTCGCTCATTCTGGGAGAGCACAGCGCGAACCGGGTGGGCTACATTTACCTGCCCAAATTTTACGCCGACTTCACCCCGCAGGGCACCACTTCCTGCGCTGAAGACGTCGCCAAAGAGGTGGAAAAACTCAAAAACGAACAGGTCAAAGGCATCATTCTCGATCTGCGCAACAACGGCGGCGGCTCGCTGCGCGATGTGGTGCGCATGTCGGGACTATTCATCGAGCAAGGCCCAATCGTTCAGGTAAAAAGCCGCGACCGCCGTCCCGACATCAATGACGACATGGACCCCCGCGTGCAGTATGGCGGGCCGCTCATCGTCATGGTCAACGGTTTCAGCGCCTCCGCCTCCGAAATCCTGGCCGCTGCCATGCAAGACTATGGCCGCGCCGTCATCATCGGCAGCACGGGCACCTACGGCAAAGGCTCGGTGCAGCGGTTTTGGGACCTGGACATGACCACCACCGACGAGTCTATCAAACCCCTGGGCGAAATGAAGGTCACCATCCAGAAATTTTACCGCATTACCGGAAAAACCACTCAACTCGACGGTATCCGCCCCGATATCGTACTGCCCGACACCTACAACTATGTCGACCTGGGCGAACGCGAAAACGACTACCCGCTCACTGCCAGCACCATCGACGCGGTGCCGTTTCAACAAGGCGTTTACCATATTGCCGACATGGATAAACTCAAGGCCAATAGCTCCGCCCGCGTGCGCGCCAACCCGGTTTTCACGAAAATCGAAGCCAACGCCCAACGCCTGCGCCGGCAAAAAGAGCAGACCAAGTATCCCCTGCAACTGCAGGCCTTCCAGGCTTGGGACAAACAACTTGAAGAGGAAGCCCGGCAATTTGACGACCTGCTGCAACCCATCGACGGGTTTCCCATCGCCAACCTGGAAGCCGATCTGGGCTACATCCGGAGCGATACCTCCCGCCTGGCCCGCAACGACGACTGGATTGCCGACCGTAAAAAGGATATTCAATTGTTCGAAGCCTTCCGCGTTATGCAGGATATGATCCAGATCGACGCTTTGGCCGCCCGGAAATAAGTTGGATTTACGAAGGACGATTTACGATTTACGATTGGGTTCACCTTTCCGGAAGAATGGTTGGGTGCGGCAATTGGGTGCATTTCAAAACCGCACCCAACCAATCTTCCGGAAAGGTGAACCCAATCGGAAATCGTAAATCGTAAATCGTAAATCCTAAAATCATTCCGCGGCTTCCACCCGAAACCCAGCCTCCCGCAACAAGGCAATTACGCCGTTGGCGCCGCCCAGGTGTCCGGCTCCCACTGCAAAAAGGGTGATTTTTTCGCGCATCATCCGGTCCATGACCGGTATCCAGTTGCGGTTGCGCCGGTTGAGCAAAATTTCCTGGTATTCCTGAACCCCGGAGCTTTTCTCGTGCATCATGGCTTCCATGCCGTTGATATCTTTGGCCAAATAGAGGTCGATCATCTGATCGAATTCGCTGTTGGCGCCCGACTCGCTGCGCAACGACTCGACGAGCATGCGGGCCTGCGCTTCGTAGGGGATACTGTCGAAAATGCCCATTTGGTAGGCGGCGGTTTCCAGCCCGGCCGATTCGAGCCGCCGGCGTTTGACCTGCTTGAACAGTTCCATTTCCACAGAGGTCATTTTACTGTTGTTGGCGGTCACGCCACCTTCGTCGCTGCTGAACAAAGTGCTGAGAAACAGCGGTTTCATGCGTTCCAGCATGGAAGAAGGCATGCCTTGGGCATTGAGTTTTTCTTTGACAAAGGCGTAATCTTCGCTGGGCAACAGATCGCGAAGGGTTTTGCCGCCGCTCATAAACGCTTTGGTCAGGAGGCTGAACTGAGCGGCGATGTTGGTCATTTCCCGCATATCGATCTCGAAGGTGACCCGCCGGGCTTCGGCCAGGGCATCATAGGTGGCTTCTGAAAGCTGGAATTGTTTTTTCGGAATCAAGTGAATGGTGCCGAGCAGATAGGAGGGTTTTTTCAGGCCGTTGCCGCTGATTTTCCACAACAGGGCTTTTTCTGCGGGTACCAGTTGATCGGGCGCGTAACTGACCTTTTGGGTAGAATGACAGGCGCTGATGCTGAAAGCCAACAGCAGCCAAAACCAATGATTTCGTATAGTGTGCAGTATCATGTGCAGATGTATTGAACTGGAAGGCTGGGGTAACCGGATACCGGAACCGGGATGCGCGAAAAAAGTTGTCTGGCAGGAGGGGTATTTGCCGGAGGTAAAAATACGAACTTGGGTTGCCTGACTGCCGTTTTGTCCGATATTTCCGGCTATTTTCTGCCAAAAACACCCCGATAGCCCGCTGGCAAGCATTTTGACCCTGGACCAGGCAGGACTGTGCGAATTTTTTTGCTGCCAGTATGACACAAAACCTTTTTTGAGGCTTGTTATGTCCGGAAAAAAAGCAAAGTTTGCAGTTTTAGGTCGGTGCGGCAGGGTGAACAGGAAAAATACGCGGAACCGCTTTCCGTGACGATCGCTCCTCTAACGCCGTCCCAAAAACATACTACCCCCGTAATATAGATATATGTTTGAAAATTGGTTAATGCCAGTCCAATCCGACGATGAACCGGATTTTGTGCCGCTCTTTTCACTGGACGAAGATGAAGAAGCCAAGCAGGGCGAGGAGTTTCCCGACATGCTGCCCATTTTGCCGTTGAAAAATACCGTGCTTTTTCCCGGTATTGTCACACCGATCACGATTGGCCGGGATAAAAGCATCCGCGCCGTTCAAAAAGCCTACGAAGACAACCGCCTGATCGGGGTGCTTTCCCAGCGCGACGTCAAAATCGAAGCCCCTTCTGCCCGCGATCTGTACGCAATCGGCACCATCGCCCGGGTGCTTAAGCTGCTCAAAATGCCCGACGGCTCCACTACGGCTATTTTACAGGGGCGCAAACGCTTCCAACTCCTGGAAATGCTCAGCGAAGACCCCTACATGCTGGGCAGTATCGCCACCATCGAATACACGCAACCGAAAAACAAGCTGGAGTTTCGCGCGCTCATCAGCAGTATCCGCGACGCCGCCAAGCAGATTATCGAACTGTCGCCGCAAATCCCCTCGGAAGCGGTAGTCATGCTCAAAAATATCACCAACGATAACTTCCTGCTCAATTTCATCGCTTCCAACCTCAACATCAAACTGGAAGAAAAGCAGGCTATATTGGAGATCAATCACCTCAAGGAAAAATCGAACCGCATTCTCTCGCACATGGATGCCGAGCTGCAACTGCTCGAACTGAAAGACCAGATCGAGGCCAAGGTGCGCAACGATATCGAAAAACAACAACGCGACTATTTCCTAAGCCAACAACTCAAAACCATCCAGGAGGAACTGGGCCAGAACCCCCAGGAAGACGAAATTAACGCCCTCGTCGAGCGTGCCAGGAAGAAAAAATGGCCGAAAAATGTGCTGGAAACCTTCCAGCGCGAAGTCAATAAGCTGCGCCGCGTCAACCCCCAGGTCGCCGAATACGCCATCGGGCTCACCTACCTCGAAACCCTGCTCGACTTGCCCTGGGAAACGTTTACCAAAGACAATTTTGACCTGAAACGCGTACAGTCGGTGCTCGACAAGGACCACTACGGCTTGGCCAAAGTGAAAGAGCGCATCCTCGAGCACCTGGCTGTGCTCAAGCTTAAGGGCGACATGAAAGCCCCGATCCTTTGCCTCGTCGGTCCGCCCGGTGTAGGTAAAACCTCGCTGGGCCAAAGCATCGCCCGCGCGCTCAAGCGCAAATACATCCGCATGAGCCTGGGCGGCCTGCACGACGAAGCCGAGATCCGCGGACACCGCAAAACCTATATCGGCGCCATGCCCGGACGCATCATCCAGTCGCTGAAAAAAGCCAAAGCCGGGAATCCTGTATTCATCCTCGACGAAATCGACAAAGTGGGCAAAGACTTCCGCGGCGACCCCTCCTCTGCCCTGCTCGAAGTGCTCGACCCGGAGCAAAACACCACTTTTTACGATAACTACCTCGAACTGGAATACGACCTGTCGAAGGTGCTGTTTATCGCCACGGCCAACGCTCTGTCGACCATACAGCCCGCCCTGCTCGACCGCATGGAAATCATTGAAGTGTCGGGCTATTCCCGCGAGGAAAAAGTGGAGATCGCCAAACGCCACCTCATACCCGAGCAGCGCAAAGAACACGGCCTTAAGCCCGATCAGGTAAAAATCGGCGACAAAACGCTCACCGGCCTCATCAAGCACTACACCGCCGAAAGCGGCGTGCGCAGCCTCAACCGCGAAATCGGCTCAGTTATGCGCTATGTGGCCAAAAAAGTTGCCATGGAGGAACCGTACAACGTGATAGTCAAACCCGATCACCTGCACGAAATTCTCGGCCCAACCAAATTCGACGCCGAAGTGTACCAGGAACAACAAGTGCCTGGGGTGGCCATTGGCCTTGCCTGGACCTCCGTGGGCGGCGAAATTCTGTTTATCGAAGTCAGCCTCAACAAAGGCAACGGCCGGCTCCAACTCACCGGCAACCTGGGCGATGTGATGAAAGAAAGCGCCAGCACCGCCCTGAGTTACATCAAAGCCCACGCCGAAGACCTGGGTATCGAACTCGAGCGGTTCGACAAAACCGATATCCACATCCACGTGCCGGAAGGCGCCATCCCTAAAGACGGTCCTTCTGCCGGCGTGACTATGCTCACGGCCATCACTTCCGCCTTCACGCAGCGCCCCGTCAAGCCTTTCCTGGCCATGACCGGCGAGATCACCTTGCGCGGCAAAGTGCTACCAGTAGGCGGGATCAAGGAAAAAATACTGGCCGCCAAACGCGCAGGCCTGAAGGAGGTGCTGCTCTGCAAGGAAAATGAAAAACACGTGGAAGAAATTGAGCACGAGTATATTAAGGGGCTGAAATTCAACTACGTCGACACTATGAGCGAAGTATTGGCCGTAGCGCTCGACATTCAGCCGCCGGCAAAAAGCAACGGGGTGCACCAGCGTAAAAAGAAAAAAGCGGAGGCTGCGGTGTGATCCCGGGCCGGCAGCTTTCTGGCTTGCGATCAGCCGCGCAAAATTTCCCCGGCGCGTTCCAGCGCCTGGGAAAAGTGTCCGGCAACATTCTTTTTTCCAATCAAAAACAGAATTCGGGCCTCCCGCAATTCTTCCAGCAGCATTGGGCTTACTCCCGAAAGGATCACCTTGATCTTTCGGGCTTCCAGGTTGCGGATAAACTCCCGCAGGTTGTGGATGCCCGTTTCGTCGATGGTGGGCACATAGCGCATGCGCAAAATGACTACTTTGGGCGGCTTGCTCACCCGGCGCATCGCCTCTTTGAATTTGTGCGCCACGCCGAAAAACAAGGGGCCGTTTATTTCAAAAACCTGTACGCCCTCCGGAATGTCGAAATACTGAATGCTATCGGGGTCGTCGCGGTCTTCCAATTCCATCACTCTATTTTCAACCGGCCGGATGTCGCCGATTTCGGCCATGCGGCGCATAAATAAAAAAGCAGCCAGCACCATTCCGATCTCAATGGCTACCGTGAGGTCGAAAAGCACGGTGAGGAAAAACGTGGTCAGCATGACCACCACATCGGAGCGTTGCCCCCGAAGGATAGTCCGGAAGGTGCGCCATTCGCTCATGTTGTACGCCACATAAACCAGGATGCCAGCCAACACGCTCAACGGGATCATTTTGGCCCAGGAGCCCGCAAACAACATGATGACCAACAGCGTCAGGGCGTGCATTATGCCGGCAATGGGGGTTCGGCCGCCGTTTTTTATATTGGCTGCCGTACGCGCGATAGCGCCGGTAGCAGGGATGCCGCCGAAAAGCGCAGAAGCCATGTTGCCTACGCCTTGAGCGACCAATTCGGTGTTGGAACGGTGGTTGCCGCCGGTCATGGAGTCGGCCACCACGGCGCAGAGCAGACTTTCGATGGCGCCCAGCAGGGCAATGGCAAAGGCCGGGCGGATCAATTCACGAACCATTTCCCAGCTGATGGCTGGGATGCGCGGCGCCGGCAGGTTGGTGGCGATGTCGCCGAACCGGCTTTCAATAGTTTCAACCGGTAATTGAAAAAAATACACCCCCGACGTAAAAACCAGGATGCCTATAAGCGGTCCCGGCACCTTGGTGGTCAGGTGGGGCAACAGGAAAGCGATGGCGGCGGTAGACAAGCCGAGGGCTGCGGCCCAGGGGTTCAGTTGACCCAAAGCGCTAAAATAGGCCTGCCATTTTTCCAAAAAATCACCTGGCACCGACGCTATCGGTAAGCCCAGTAAGTCTTTGATCTGGGAAGAAAAAATGATCACGGCGATACCGCTAGTAAAACCGACGATGAGCGAATGTGGAATGAATTTTATCACACTGCCCAGGCGCCCCACCCCCATCAGCAGTAGCAGTATCCCGGCTAAGAAAGTGGCCACAATGAGCCCGTCGACGCCGTGTTGCTGCACAATTCCGTAAACGATGGGGATGAAGGCCCCGGTCGGCCCGCCGACCTGCACCCGGCTGCCACTGAGCACAGCGATCAAAAAACCCGCCACCACGGCGGTTACCAAGCCTTTGTCGGGCGTTACGCCGCTGGCAATGGCAAAAGCGATGGCCAACGGCAGCGCGATAATGCCAACCAAAAGACCGGCCAACAGGTCGCGTCGAATTTGTTCTCGGGAAATGCCCTCCTGCAACACGGTAAAAAATTTGGGAAGCAGCGCATCCTGCTGGAGGCGGATAAAATATTTTAATCTGTCGATCATGGTAGGTGGTTGGGCCGCATAACGACCTGCCGCTGGAGCGCTGTATTTTTGCGGAACATAAAATTTGTTCAATTATTCAATCTGCCCGGAAAGTTATGTCTGAAATTGCGCTCGCCAAACTAGTGCCTGCCCTGACTGTTTCGGCCGTATTCGTTTGGCTCACCCTCCGCCGCCGGATGCTCCGCCTCAACGGCGCGCTCGCTGCCGCCAGCATGGGGCTCTGGGTGCTTTTTTGGGCCGGTTGGCCCTGGCTGCTCCCCTTGTTTTTCTTTTTTCTCAGCAGTGTTTTTATTGGAAAATGGAATAAAAAACGGCTTGGCGCTGCCGACTCCAAGCAGGGCCGTCCGCGCGATTTTTGGCAGGTTTGGTGCAACGGCGGCGTGTACGCCGTGCTGGCCACCGGCGCTGCCGGCCCGTCTGCCGAATGGGCGCTGCCGCTTATGGTGCTTTCCCTGGCGGTGAGCACGGCCGACACCTGGGCCTCGGAAATCGGACAGTATTTCCGGCAAACCACCTGGGATGTGCTGCGCTGGCAGCAGGTGCCGGTGGGCTTATCGGGCGGGGTCAGCTGGGCCGGCACACTGGCAGGCTTGGCCGGCGCCGCGGCCATGGCCCTGCTGGGTACGGCCTTGTTGCCGGCGCCGACACTCACCCAAACCGGGTGGATCGCCCTCGGCGGATTTACCGGAATGGTCATCGACAGCCTGCTCGGCGCCGGCTTGCAAGCCCGGTACCGGGATGCGACCAGCAACGCGCTGAGCGACCAGTCGGGGCCAGACAGCCGTCGCATCAGCGGTTACCGCTGGATGAACAACGACGCGGTGAACTGGTGGAGCAATGTGCTGACGGTGTTGCTGAATTTTCCGCTATTGGCCTGGTGCGATTAGCCCGTGAGGGCCATTGGCAAGGACGCCAACTGCGGAATTTATTTCTCAATACGCGCTGGAGTTTTTTCTAATTTCGCCATTGCCCACATTGTCCACATTGCCCACATTCAACACATGTTCGCATACCTGAAAGGAGACATCACTTACCGCAGCCCCTCGTTTATCACCCTGGAAGTGCAGGGCGTGGGCTACCACCTCAACATTCCGCTGAGCACCTACACGGCGCTGGAAGGGCGGGAAAAAAGTACGGTGTACACCCATTTTCACATCACCGACGACGCGCACACACTCTATGGGTTTGCCACGCAAACGGAGCGCAACCTGTTCGTGCAACTCATCAGCGTGACCGGCGTGGGGCCCACTTCGGCCCTGTTGTTGCTTTCGGCCATGTCGGTCGACGAAATTCGCTCGGCCATCATCGGCGAGCAGGCGCACGTGTTGCAACGGGCCAAGGGCATCGGCCCCAAGGCGTCTAAACAGATCATTCTCGATTTGAAAAACAAGCTGGCCAAGGAAGCCCCCGACGGGCCGGTGTTGTTGCCGATGGTAGACAGTACGGCGCGGGAGGAAGCCCTGACGGCTTTGATGGCGCTGGGCATCAACCGCATAGCGGCGCAAAAAGCGCTGAATCAGGTGTTGCAGCAGCAGCCCGGGGTGGGTAAGGTGGAGGAGTTGATCAAGGCTGCGCTGAAGGTGATGGGGTAGGAGGCAGATCGGCTTATTTCCAGATCAAAAATTCCAATTCCGTCACTACAGAAATGCCTACCCAGGTGGCCGCACTCAGCAAGCGTAGGAGATCGGGGTGCCCTTTGAGCAGGGCAACGACGGCATTCGTATCCAGCAAATATCTACCATTCATTACGCAATCGTTGTTGCTCTGTTAATGCGTTGCCCTGCCATTGAAGCTTTCCTGCCAAGTCTGAAAAATCATAACCATGCTTACGAGTAGATTTTTGCTGGTTAACCGGTCCAGCGACAATTTCCACATACTCCAAGCTTTGGAGTAGGCGCATCAACATGGCATATTTACTGTCTTCAACCTTCAGAATGACTTGTCTCATCGTGTTCAAAACTTTATTTTGGCAACAAAAATAACGTTTTTAGCGACGAGGAAACAACAGAGATTATCCGAGTGCTCACCTAAAAAAAGAACCCCCAACCGGGCAACCCTTTCCCCGCCCCCCGCGTCATCCCCCAGTTTAGGTTTATACCAACGAAATCATATTTACTGACCTGCTTTTGAACATGACGAAGAAGAATGTCCTTCTTGCGGCGATTGGACTACTTGCCCTGGCAACCTTGTTTGCTTTCACCAACCCGACCGGCGCTCAACGCGCCGGCGAACGCGTTTTCACCCTCTTTTTTCCGGATAAAACCTTGCCCGTAGCGCCTGTGTATGCGCCCGGACTGGCAGCGGCCCTTGATACTTTCCCACCTCTGCAAGACCGCCGCGATAATTTCATGGGCGGCAGCAACCCCAACCCGATCGACCTGCGCGACCCCAAGGTGATCGATCAGCAGGTGGAATACGACCCCGTCACCAACCGCTACATCATCACCGAAAAAATCGGCGACGACTACTTCCGCTCGCCCAGCTACATGACCTTCGAAGAGTACGTCCGCTGGCGCGATCAAAAACAACAGCAGGAATATTTCGACCGCATGCAGGGCGTGTCGTCGGCCGGCGGCAGCGGCAGCGGCCTGAACGACCCCATCGCCAAGTTCGACGTGCGCACCAGCCTCATCGACCGCCTGTTCGGCGGCACCAACGTGGATATCAAACCCCAAGGCAACATCAACCTCACTTTCGGTTTCGATTATCAGAAAATCCAAAACCCCATCCTGACCCTCCGCCAGCAGCGCACCGGCAACTTTGATTTCGACATGGACATCAACATCAGCGCGGCAGGCCAAATCGGCGAAAAACTCAAACTCAATTTTAACTACAACACCCAGGCGACCTTCGATTTCGACAACCAGATGAAGTTGCACTACGACACCAAAAACTTCTCCGAAGACGAAATCATTCAAAATATCGAGGCCGGAAACGTGTCGCTGCCCCTGCGCTCCAACCTCATCCGCGGCGCCCAAAACCTCTTCGGCTTCAAAACCGGCCTCAAATTCGGCCACCTCAACATGACCCTGCTCGCCGCCCAACAGCGCTCGCGCCAAAACTCCCTCTCCGTGCAGGGCGGCTCCGCCCTTCAGGTGTACGAAAAACCCATCGACGAGTACGACGAAAACCGCCACTTCCTTATCAGCCAGTGGAACCGCAACCAGTTCGAACCCGCGCTCCGCTGCCTGCCCGTACCCCAGTCGCTGTTTACCATCACCCGTATGGAGGTCTGGATCACCAACGACAAACTGGCCACGCAGGACGTGCGCGACATCGTGGCGCTCATGGACCTCGGCGAACCCGAACCCTACCTCGACGGCTCGGCGCCCGACCGCCCCGACTACTCCCTGCTCGTGCCGCCGGCAGTCGATTTTAAAAACGAAGGCCTGCCCGCCAACCAAAACAACCAACTCTATCCAACCATTGCCGCCGAATTGGGTCAAGACTCCACCCTGCGTTTTTCCGACAAGGTAGTCGGCCGCCTGAAAAACGATTTTAACCTTCAGCAAATCCGCGACTTCGAAAAAGTGCGCGCCCGCATGCTCTCCCCCTCCGAGTATACCTTCAATGAGCAACTGGGTTTTATCAGCCTCAACCTCAACGTGCAGCCCGATCAGGTGGTGGGCGTCGCGCTGGAATACACCTACAACGGTGTGCCCTACAAAATCGGGGAATTCAGCGGCGATGTGGTCAACACCGACACGCTCAACCAGAACGTGTTGTTCGTAAAAATGCTCAAAAGCACCACCGCCAACGTGCGCTACCCAATCTGGGACCTGATGATGAAAAACGTGTACTCGGTGGGTTCGGTCAACGTCGACCCGCAGGAGTTCCGCTTCGACATTTTTTACGAAGACCCGGGTCGCGGCCAAAAACGTTTCCTCAACGGCGCCGACATCCCCGCCGGCGTTGCCAACATCCCCCTGCTCCAGCTCTTCCGCCTCGACACGCTCAACCTCCAGGGCGACCCCGGCCCCGACGGTATTTTCGACTTTGTGCCCGGCCTGACCATCAACCTGCGCAACGGCCGCATCATGTTCCCGGTACTCGAGCCTTTCGGCTCCCACCTGGCCAACCGCCTCACCGAATCGGGCGCCGCCCCGGCCGTTGTCGAAAAATATACCTACCCGCAGCTGTACGACTCCACGCTGTTCCGCGCCCGCGAATACCAGCAGCTCAACCGCTTCACCCTCAAAGGCTCGTACAAATCCTCGACCTCTTCCGAAATTTCCCTCGGCACCTTCAACCTGCCACAGGGCTCCGTGCGGGTGAGCGCGGGCGGCCGCCAGCTGGTGGAAGGGCAGGATTACATCGTCGACTACAACATCGGCAAGGTGAAAATCCTGAACGACGCCATTTTGCAGTCGGGCCAAAACGTCAACGTCAGTTTTGAAGACAACACCCTGTTCGGCTTTCAAAGCCGGACCATGCTCGGCGCGCGGTTCGACTATACCATCGGCCGCGACGTGAACATCGGCGCCACGTTTATGAACCTGTTCGAGCGGCCGCTGACGCAAAAGGTCAACTTCGGCGACGACCCGATCAACAATAAAATGTACGGCCTCGACTTCAGCATTTCCAAAGAAGCGCCCTGGCTCACCCGAATCGTCGACCGGCTGCCGCTCCTTAGCACCAAAGCGCCCTCCTCCATCACCGCGCAGGCGGAGGTTGCCTGGCTCGACCCGGGCCACAACCGCGCCATCAACCAGCAGGGGGAAAAAGGCGGCATCGTGTACATCGACGATTTCGAAGGCAGCACGGCCAACCTGCCCCTGGCCAACCCGGCCAACGCCTGGGTGCTGGCCTCGGTGCCGCAAGGCGACCTGACGCTTTTCCCCGAGTCGGATTTCGACGACAGCCTGGCCCTCGGCGTCAACCGCTCCCGCCTCTCCTGGTACATCGCCGACCCCAGCGCCCGCGACCAGGTAGACGGCAACAACCCTTACACCCGTCTGATCCAGTTTCAGGATATTTTCCCCAACCGCCAGCTGACGCCTCTGGAGCAGTCGGCCCTGCGCCCGCTCGACGTCACCATTTTCCCCCGCGAGCGCGGCCCGTACAACTTCGAACTGCCCGACGGCTACCCCGGTATTTCCGAGGGCCTGACCACCACGGGCGAACTTGACGAACCGCTCACCCGCTGGGCCGGTTTTATGAAAGGCCTGAACACCAACGACTTCGAAGCCGCCAACATCGAGTTTGTCGAGTTCTGGATGCTCAACCCCTACATGGACAAAAAAGACGGCACCAACATTTCCGCCGCCGGCGACATGTACATCGACCTGGGCAATATTTCGGAAGACGTGATGCGCGACTCGCGCCAGTTTTTTGAAAACGCGCTGCCTACCGGCCAGGGCGCCAGCTCCACGGCTAACACCCGCTGGGGCCGCGTGCCGGTGTTGCCGCCCGTCGTCAACGCGTTCGACAACGACCCCGCCAAACGCGTGCTGCAAGACCTCGGCCTCGACGGCCTCAACGACGAGGAGGAGAAAGATTTCTTCGCCGATTGGGTCAACGCCATTATGTCGTCTTCCCTGTCGCCCAATGCCAAAAACGACATTCTGGCCGACCCATCGAACGACAACTTCGTATACTTCCGCGACCCCATTTTCGACGCCTCAACGCCCGGCCTGCTCGAACGCTACCGCCGGTTCAACAGCCCGCAAGGCAACTCCCCCGTCAACCAGACCCAAAACCTCAACCCCTCGGCCACCAACTACCCCGACTCGGAAGACCTGAACCGCGACAACTCGCTGAACGAAACCGAGTCATATTTCCGCTATAAAATCCCGCTCAAGCGCACTACCGTCACCTTCAACGACGGCATGCAAATAGAAGCGCTGGATGTCGACGCGCTCGAATTGCGCGACCTGATCACCGACACCGTGGTGTTCGACCGCGGCGACGACCGTTTCGTGTGGTACCGCTTCAAACTGCCCCTCGACTACATCCGCCGGCAGACCGTCGGCGGCATTCAGGATTTCCGCTCGATCCGTTTCGTGCGCATGTTCTGGAAAGGCTTCGATGAGCGCACAACCTTCCGCTTCGCCACGCTCGAACTGGGCCGCAACCAGTGGCGCCGGTTTACCCAACCCCTGCCGCGTCTCGACGACCCCTCCGGCGTACCCTGTGATGCCGGTCCGTCGCAGATTCCGTTTGACGTGAACGCCGTGAGCATCGAGGAAAATGCCGCGCGTTCGCCGTTCAACTACACCATCCCCTTCGGCATTTCCCGCGAACAATCGGTGGGCGCTTTCCCCGATATTTTGCAAAACGAACAGGCGCTTTCCATGTCGATTTGTAGCCTGACCCGCTGCGACGCCCGGGCTATTTTTAAAACCCTGAACATGGACTTGCGCCAGTTCGAGCGGCTCAAAATGTTTGTACACGCCGAGCGCGTCGACGAGCCCATCGACTCCACCGACCTGACGATTTTTATCCGCTTCGGCTCCGATTTTTACCGCAACTACTACGAATACGAAATCCCGCTGACGCCCTCCAACCCCGACAACGTCATCAACGGCAACCCCGACAGCCGCACGTACAAAGAAGAAGTTTGGCGCCCGGAGAACAATTTCGACTTCCCGCTCAGCCTGCTCACCGATGTGAAAAAAATGCGGAATGCCGACCCCAACTGGAACCTGGAGATACCCTTTAGTATGGTCGACCCGGGCAACCCCCGCGCCCGTGTGAAAGTGGTAGGCAACCCCAACCTCGGCTACGTCAAAGGGGCCATGATCGGGGTGCGCAACGTCGACGACGTCGACCTGGTGGAGCACTGCGTGGAGGTTTGGGTGAACGAACTGCGGCTCAACGGCTTCAACGAACAGGGCGGTTACGCCGGCCAGGCCCGCGTGGATATGAAACTGGCCGACTTGGGCAACATTTCCGTAGCCGGCAACTACACCAGCATTGGCTGGGGCAGCATCGAGCAGAAACTGATCCAGCGCCAGCGGGAGGAGGTCATCCAGTACGACCTGTCGACCAACATCGAACTCGGGCGCTTTTTCCCCGACAATTTCGGCCTGCGCATCCCTTTCTACGCCCAGTATTCCAGCACGGTTAAAAATCCGGAATACGACCCCTACGACCTGGATATCAAGCTGAAAGATAAACTGCGCGACGAGGCCGATCCGTTCAAACGCGACAGTATCCGTACGGTGGCGCAGGACGTCACGGTGGTGCGCGGCTTCAACTTTACCAACGTGCGCAAAGACCGCACCGGCGGCCCGCGGAAAATCCCCCTGCCCTGGAACATCGAAAATTTCAGCCTGACCTACGCCTTCAATCAGGAGAGCCGCCGCAACCCGTTTATTATCACCGACCAAACCAACCGGTATAAAGGCGCCCTCGACTGGCAGTATGCGACCGGGCTCAAACCCCTTCAGCCGTTTAAAAGCCTGATAAAAAAGGATAAGTATTTCAAGTGGATCACGGAGATGAATTTTAACCCGCTGCCCAGCACCTATGGGTTCAGCACCAATCTGGAGCGCATCGTGCAGGTGACCACCTACCGCTTCGCCGGCGAAGACCCGGCGCTGAATACGTATTACAACCGGCGTTTTACCTGGGACCGCAACTACGACCTCGGCTGGGAAATCACCAAAAACCTGCGTTTCAACTTCGACGCTACCGCCCGCAGCCTCATCGACGAGCCGCAACAATTCATGAACGGCGAATTGGTAACGCCCCAACAACGCCGCGACTCCATTTGGCGCAACATCCGCGGGCTTGGCCGGCCGAAAAACTACGCCCACAACGCCAGCCTCAACTACACCCTGCCGTTTAAAGTCATCCCTTTGATGGACTGGATCACAGTCAAGGCTTCGTACACCGCCGGCTACACCTGGACGGCCCAGTCGCTTAAACTTCAGTACCTGCCCGACGTGCCGGTCGCTTTCGCCAACGACCCGAACATGCGCTCGCTGGGCAACGTCATTCAAAACAACAGTACCCGTCAGGTCAACGGCGATTTCAACTTCGAGTCGCTGTACAACAAAAGCAAATACCTGGCGAAAATCAATAAACGCAGCACGGGCGGCGGCGGCAATTCCCGCAACAACCGGAATAACCGCAACAACCCCACCGACCCCAACGACCCGGGCGGCATGCCCGGCGGCCGCGACCTGCCTGGCGGCGGCGGCGGCTTGCCCGGCGGCGGCGACGACCGAAACCTCTCCCGGAGCCCGGGCGACCGCGGCGCGCCCGCCGGCCGCCAACCTCAGCCCGGCGCCGATCCCGCCGGCATCGGCGGCACCGACGACGCCAAGCCTACCCGCGCCGAGCGCATGAAGGCGAAAAAAGACAAAAAGGATAAAAAGAAAGACCGCGAACCTTCGATGGCCGAGCGCATTGCCATCCGCCCCCTGATGATGGTGCGCAAAGCCCGCTTCACCTACAGCGAAAACTACAGCACGGTGATCCCCGGTTTCACGCCCGACACCAAACTCATGGGCCTGAGCGAAGGCTTTGCCGCGCCGGGCTGGGGCTTTGTGGCCGGCTTCCAGCCCGACAACAAGTGGCTCGACGACGCCGGCCGCCAGGGCTGGATTACCCACCGCCCCGAGCTCAACCAGCAGGTGACGCGCAACTACACCCAAACTATCGACGCGGCGGCAACCATCGAGCCCTTCACCGATTTCCGGGTGGAGCTCAGCGCCAACCGGCAGTTTGCCAAAAACAACACCGAGCTGTTCAAAGACCAGATTTTTGCGCTGCACCCCGATTCTGTCGACTTTCAGCACCGCGCCGCGCGCGACCTGGGCAGCTTCTCCGTGTCGTATTTTTCCATGAAGACCTTGTTCGACAACGACATCAACGGCCTCTTCGCCCGGTATGAAAGTTACCGGCCCATTATCTCTCAGCGCTTGGGCCAAACGGCCAACAACCCGGATCCGCACTCCAAAGACCCCGGCGGATATGTGTATGGCTATGGTAAAATCCAGCAGGAGGTACTCATTCCGGCCTTTATAACCGCTTATTCAGATGGCGACCCGAACACGGCCAGCCTCAACATCTTCAAAACCCGCCCGGCCGTCAACTGGCGCCTGAGCTACAACGGCTTGTCGAAAATCGGCAACCTGGATAAAATTTTCGCCAGCATACAAATTACCCACGGCTACAAAAACACCCTGACCGTCAACTCCTACAATACCGACATTTTCTTTGATCAAAACCAGCCCTACACACTGGATACGATCAGCTACAACTACATCGCCCGTTACGAAATTCCGCAAGTGGTGATCAACGAGCAAATGTCGCCGCTGCTGGGCATCGACATCAAACTGAAAAACGACATGACCTTCAAGGTCGATTTCAAAAAAAGCCGCACCCTGGCCATGTCGTTCATCGACTATCAGCTCGCCGAAACCCGCTCCAGCGGCTACACCATCGGCTTCGGCTACCGCCTGAAAAATGTCAACATTCCCTTCCTGACCGGAGTCGGCAAGAAAAAGAGTCGCTCGCGGCGTTCGCCCAACTCTACGGCGCCCACTGCTCCGGCGCCGGCCGGGCGCGGTGGCCAGCAACAGGCCAACGACATGAACTTCAAGTTCGACTTCGACCTGCGCGACGACATCACCATCAACCACCGCCTCGATCAACTCGACGACGCCGTGCCTACCCGCGGCGCCCGCACGATCAGCATCAACCCCTCGGTCGACTATGCGCTCAACCGCCGCCTCAAACTGCGGCTGTTCACCGACTTCCGCAAAACGGTGCCGAAAACCTCGCAGTCGTTCCCCATTACGACCGTGAATGCCGGGGTAGCCGTGCAGTTTTCACTGAACTGAGGTTAGAGGGTTTGAAGGTTTCTGGTTAGAGGGTTAGAGGGTTAGAGGGTTGCACCTTAGTTTAATATCCCGGGATGTTAAACTGAGGTGCAACCCTCTAACCCTCTAACCCCCTAACCCTCTAACCAGAAACCTTCTAACCCTCTAACCCTCCAACCTTCTAACCTTCTAACCTAACAGCCAGGCATCAAGCCGCTCCTGATACACCGCAAACTCCCGCAAATTATGGTGGGTGCCGCCCGGGATGAACACAAACTCATCGCCGGGTTTCAGGCAATTGCGCAGGCGCAGGGCTGATTCGGGCGGCACCGTGCGGTCTTTGTCGCCGTGAAAAAGCAGGGACGGCAGTTCGGATTGGCGCAGGTGGCGGTCGTTTGGGAAAAAATAGGCCGGCCGGAAGGGGATGTTGCTGCCGCCGAGGTGGCTGCCGATCAGTCCGGGGATATTGTCGAACGGCGTTTCCAGAATCAAGGCTTTTGCGCGCACGTGGGCGGCCAGGAAACAGGCCATGCCCGTGCCCAGCGAACGGCCGTACAGTACGATTTGGCCGGCCGGGCAGCGGTGGTGCAGCCAGTCGTACACCAGCCGGGCGTCGTCGTAATACCGGCGTTCGTTGGGGTGACCGGTACTTTTTCCGTAGCCCCGGTAGTCTGGAACCGCGAAGTCGTAACCCCGGCGGGTGAAATCGGCGTGGAGCTGGCCCCAGCGCTGGAGGTTGTCGCGGTTGCCGTGAAAGTAGAGCACGACGCCCCGGCGGGGTTGGGTGGAGGCGGGGAAATACAAGAGGTTGAGGCGGGCGCCGTCGGGGGTGTCGAGAAAAATTTCTTCGAAGGGTTGATCGAACTGGAAAACAAAGTCGGCCGGCAGAGGAGTAGGCCGAAACAGCGCTTTTTTTTGAAAATAGGCCGAGAGCGGGTCAATCATTCCGGGCATGGCAGGGGCTAGCGCAGTTTGGGATTATTGGCATGGCGTTGGGCGTCGCGTGCGGTTTTCTTCTCCAGGTTTTTTTGCAGGGCGGCTTCCAGGTCTACGCCGGTTTGGTTGGCCAGGCAGATGAGTACGAACAGCACGTCGGCCATTTCGTCGGCCAGGTCAGCTTGGGCGCTGGCGGCCAGTTCGGGCGTTTTAAACGACTGGTCGCCGTACAGCCGCGCCAACAGCCGGGCCACTTCGCCGACTTCCTCCGTGAGGATGGCCATGTTGGTCAGTTCGGAAAAATACCGCACACCCACGGTGCGCACCCAGTGGTCGACGGTTTGCTGCGCTTGTTGAATGGTCATGGCTGTGGTGCGGGAGCAGTTTTTTGGTAAAAGATTTTCCCAACCCGTTGAATATGCTCCAGTAAAGCCGGATTGTCGATCAGGTGCCGGAGGCTAAGGTCGATTTTGTAGGGCAACAGCAGGTCGTCCAGTTCAATTTCCAGTTGGAGCAGTTGGTCGAAAGTCAGGGTGTCGCCAACCAGCGTCAAATCGATGTCCGAGCCTTTTTTATAATTCCCTTTAGCCCTGGATCCGTACAAAACAACCTGCTCGATGGCGGGGTACTTGCGAAAGCAGCGATTGATGGCGGCAATATCGTGTTCCTTGAGTCCGAACATGGCAAGCGGTTTATTCCAGCGACTGCATTTTTTGTTTAAAATCCTGAAAAAGCGGGTAGTAGGTGGTCAGGATTTTTTCTTTCAAGGCTTTTGCGATGGCTTCGTTATAGGTATGGGAGGATTGGTTGCGGCTGCGGATCATTTCCATCCATCCATCGCCGTCTTCGATCAAGGCGTTTTGGAAAGCTTCGCGGGTAGCGTCTCTGCATCCTGTAATGTGGGTAAAGCCCTGGTATTCAAAATAATCCTTCAGCACATTCCAGGCCAATTCGTGGGTAAATTCGAATCGTTGGATCAGCCCCTGTTCTTCCAATTCATTCAATCCTTTTTCCCGGTGCATCCAAACGGCTTGCTCCAAAAGTTCGAGCGCTTTAATAAAATTTTGAAAGCGCTGCTTCCAACGGATGTCTTCCGTGCTCATAAGATATCGATGGTGCTGAGGCGGGTCAAATGGCAGTGTTTTGTGGCTCGGGAGTCGGAAAGGTAGGCAATTGGATAAAAAAACGAACCAGAATTTCCATGAAAACAGGTTGTCCGGCCCACACTACAGGATATTTTGTTCTCCGGGCCAATCCAGACCTGCCAGGTTTGCGAAACCTGGCAAGTCTCTACCGAAAATGTCTAGTAGGGTGGGGTCCTGCCACGCAGCCTTGGAGCGCAACCGACAAAAAAAAGGCAGCGCCCGACGGCGCCACCTTCCTGAATTTTTTCTGAAAGTCCCCTGCGCCTTACTCGCAGCGGATGTCCGCAATCAGCCATTTGCCGTTTTCCTGCACCATGTTGATCCGTTGTTCGCGGGGGCTGCCGCCTTCCGTGCCGCTGAGGGTGGCGACGGCCTGTTCGCCGGTGCGTTGGATCGACACCGGCGATTTGGTCCAAAAGTCGAGCTCCCAGTCCTGGGCGCAAAAACAAGGGTCGTGGTCCATGCAGGAGCCCGGCTCGTCTTTCGGTTCGTTTTGCCAGAGTTTTTCGCAGTTTTGGTAATAGGCTTTCCGGTTGGCAATAAACCGTTCGCTGACGAAACCGCTGGATTTGTATTGCGCCAAGTGGAGTTCGAGTTTGGCGGTGTCGAGCCGAACGTGCTTGCCCGATTGATCGGTGAATTGAATGTACCGGCTGTCGTCGCGGGCAAAAGCGTCGTACCAGCGATAGAAATCGTGGATGGTCGTTTCGCAGGCTTTGCGGGCGGCAGCGCTGGCCAGGGCTTCGGCGATCTGATCGTTGACGGCGCCGCGGGTACCCATCAGGATTTCGGGATCGAAGTGGACGGACACGTCAGTTGGCAGGACTTCCATTTTCGACAGCGTGTCGTACAAGGCGGATTGCAAGGCTTCCAGGTTGGGCACGGTTTTGCCCAGCAGTTGGATGGCGCCTTGTTTGTCGACGGTGATCCAGGCGTTGCGTTCGGCGGATTTTTCACCGGAAGAATGGCAGCCGGCGGCGGCCAGCAGGAGCAGGAAAAGACAGGAGAACAGTGTAGTTTTCTTCATGTTTTGAATAGAAAAGTGATGTGTTATTTTTTTAGCAGGGACTGGATTTCATCAAAAGTAAGGTCGATCTCTGTGCTGCCCAGGGCGTAGGGCGCCACCTCGTAGGGGTTGTAAACGCAATAGATGCCGGTGGGTGTTAAGCCGAAATTTTGCGGAAGTTCGAAGGGGAACGTGGTGTCGAAATTGAAGCCGTCGCGGAAGGCTTCCGCCTTCGCTTGCCGGAATTTTTGTTCGAGCAGTTTTTTTAACGCCGGCAAATCGGCGATCAGGTCGGGCCAACGAAGTTGGCGGCCGGTGGCGACGTCGAAAGTGGCTACGGCGGCGTTGGACGAGCCATGCGCGCCGCCCTGATAGGTGTAGCCGCTCATGGCCAGGGTAAGGTGTTTGTCGTCGTCGAGCGCCACTTCGCCGCCGCATTGGGCTTCGAAAGCGCCGTACATGACCGATTCTCTGAACGTTTCGTGGTTGGCAAAAAACGCCTGGGCGGCTTCGTCGAGGCTGCTCACCGGCTGTTCGCTTTCGGGCGCGAGCATACCGAACAGGTAGCTGTTTACCCAGCTGCCGGCGCTGTCGCGCAGGGCCTGGGGCCCCGATTTTAACACCGGGTATTGCAGATCGATGCGGGCGCAGTTGGTGCGCAGGGTGTCGGGTTGGTCGCAGTCGGTTCCTTTTTCTTTTCGAAACGACTCGATGGATACGACCGGTTTTTCGCGGCAGGCGCCCCACAGCAGCAGGGCGGATAAGAGGAGCGGAATTCTCATAGGCAAGTGACGTATGTTTTGAAAAAAGTGAAAAAGTGTGTGAAGATACACGCCGGCTGGAGCGGTCAATTCTTGCGTGGGAGAAAATTTTTTCTGGTGGTTCAACCCACCCACACCCGGCAGCCTTCCGTGCAATTCGTGCAAATGTCGATGGCACTGCGGCCGCGCAGCAGTTGCCGGCGAAACTGCCGGTAGGCCGGGCCTTGCCAGATGTCGCGAAACGCAGCAGTTGTCAGGTCGCCCAGGCGGTGGCGGGCGTCTTTGTCGAAGCAACAGGGCGCCACCACGCCGTCCCAGGTGACCACGGCGGCGTGCCAGAGTTTCCAACAGTGGTTGTCGAGGGCATGTTTGGGCGCCCAGGAGCCGTCGGCTTGTCGGCGGTAGCGGGCGTAGCGCTCGTCGAGCGGGATGAGCGGGTTGCCTTGTTGGTAGTCGTACACCTGGGCTGATTTGAATTTGACCTCGTCGACGCCGATGTCGCGGGCCAGGCGGCGGATGTCGTCGAGCTGGTGTTCGTTGGGGCGCACGACCAGGCATTGAAAAATCAGGTGGGGTCGGCGGGACTTTAGCCGGCGTTTCCAGGCCACTACCCGACGCGCGCCATCCAGCACTTGTTCGAGTTGCCCGCCGATGCGGTATTGCGCGTAAGTCTCCTGGTCGGCGCCGTCGACGGAAATGATCAGGCGGTCGAGGCCGGCCTCCACGGTGCGGCGGGCGCGGGCCTCGTCGAGGAAGTGGCCGTTGGTGCTCGTGACGGTGAACAGCCCGCGGCGGTGGGCATATTCCACCATGTCGAGAAAGTCCGGATGGATATACGGCTCGCCCTGAAAATAAAAGTAGAGGTAAAACAGGTCGGGGGAGAGCTGGTCGACGAGGCGGCGGAAAAAATCGCTTTTCAGGTTGCCGGTGGCGCGGCTGAACGACCGCAGGCCGGAGGGGCATTCGGGGCAGCGGAGGTTGCAGGCGGTAGTCGGTTCGATGCTGAGCATGACGGGCAGCCCCCACTGGATGGGGCGTTGCGTCCAGCGGGTGAGCGCATAGGAAGCCAGCACCTTGGCGAGGTTCCAACCCCGGCGCAGGGTCATTTTTTCCAAAAAATTTCGGCTGTCATTCCAGTAAAAAGCCATCTTATGCGGCGCAGGTTTTGGTGTGCGGGGCTTGGGGCGTACCTTTGTCTGTGTTTTTAAAACGCAAAACAAATTATGGAGCAAACCAACAAAACACCCGGCAAAAACCGCGAAGTAATTTTGTTAATTGTGATTGCACTGATTGGCGCAGCGGGCCTCATCGCCTTGCAAATGGCGCGCAAAACGCCGACTGCCCGCACCGACGAGCGCTCGATGGTGCAATCGGGCGCGCAAAAAAAACCGGCCGCTGAAACCAGCGCGGCGGCGATTCAAAAAATTACGGGCAACCTGGTCCGTCGCGACGAAGAGTACCCCGAAGTCGGGCAACCCTTCATTTTTCGAATGACCAATTTCTCACAAGGCGCCGTGTACGAGATCGACCCCGGCGACGGCAGCGGCCGTCAGGTTTTTCAAAACGGCGTGCTGCGGTTTACCTACTCCAAGAGCGGCCAATACCCGGTGACCTTGTATGCCAAATACGAGGGCCAGGAGGTCAAATTGCAAACGATCACAAAAAAAGTGGTGGTGCCGCCCAAACCCGAAAAGGTAGATATCGGCCAATTCATTGACAACTGATGAAGGCGCGCGACTATGGATATGGAACACGTTGCGCTGCGGCGTTGAAATAAAATAAAATTTTCATGCGTCTGCAATAATCTCCGCTGCTTCGCTGTTCCCTCTTCCGTTTTTCCATCCACCTCATCCACCAAAAAATAATCCGCATGCCTGCGAAGGAAGACGTCTGATTTTATTCCATCGCACCGAGTACCTAAACCGATTTTGTTGCCCATGTTGTCGCCTGCCCACCCGAACCAATGCCTGCCGGCCAGCAGCCCGCATCGCCCGCTTTCAATTTTTCCCACCCATCCTTTTGCCCGGCGCCCCAGCGCTTCCCGTTTTTGCTCCGATTGGAAATATTTGCCTGCTGATTGGGCAAGCTTGCCGTTTTGAGTAGTTTTGTCGCACACGTACAACTACCACATTTGTATTTCAAAACGCAATCGAATGAAGAAAATCGGAATTTTACACGGCAAGGAAACGACGTTTCCGGAAGCGTTCGTCGCGCGGGTAAACGCTAAAAATGTAAAAGGCGTCTATGCCGAGCCGACCCTGGTCGACGAGTGCATGCAGGGCGAGCCGACACCTTACGCGGTTATGATCGACCGTATTTCCCAGGATGTGCCCTTTTATCGCGCCTACCTGAAAAACGCCGCGCTCAACGGCACGGCCGTGCTCAACAACCCCTTCTGGTGGAGCGCTGACGAGAAGTATTTCAACAACTGCCTGGCCACCAAAATCGGCCTTCCGGTGCCCAAAACCGTACTCCTGCCCTCGAAAGAAATGCCGCCCGACACCAGCGGCAACAGCTTCCGCAACCTTAAGTTCCCCCTGGAGTGGGAGCGCATGGTGGAGTATCTCGGCGGTTTTCCGCTCTACATGAAACCGCACTCCGGCGGCGGCTGGAAAAGCGTGTACAAGGTGAACAACTTTGAAGAACTGTTTACCGCCTACAACGAAACCGGCACGCTGGTCATGCTCCTCCAGGAAAACGTCAATTTCGACGCCTATTTTCGGTGCTACTGCCTGGGCCGAAAGTACGTCCGCATCATGGACTACGAACCCCGCAACCCGCACCACCTCCGCTATGTAGCCGACCACAAAGTGTCGAAAGCCCTGCGCGATCAGATGCACGAGCTGGTGCTCCGCGTCAACCACGCCCTGGGTTACGACTTTAATACCGTGGAGTTCGCTGTGCGCGACGGTATCCCCTACGCCATCGACTTTTGCAACCCTGCTCCCGATGCCGATGTGCACTCGGTGGGCGAAGAAAACTTCGAGTGGGTAGTGGAAACCGCCGCTAATATGACCATCGAACGGGCCCTGGCCCACCAGGCCGGCGCCGACAACCTCACCTGGGGCACGTATGTCAGCGGCGCGGCCAATGGTCGCCTACCCGGCATTCCGGATACCCCCGCTGCGGTAAAAAAGGCCTCCGGCAAGGCTTCAAAAGTTAAAAAGTCGTAGTTCCGGGTTTTTGGCACGCGGTTTGGAAAATTACCTGCAAGTACGAAATAATACTTGCAGGTTTTTTAATCCAAACTGCGGCGCTGTTCCCTACCTGCGATAAAAAAGAGAAAAGCAGCCGCCTCAAATACACACACACCAAAACCAAAATCCGATCCGTACAATGAAATCAATCTTCTTAATCCCGGTCTTTTTTGTCGCATTCATCAGCCTCACCGCTGGTCAAACGAACAACATGAATGCCAGCGCAGCCAGCGCCGAACCGACGTTCCAGGATTTCCTGGCTCAGTTTCCGAAGGCTGAACTGCCCTACAGCTTCGACGCCGAGTCGCTCCAGTCGCAACTGGAAAACCGCGCTGCCGCCCCTAAGGCGAAGCGCCTGGCCTGGGAATACTACGAGTTCCTCCCCATGCTCGAAGAAAGCGCTCGCTTCAGCCGCATGCCGGTTTATCCGGAGCCGGTAGCCGCTTTTGAAACCGCTACGAACTACGCTGTGCTGTACAACACCGGCCGCGCGTTTACCAAAAATTTCAAAAGCTACCACATCGCCGTATTCGATAAAGCCGGCAACCATCTCGCTACGCATTTCGTAGCCGGTGTAAACCCCGGCACGCTCACCGTCGCCACTATCGAAACCGACCTGACGGCTTCCATCCAGGCGTTCCAAATCAACTGGGCGAAAGACTACCAGCAAAACGGCGCCGAAGGCAATTCAATCAACAGCATGACCCCGGCAGGCCGCCAAATCATGACGCTGACCAGCGGCGGCATGGTCGAACAAGTCAACTGGGCTTACCCGACCAACACGGTTTCGGCTTCCGCCAAAGGCATTTCCAAATAAACCCGAACTCCTGGCTAGGAGTAACCCCCGTCCGGCATTGCGGCTCCCGGACGGGGGTTTTTGTTTTTGCCCGGCTGTTAAAGTTTTAAGCCTGACACCAGTCGCATCGCGCCAACCGTTTTTCCCCCGCCATTTGTGTAATCCCCTACCCGCTGAACATCCCGCCCCGGCAATTTTATGTTCACACCAGCCGGCCCGATTTCCTGCATGGTCCCGGCTACAAAAACCAGTTTTATGAAAAATATCCTCCTTGCCCTGGCAGCCGTTTCCCTCGCCGGATTTTTGGCCGCATTCAGTTTGCAACCTTCCGCAAACCGGCCCCGAAAGGCCGCTGAAAACCCCGATTTTCAGACATTTATAAAGCAATTTCCCAAGGCGGCGCTACCCTATGCGATCAGCAAAGAATTTTTGCAGCGAGAAATCGAGCGGGGGAATAAACGTCCGGCCGATCAAGCAGGCCAGGGCAAACATCTGGACGACCCCAACCGTTTTTTGCCCGGCAACAACATGGATATGATGAGCCGTTCGCCCGTATTCAAGGAACCTGTAGCGCAGCTGGCCACCGCCGAACACGTCGTCCTGATCTATTCGGCTACCCACGGCTTCAGCCGGCAATACCGGCAATACCGGGCGGTGACGTTTTCCAAAAACGGCAACTACGTTTCGGCGTATGATCTGGCTATGAGTGGCTCCACTCAGTTGATCGCCGCTCATATTGACCAAACCTTGCTAGCTTCCCGGCAGTCGTACCATATCACCTGGGAAAAAGATTTCTGGGAAAACGGCACTGAAAACAACCGCATCGCCAGCCTTCAACAGGATGCCTCGTGGCAAATCAACCTGCTGGAGCCGCCTAAGACCGATGAATACCTGAAGCCGGCGCCTCAACCGGTGCAAAAAATTGCCCCGATAAAAGCGATTGGCGCTGTTTTGAATCGGTAACTTTTTGCAAGTCGATATAGCCATAGTCCTGTAATGAAAAGGGCTATGGCTATTATCTTGGTACCCTTTAGTCATATTCTTGGTTCTTTCCTGCCCATGCCCGGCGTATTATCTTCCTTCCTCATCGCCCGCACTGCCCGCAGCCTCTTGGGCCTTGCTGGGGTGTCATTTTTTACCTGGGTTATGCTCCGGATCATCTGGCCGTACACATCGGGCCGCAGCGACATCGATTTTCTGCTTAGCAAACAACACATCATCCACCTGCTACACTACCGCGCGGCATTTTACCTGCACATTTTTCCGGCTTTGCTGGTGTTGGCGGCAGGGCTGACGCAGTTTTCTGGCAGCCTGCTCCGGCGCGTGCCGGCGCTGCACCGCTGGATGGGACGCATGTACGCTTTCAGCATCCTCCTCGTTTGCGGTCCGGCAGGTATGGTCATGGCCTGGTATGCCAATGGCGGCCCGTTTGCGCAAGCCTCCTTTTTATCGCTTAGTATCTTATGGTGGGGCAGCACCTGGTGGGCTTGGCGGGCGATTCGCGCGGGAAATATTCGAGCCCACGGCGCCTGGATGATCCGCAGCTACGCGCTGACCTTTTCGGCGATCACCTTGCGCCTCATGCAGTATGGCCTGGCGATGTACGCCGACCTGGACCCCGAAACGGCCTATCGCCTGGTAGCTTGGCCCAGTTGGCTGCTCAATCTGTTGGTTGCGGAAATACTTCTGGCCCGGACGGCCTGGCTGGCAGCTATGCTAAAAAAATAGGGCGGGCTGGAGCAGGTGGCGTTCGATGCGCTTCCGTTGAGGTTTATAAAGATTGATGGGGCTGATTTCACCAGGTTATCAAACCTGTCAACCTTTTCACGCTTCCACAGCGGCGCCGGCGTACAGCGGAAACCCTTTCATAAATGCATTGACTTCCCGCCCTACCGCAGCATGGTGTGCAGCGTCTTCCGGGCTCGAGAGCACGGAATCGATCCATTCCACCACCCGGCGGCAGTCGGCTTCCTGTAAGCCGCGGGTAGTGATGGCCGCGGCGCCAACGCGGATGCCGGAGGTGGTCATGGGCGGCTCGGGGTCGAAGGGAATCATGTTTTTGTTGACGGTGATGTCGGCTGCGCCCAGGGCGTTTTCAGCCACGCGGCCATTGACATTTTTTGAGCGCAAGTCGATGAGCATGAGGTGGTTGTCGGTGCCGCCGGAAATGATGCGGTAGCCGCGGGCAAGGAATTCCTGCGCCATCGCCTGCGCGTTGCGGATGACTTGTTGGCCGTAGGCTTTAAACTCGGGCTGCAGGGCTTCAGCGAAAGCCACGGCTTTGGCGGCAATCACATGCTCCAGCGGGCCGCCTTGCATGCCGGGGAACACCCCGCTGTCGAGGATGCTCGACATCCGGATGGGGGTGCCTTTTTTCGTGGTGCGGCCCCAGGGGTTGTCAAAATCCTGACCCATGAGAATGATGCCGCCGCGCGGTCCGCGCAGGGTCTTGTGGGTAGTGCTGCTGATGATGTGGCAGTGGGGAATCGGGTTGTTGAGCAACCCGGCAGCGATCAGGCCGGCCGGGTGGGCGATGTCGGCGAGCAAGAGGGCGCCGACGCGGTCGGCAATTTGCCGGAAACGCGCATAGTCCCAATCGCGGGCATACGCTGAAGCGCCGCAAATGATGAGTTTGGGCGTTTCCCGCAAGGCAATTTCTTCCACTTTGTCCATGTCGATACGACCAGTTTCCTCTTCCACGCCATAAAAAACGGGGTCGTACACCTTGCCCGAGTAATTGACGGGGGAGCCGTGGCTGAGGTGGCCGCCGTGGGCGAGGTTGAAGCCCAGGATTTTGTCGCCGGGCTTGAGGCAAGCCAGAAAAATGGCGGCGTTGGCCTGTGCGCCGGAGTGCGGCTGTACGTTGGCCCAAGCAGCGCCGAAAAGTTCCTTGATCCGGTCGATGGCCAGTTGTTCTACTTCATCCACCACCTCGCAACCGCCGTAGTAGCGCCGGCCGGGGTAGCCTTCGGCGTATTTGTTGGTCAGGCAGGAGCCCATGGCTTGCATGACGGCCGGGCTGGTGAAGTTTTCAGAGGCGATCAGTTCGAGGCCGCGCTGCTGGCGGTTCAGTTCTTTTTGTATCAGGGAAAAAATGATGTCCGACATGCCGGGTGCGTTGTGGTGGTGGAAAAAATGCGTCCTGCCGGCAAGTTGGAGCCGACAGGACGCAAAAGTACCCAAATCTCAAATTTTCGATTTCAAATTTCCAAGTGGTGCATTTCGGGGCCTACCATTCAACCCGGACCGTCAGCCAATAATTCCGCCCCGGAGCATTGATGCCGGAGGCGAATACCCGGTACTGGCGGTCGAGCAAATTGTCGATGCCGGCCTGTAATTTCAGGTGGTTCAATACCCGGTAGCCGGCGCGCAGGTTGAGGGTAAACCAGGCGGGCATGCCCTCGGCCGGCGCGTAGGCCTGGTTGTCTTCGCCGGTAGGGGAGTACTGGTCGATCGGTTTTTTACCCTGAAACAAGGCGAAAACTTCGGCATTCAGCCGATTAGGGTGGTAGCGCAGGCCCGCCCGGCCGTGTAGTGGCGGAATGTGGTCGAGCGGCTGGTCGGGGCCATTCTGCAGGATTTGTCCCCGGGTGTAGGCCACGGAGCCGTACGCTGCCCAGCTTGCCGAGAGGTCGGCTTCCAGGCTGCTGCTGGCGCCCCAGAGGCGGGCGCGGTTTTTGTTTTGATTGGCCAACACCCGGCTGCGCACACCGTTGAAATCGATGGAGTCCTGGCCGTCGTACTGAAAAAAATCGGTTACAATGGCTTTGTTCAGCACTGTAGTCCACACGACACTTTCCCAGTGGAAGCGGCCGGCCAGGTGGCGACTGAGGTTGAGGTCGAGGTTAAAACTTTGCTCTGGACGAATGTTGGGGTTGGGCACGATCACCGCTCCGGGCTGCGATTCGAACACTTTGCCCAGGTCGTCGACATTGGGCACGCGGAAGCCGCTGGCGGCGTTAAGCGCCAGGCGCCATAGCTCGGCCGGGCGCCACACGGCGCCCAGGCTGGCCGACCATGCCGGGTTGGTTTGTTGTACACTCCGGAACGGAAATTCGAAAAAAGTACGATCGTCAAAACGGGCCTTCAAGCTGCTGATACCCAGCCGTAGACCTTCGCTGAACGACCAGCGCGGCAGGGCTTCCGCTTGCCAATTGTGCGTGCTGAACGCCGCCAGGTGCAGCATTTGGCTGCCGCCGTCGGGGTAGCGGGTGTCGAGCGCTGCGACAGCGCCGGTGTTTAGGTTTTTCTGGAAGGCGGTAGAGGTTACGTCGTTGTACTGGGCATCGATTCCGACCCGCAGGCTGTGCAGGCCCCAGTTTTTTTGCGCTTCCGACTCCAGGCCGTATACCTGTACCGTTTCGATGCGGTGCTGGAGGTTGTTGTTGCCAAACCGGCGTTGATGGCGGCTTTCCTCGATATCCTGAACGCTCAGTGTAGCGCCCATGCGATCGAACCAACCTTTGGCTTCGGCCTCCAGGTGGTAAGCGGCGAGCAGGCGTGTTTGCGGGCCATAGTACCACTCGGCGTTGCGCAGGCCGGCGCCGCCCGGGCCTGGGTCGGTGAGCCGGTCGTAACGCGGAATATCGGAAGACGTGCTGAATTGCACATTGAGGGTGTGGCTGATGCGGTTGTTGGGTTGCCAATGGATTTTTTGCAGCAGGTCGTATTGCCGGTAGCCGCTAAACCGCTGCATGTGCGGATCGGGGTTGGCCACCAACGAATCTTTTCCGTCGATCCGCTCCACGTAGTACAGCCGTTCGCCGAAAGCGCTGCGGTTGCCGGTATTGGCGCCCATGCGGAGGTCGCCGAAATCGCTGAATGTGAAGGATGTGAGGCTACCCACTTTTTGTCCGGCAAGGCTGAAGTCGGCGTGTGTCGTTTTTTCAGTATTGACAGAGCCGTAGCGGGCAAAAGCGCTGCCGCTGGTGCGCAGGCCCGGCTCTTCGGCCAGTTGCGGTTTTTTTGTAAAAAAACAAATAGCGCCGCCCAGGGCATCACTGCCGTATACGGTGGAGGCCGGGCCGAACAGCACTTCTACCCGGTCGAGCGCGCCTTGGTCGAGGGTGATGATGTTTTGCAAATGCCCGCCCCGGTAGATGGCGTTGTTCAGGCGAATACCGTCGACCACCAGCAGCACGCGGTTGGCCTCGAAACCGCGCAAGACCGGGCTGCCGCCGCCTTGCTGGCTTTTTTGGACAAAGATGCCGGCGGCATTGCTGATCAGGTCGGCAGTTGTTTGGGTGTTGGCCTGTTGAATAGCTGCCTGGCGCAACACCGACACCTGCTGGGCTACTGCGGTACGGCTTTGACTGCTGCGGTTGGCGGCTACCACGGTTTCGCGAAGCGGCACCAGACGCAGCGAGCTATCGGGTTCGGGCACCGTTTGGGCGGTGGCGCCAATGGCATGAAATAGGAGGAAGAGCGGTAAAAGTTGTTTCATGACGCGCATTTTACGTTTCTGTTGAAAGCAGCGGAGCAATACCGTTGCCCAACTATTCCGGCAAATGTCGGGTGCGGTAAAATATCGGAGCGGTATTTTATACCTATTTTAAACTGAGCCAAGAACTGCAAAAAACCGGCGTGGAGGCTGGTAAATCGACCGGCGGCTGCTACATTCGCCTGAACCAACCTGTTTACTTCAATGGCACAAAAAAGTAGCGTAAATATTGCCGAACTCCGGCGCAACTACACCCTCGAGGCGCTTGATGCCAACAGCGTGCGGCCCGATCCGATCGAACAATTTGGCCTGTGGTTCGACGAAGCGCTGAACAGCGCCCTGCCGGAACCCAATGCCATGACGCTGGCCACCGCCACACCCGATGGCCGGCCCAGTGCGCGCATCGTTTTGTTGAAAGATTACGACGACGCGGGTTTTGTTTTTTACACCAATTATGAAAGCCGTAAAGGCCGCGAGCTACTGGAAAATCCGCAAGCCAGCCT
>CAZVZH010000015.1:5395-41439 GCA_964630705.1 uncultured Saprospiraceae bacterium | reverse complement strand
ACCTCCACGTCGGCGGGGATGTCGCGGATGTCGAGCGCGCCGCCCAGGTTGCGGGCGCGCAGGGCGTCGAGCTGGTCTTGCCGGAGTTTGACGATGTAGTTGCCGCTGACATTGCCGCCGCCGAGCAGTTGGTGGTCGGCGCTGATGGCTTCGAGTCCTGCGCGTACCGTGTGGCGCTCGCGGTAGAGGGCAAATTTTTGCTGGGCCTGCAGCGTGTTTTCCGTAGCGTCGAAAATATAGCCGGGGTGGCCGAGCACGGCGAGGGTTTGCTCCTGGGGGTCGAGCAGGGTCACTTGCGGGGAGTTGAGGATGTTGGGGCGGCCGTAGTTCCAGCGGAAGCGGCTGTACTGGAGGTTGGTTTCGGCTTTGAAACGGTCGCCGAGCCAGGTGTTTTGCAGGGCGACGAGCGCGCTGTTGCGGTCCTGAAAATTGGCGGCGGAAGGGAAGGTCAGCCCCCCGTCGAGGCCGCCGCCTTGCCGGGCAATGTTGATCGCGCCCAGGCTGGCGCGCAGGGCCGAGCGGAAGCTGGGGGTCCAGTACTGGTCGATTTTGGCGCTCAGGTAGGTGAAATTGTTGGCGCCGGGCACGGTTTCCGAAACGCCCAAGCCGGGCGAGCGCAGCAGGTTGTCTTTTTCATCGCGGGTATATTCGGCATTCAGGTAGTAAAACGTGCGGTCGCGGCGCAAGGGGCCGCCGAAACCGAAGCCCGTCTGGTACCGCCGGAAACCGTCTTTTACGGCATTGCCGGAGAGGTCGCGTTGCGCATAGGGCGAGGCGGCATCGAAGGGGCCGCCGGGGCGGGTGACGACGAAGGCTTCGCCTGAAAAATCGTTGCTGCCGCTGCGGGAGGTGACGTTGACGATGCCGTTGGCCGTGAGGCCGTACTCCGTGGAAAAGTTGTTGGTGAGCACATTGACGTTGCGGGCAAAACCCAGCGGAATATTGAATTTCATGCCGCCGAGGAAACGCTCGTTGTTGTCCATACCGTCGATGAGGTAGTTGGTAAACAGTGCGTTGGAGCCGTTGATGCTCACATTGGGCGCCTCGGGGTAAAAACCGGTGGCCTGCACCACATTGGGCAAGCGGTAAAGGAGGCGGGTAATGTCGCGGCCTTCGAGGGGTAGTTGCTCAAGTTCTTTTTGGCGGAGTTCGGACGACACCTCGGCGTTGCGGGTGTTGATACGGGTGGCGCCCCGCACCACGACCTCTTCGAGCGCCAGTTCCATTTTTTTGCCCAGATCGAGCGACACGCCGGCGTCGGTGTTGCTGCGCAGGTCGATGCCGGATTTGCGCACCTCGTGGTAGCCCTCGGTTTCGGGGGCAACAACTGCGTACTCGCCGGCGAGCGCCAGGCCGTAAAACACGGCGCGCCCTTGCGCATTGGTTGTTTTTTCAGCGGAAAAACCGATCCGGGGGTTTTCCAGGCGCACGAGCACGCCGGGCAGCGGCTGGCGGGTTTGGGCATCACGGACCGACACATCCAGATCGACCTGGGCTACGGCAAAAACAGGAATCAAAGCAAACAGGAGGCTGGAAAATTTTAACATCGGCTGCAATTGAACAGATTTGAAAACAGCGGCCAAAATCCACAAAAGTTTCGGAACGGGTTGTCGGGAGCGGAACAAAATATACAGGCAGTCCGGTGGTTTCAGTAAGTTTGCCCAAAAGGAAAAACTTAGAACATGCGCACCTTGCTTATCCTGCTGGCAGCCGGTTTTCTGGCTTGCACCAGCAATACTGGTCCTTCGAAAAAAACTGCTGCCCCTGCCGCACCGGGCGGTTCGGTCGCCCCGGGTTATGCCGGCAAACTGCCGCTGCATTTGCTGCGTCTGCCACCCGGTTTTCGCATCACCACGTTTGCCGAAGGCGTAAAAAATGCGCGCTCGCTGTGCCTCAGCCCGGGCGGCACCCTGTTTGTCGGCACCCGCGACGCCGGCAACGTGTATGCCCTGCGCGACACCAACGGCGACCAGATCGCCGACCAGCAATTTACCCTGGCTACCGGCCTGCGCATGCCCAACGGGGTCGCTTTCCGCAACGGCAGCCTGTACGTGGCCGAGGTGAGCCGCATCCTCCGCTTCGACGACATTGAAAACCGCCTGGCCAACCCGCCTGCCCCGGTGGTGGTGTACGACCGTTACCCCACTGAAGGCCATCACGGCTGGAAGTACATTGCCTTTGGTCCCGACGGCAAGTTGTACGTGCCCGTCGGCGCGCCCTGCAACATCTGCGAACGCGAAGAGCCGATCTACTCCAGCCTCACCCGGCTCGATGTGGACAACCCGGGCGCCGGCCCCGAGGTGGTGCAGCACGGCATCCGCAACACGGTGGGCTTTACCTGGCACCCCGACAACGGCCAGCTTTGGTTTACGGACAACGGCCGCGATATGCTTGGCGACGACATTCCTGCCTGTGAGCTCAACCACGCTACGGCAGACGGGCAGCACTTTGGCTATCCGTATTGCCATCAGGGCGATTTGCCCGACCCGAAATTTGGTGCTAAACGGCCCTGCAGCGGCTTCGTGCCGCCGGCGCAAAACCTCGGTCCGCACACGGCGCCGCTCGGCCTGGAGTTTGGCTTGAGCGCCAACTGGCCGGCGGAATACCGGCGCCAGATTTTTATCGCCGAGCACGGCTCCTGGAACCGCAGCAAAAAAATCGGCTACCGGCTCAGCCTCGTGCGGGTGGACGGGCAGGGGAAAAGCCTGGGCTACGAACCTTTTATTTCCGGATGGTTGCAGCCCGGCGAGGAGGTGTGGGGCCGGCCGGTCGACCTGGAGTGGATGCCGGATGGGTCGCTGCTGGTGTCGGATGATTATGCAGATGCGGTGTACCGGGTAGTTTATGTTGGGGGGGAGTAGGGGTTGGTTTCCCAATACAAAAAGGTTTTTGTAAAAAACTGTTTTTTAGTTAGTTGTGCCTTTGTTGCAAGGCAAAAGGTACAAATAGGGGGCAAATTTGGACAAAAGGTGAAAAAATGGGACTTCTCTAAGTCGAATCAATCTAACCAATTAGATTTTCATATACCTAAGAAAATTTTTCTTTACTGTTGTTTCCCAAAAAGGAAACACATATCTTTGCACCAACTTCATTTCCTGTAAGAGAGTAATATTAAAACAGCACATATTAGACATGACAAAGACAGGTGTCTTACGGACTAAAGAGATTTTGCGAACCCAATCTTTCACTGACATTTAAATGAGTAGATTTTCCATTAAATTTTTAAACCCCGCAATCGAATTTTTAGATAGCTTAGATTCAAAAGAAAGAGACAAGATTATTTACAATTTAAACAAAGCAAGCAGGATTCAAGATAAATCGCTTTTTAAAAAACTGACTGATGAAATCTGGGAATTCAGAACCTTGTACAACAAAACCCAATTTAGATTACTTGCCTTTTGGGACAAAACCGGGCCGGAAGAAACCCTTGTGATTGTTACTCACGGTTTCATTAAGAAAACACAGAAAACGCCAAAAGCAGAGATAAAAAAAGCAGAAGAATTGCTTCGGCGCTATTTCTCAGAGAAATAGACCCGAATTATAAGAAAGACAGATATTAAAATGGCAGAAACTAAAAAATTAGAGGTTTACAGCCTTGAAGAAGTCACGGATAAGTACATTGGTAATGCTGGCACACCCAAACGTGATGCCTTTGAAAGAGAACTTCGCATTGATATACTTGGCGAAGCTATCCGGGACGCGCGGGAAAAAAGGCAGTTGACGCAAGCCGAGCTTGGCGAATTGGTCGGTGTAAAAAGGTCTCAAATCTCAAAACTTGAAAATAGTTTGAAAAATGCTCGCATTGATACTATTATGAAGGTATTCATGGCCTTAAATGCGAAAGTGCATTTTAACGTCGAACTTCTGGATAAAAAGGTTGAAATTGCTCAGTAGGGTATTATGCCTTTGTATTACCAAAACAGCGCCAGGGTAGCACTCCCGGTAGTTCGCCCCGCAAGAGGCGATTCTTTTTTCAGCCTTCCCGTTTCGTTTTCTTGCCTTTCCTTCCTTCCCCGCCAAACATCGGCGCCAAATACTGCCATAAGGCCTATCCACAGCTTCCCCTCAAAGTTCCACCCCCCGAATAAACTCCCCGAACGCCCGCACCCGCGCCACATCCTGGGGCTGAAACAAAAACGGTTGCACGTCGCGCGCGGCCGCATCGAGGTCGATCTGATCGACCACCGCCACCATTTTTTCGCGCAGGGTTTCGGGAGTCGACACGCCGAGTTTTTTATCGAGGTAAGCGTAGTTGGGTTTGGTGCGGGCAAACAAAAAGGTGGCGTCGAAAAAGTCGCGGCCTTTGGCTTGTTTGCGGTTGCAGATCGCGTACAGTTTTTGCGCGAGCAGGATGTCTACCGGGGTGGTGTACACGGTGGTGAACACATCGAAGCGGTTGAGCAATACGCGCTGCGGGCTGTACTCGAAGCGCTGCGGTTCGGTGTCGAGTTGGATCAGGATTTTTTCCTCCCGGTGGCCGCTCAGGCCGGTATCGAAAAGCAGGTTGGGAAACTTGATCAGACAGTGGTAGGCGCCGCGCAACACATTGCGCATTTCCACTTCGAGGCCTTCGCGCTCCAGGCCGCTGCGCAACACTTCAGACACCGTCTCGAACTCCGCTTCCGTCAGCCCGAAATTGTCAAAATCCAAACCTTCCGAAAACCGGTTGTTCTGGTGGATCAGGCGCAGACAGGTGCCGCCCAGAAAAGCGAATTTGGCGGCGTAACGGCTGTCGAACAGCAGGGCCAGAATTTTGCATTGCAGGTATTCCCGCAGCAAAAACTGTTGAAAACCCTGCAACTGCGGCGGATAAAACTGCCGGATTTCAGGAAGCGGAAGCATGGGCAGGTTGTTGTTGAAGGAAAGCGAGCAAACGCCGCGCGCGGGTGTGCAGCGCCGGACTGCCAAGCTGGTCGAGGTACGCTTGAAAAAGCTGCAAATCCAGCACTTGAAGGACCTCAGGAATATTCAGCCGGAGCGCTTCAAATTGGGATGCGGCCTGCAAATCGGGGCGGAGGTAAAGCAGATCGAGCAATGCTTTCGCTGGCTCGGCAATGGCAAAAAACAAACCGCCCGCTTTTTCCATCCGGTAGCCGAAATACCAGGAGGGTTTGACGGAGGCATAGCTGAAATGCCCGATCGGCGTTTGAAAAGCGGAGGTTTTCCGCGTCGTCACGGATTGCAGGGTAAATACGCCTTCCGGTATCAGGCGATAGTGGGACAAAGCCGCTTCCAACGACAGGTAAGAAGGCGCGTAAATCCGGTTGGCGACCCAGTACAGGTGCCGCTCGTCCCATTGCCGGTCGGCGAAGCTGTACCAGTTGTTGCGCACTTTAGTCAAATAGCCTTTCGCCTGCCACCGGACCAGGTTTTTGGCATCGAAGCCGGGGAAGTATTTTTCAATCTCCGAATTTGAAAAAACCGGGTAGCCTTGAAAGGTAGATTTGAAGGTCAGAAAATTCATTTCTTTTCTTTTTAAAGACAAAAATGGGCATTTTTGGAAACAAAAACCGTTTCCAATGCCAAATCTTCCGAAAAATATTCGCTAACGAATCCTCCCACGATCCCCGCTCAGCCATCAAAAGTTGTCGAGATTTTTTAGTTGTGCGACACCCGGTTTCACGAAGCGATTCATTTTTTCTTTTTTCCAATTGCCTTCAAATCGGCTTCCAATTGATTCAGACTTTCGGCTTTTTCTATAGCCTGTTGTTGGGCTATAAATTTCTCGTACGCTTTGCCGGCCAGTTCATCGGCCAGCTCCTTACGGATGCGCCCGGCGTGTTCCAATACCTCCCGCTCATTGATCGTCAGGATATCGTTTAAGCGTTTGACCCAATCGTTCATGTACATCGGCTTCCGCTGTTGGGCCTGCGCTTCGGCAAAGGCCAGGTATTGTTCCACCAGCAGGTTCAGCGCGGTTATTTCATCCGCGTTCAGGTAGTTTTTGGAAACGGTCACGTCGCTTTTCCGAATCTTCGCGCCTGCCCAGGTCGTCAAACCCATGTTCGGTTTTTCGGCGTTTGCGCGTTCGGCAATGATCTCCGCGGCGGTTTGTCGGCTGACCGCCCAAAGCAGTTTGTTTTGCACAATCCTGAAAAACTCCAGGGTTTGGGCGTGGTTGGCGTCGTAGTCTATGCTGGTTGCGTAAATGTCTTTGACCTTTTGGTAAAACACCTTTTCAGAGCTGCGGATGTCCCGGATGCGGGCCAACAGTTCGTCGAAGTAGTTCAGCTGCCCGGCGCGCTTCAGGCGTTCGTCATCGAGGGTAAAGCCTTTAATAATGTATTCGCGTAGCCGCTGGGTTGCCCAAATGCGGAATTGGGTGCCACGATGGGAGTTTACCCGGTAACCGACTGAAATTATCATATCCAGGTTGTAGTAGTCAACCATGTAGGTTTTTCCATCAGCGGCAGTTGTTGCATTTTTTGCAACAACTGAATTGGGGTCCAATTCTCCCTCCTCAAACACATTTTTAATATGCCGGGAAATAACCGACTTGTCCCGTTGAAATAGTTCGACCAACTGGTTCAGTGTAAGCCAAACCGTTTCGCCTTCCAAGCGGACTTCAACTTTGGTTTGGCCGTTTTCCGACTGGTAAAGAATGATTTCGCTTTCCATGTAGTGTTTATCCAAGTTTAACAACGGAACCGAAAAGTACGGTACAAAACGACCATTTGTTTTAAAACAAAAGAAACTTAAAACATTTTTTTTAATTTAATGCTCGCCGGATTTCACTTACTTTCCAATACAAAACTTCCCAAAAATATTCCCTAACAAATCCTCTACCCCGATCTCCCCGGTGATCTCCCCGAGAAAGTTCAGCGCACGCCGGATATCCAGCGCGATAAAATCGCCGGTGATGCCGCCGGCCAGTCCGGCCAGCACATCGGCCAAGGCGGCGTCGGCTTGTTGGAGGGCGCCATAGTGGCGGGCGTTGGTCACTACGGTACCCTCCAGTTGAACCTCTTCGCCGAGCGCGATTTCGAAAAGTTTCTCCTTCAGATACTCGATATTTTGTTCGTTTTTGGCACTGATCGGAACGATTTGCGCCGCTGTCAGACCTATGGTATTTTGCGCCGGCGGGTCGCTTTGCAGGTACGGGTACACGTCGGGTGCGGCGGGGTCGAGCAGCCATTCGGTTTTGAAATAGGGGTTTTTATCCATCTTGTTGCACACCACCAGTAGGGGCGGCCCTTGCGGCCGCCCTACCCCCGGGGCGACCGCAAGAGTCGCTCCTACCTGTTCCAAATCGGCATACACCTCCGCCAGCGTCATCGCCGTCACGTCCCAGAGGTACACCAGAATCGCTGCCTGTTTAATTTTTTCCAGGGTACGTTGCACGCCAATGGCCTCGATCTGGTCCTGCGCTTCACGAATGCCGGCAGTGTCGATGAGCCGGAATTGCACGCCCCGGATGTTCAGGCTTTCCTCAATGGTATCGCGGGTGGTGCCGGCAATTTCGCTGACGATCGCACGCTCTTCATTGAGCAGGGCGTTGAGCAGGGTACTTTTCCCGGCGTTGGGTCGCCCGGCGATCACGGTGGTCACGCCGGTTTTCAGGGCGTTACCGAGGGCGAACGAGCCCAGCAGTTGGCCGATGTACCCCCGGATTTTTTCCACCAAAGTTTGTAGCTGGCTCCGGTCGGCAAACTCTACGTCTTCTTCCGAAAAGTCGAGCTCGAGTTCGACCAGGCTGGCGAAATGGATAAGTTCTTCGCGCAGCCGGGCAATTTCGTTGCGAAATCCGCCGCGCAGCTGGCGCAGGGCAACGGCGTGGGCAGCCTCGTTTTCGCTGGCGACAAGGTCGGCCACGGCTTCGGCCTGGCTGAGGTCGAGTTTGCCGTTGAGAAAGGCGCGCAGAGTGAACTCGCCCGGCTGGGCCATGCGGGCGCCCTGGCGCAGGCAGAGTTGCAGGATGGCCTGCTGGATGTAGGTCGAGCCGTGGCAGCTGATCTCCACCGTGTCGTCGCCGGTGTAGGAGCGTGGCGCCCGGAACACGGTGGCGAGCACCTCGTCGAGCGCCTTGCCGGTTTCGTCTTCGATGCGGCCGAAGTGTGCCGTGTGGCTGGCTTGCCGCGACAAGCTGCGACCAACAAACAGGCGGTCGGCCAGGGCCAGGGCCTCGGGGCCGGCCAGGCGAATAACGGCGATGGCGCCGGCGCCCGGCGGGGTAGCCAGGGCGACGATGGTGTCGGACAGGTTGGGAAGCGTCATAGCGACTCGAATATGGGCGGCGGACTTGCCGGCTTTTGCCCAAGGCAAAATAAAGAGAAACGAATACCTTGCACAAAAAACAGCGCCTGCCGCTGGGCTGCAAAAATGCTTGAAAAAATGGAGAACCTACCCAAATCCGAACAGGCTTCCAACCTGGAAGACCTCGCCAGTAAAAGCTGGAACCTGGAGCTGATTATTTCCGGCGCCGCTATTTTCCTGGTGTCGTACCTGCCCGGGCTCGTCGACCGGGGGCTGTGGTTTTACCTCGACAACCTGGCTGCCGACGCCGATTTGGGCAAAAGTGCGCTGCCCATTCTGGCCTATAGTTTTTTTAAAGTGATCGCCTGGCTGCTCACCGGTACATTTATCGTGCATTTTATTCTGCGCGCCTTTTGGGTCGGCCTGGTCGGGTTGCATGCCGTTTATCCCGAGGGTATCCAGTACGAAAAACTGCCCATGCAAACGGATTTTTCGCGGGAAATCGGACAACGGAATTTTGGCCAGTTCTCCGATTATATTCACCGGCTGGACCGGCTGAGCAACCAGATTTTCTCCGTAGCTTTTCTGATTGCCTTGATGGGTTTGGGCATTAGTGCGATTTATCTCGCCATATTCCTGTTCACCCAACCAAACGTTCTGCAAAACTGGCTGGGAGGCAGCAAGGTGCGGACCACAATTTTTTTCGGCCTGTTTCTCTTGTTGGCCTTTCTCCCGGCAGTATTGCAACTGTGGTTGCGCCAGCCCGGCGTGCTTGACCGCCCGGGCGTGCGCAAGTTTGCGGCTTGGGTATTTCAATATGCGCCGGCTTTGATGCTTCCGGTGGTTTACCGGCCCTTGTCGTACATCAATTTGGTTTACTCTTCCAATGTGCCGCGCCGGCGCCTGTACACCCTTTTGGTCCTGGGCACAATTCTGATTATGAGTACGGTCATCTGGGTGACGCTCCAAACGAATATGGATTTGCGTGGGCGGAGTTTTATGCTGCCTCAGGATTTTGCTGTTCGGAACAATAGCATTTATAAGCTCTACCCGGCTCAATATGACAACCTGCGCCCGGCCGATGCCAATTTGCCGGCTGTTTCGCTCGCCTCCGACGTGGTGGAGGGACCCGTCCTGCGCATTTTCGTGACGTATCGCAAATGGCTCGACCCGCGCATCAGCCGGCAGTGCCAGCCGGCGGCAGTGCCTGAAAACCGGAGTAAGCAGGAGCAGCGAATGGCGCAAGACAGCACAAACCGGCAGTGCCTGGCCCATTTTTTCCAACTTTCTGTCAACGACTCGCTGTACAGCCAGCCCGACTGGATTTTCCACACCCGCCCCGAAACAGGCACACCCGGCTTGCTGGGGTATGTGCCTACGGCTGCTTTCCGGACGGGTGAAAATGTTTTGACCATCCGCATTCCCAGTTCGGAAAAGCCGGACTCGCTGGAAGTTTACGGGCAGGTGCCGTTTTGGTTTTACGGCGGAGGAGAATAAAAAAAACCCGGCTGTGACGTTTCACAACCGGGGTTCTCGCCTATGAAGCATAAGACATCTGCTGAAGAAAATTGGCGCATGGCCAACGCTTGTCGTTTATCTCCCCCACCGAAACCGAACGATGCGCCAAGGGCGCCGCGCTCAGCATCCGCGCTGAAGGCGCACCGAGGGAGACAACAGCAAAACACCCGCAACAGCCTTGTGTTGCCGGTTGAAAACCAAACTTGAAATCAGGGAAAAAAATGGCAGGAATTGCCCGAAAAAGGCAAAAGTAAATCTGCTCATGGGATGTAGTGTTTGTTCGAAAATAATCGGTAAAAACTAAAGGATTAAAAGTAACGCAGGCAAAGATAAGGGGGGATGCAGGGCGAAGTCAATTAATTTCCGATGAAATAAATGTCGGCCAGTTTTCAAAAATCGGAAAAACCAGCCCAGCGATCGCCGAACTGTTCCCAGAAAGCCACCACTTTGTTGCGCGCCGGAAACTCCGAGTAAATGTCGCCGCGCCGGATACCGAGCAACACCTGCCGGGTGGCTTTCGACACTTCAGGCGGGAGATTGACAGCCGGCAACCATTGTACGTCGCGAAACTTTTTAGGCTCCAGCGAGGCCGGCTCGCCGTGAAACCGGCGGGCACGGAAATAGAGCACGAGCAGCGTTTCCCGTTTTTTCAACTTGTGCCGGTGCAGCACGTGCACGAGCTGCAGATCCTGCGGGTCCACATGGATGCCTGCTTCCTCGAGCGCTTCGCGGGCGAGCGCTTCGCGGGCAAATTCATTCTCTTCGACATTGCCGCCAATGAGCGAAAAGCGGCCTCCGTTTTTTTTCGTCTGGCGGAGGAACAGCAATTTCCCTTCCTGTTCCACGATGAGCCGTACGGCGAATATGAGCATGAGTCAATAAAGGTAGTAACGTCTGTTAAGCGCCGGTTAAAGGCTGTTCTGGGCGCTGACCAATAACTTTAATGCGCTAAAAATACAGGTGCAAGGTGTTTTTTCGGTACATTCTTAAAAAATACCTACTCGAGATAGATCGTCGTTACGGCGGCTTCAATTTCGATGGCCGAGGCTCCCCGCGCTTGCAGTTCGCGTTGCTTTTCGGCTCGCAACTTGCGCTGCTGCACCTGAGTGGCCAAAAACATTTGCCGTTGTTCGGTTGTGGTGAGGAGCCGGCGGATGCTGGCCTGGGTGCTTTTCTGAATGGCGTCCAGTTTGTAGTAATACAGCTTGGGGTCGCTGGTTTGCAGGGGTGCGATCTGGGCCATCTTTTTCATTTTCAGGCGCTGGATGTTGTACACCTTTGCCGCTTGGGTGCCGTCGAGAGCATATTTACTGGTCAGTTGGCGCGCGATGGCGCGGGCGGTGTCGGCGCTTTGCTCGGTGTTGGGGGTGGGCGCCGGCGGGGGCGCTCCTGTGGAGCCGGACTGAGCTGGCAAGGCGGGAGGCGCCAACAAAAAGAACCCGTAAATAATGGCGTTTTTCATGCTTTCGGGACGTTGGGTAAAGCGTTTCAGTTGGGTGTTTCCGCGCCGTCGCCAGGCAAGAGGATTTCTACTTTCCAGCCTGCGCTTTCGCCCATGAACCGGACGATATCAAAAATCCGGCCGGCCTGGTTCCGGGCAGTAGAGATGAGTTCGCTGTTAGCCGCTTTTTCGCGGATGAGGTCTTTGGCTTTTTGGTTCATCCGGGTGTAGTCCTGGGGTGAAAATTCGGAGAACAAGCCGGTCGACACATCGTAATAGTCGAGCGAATGGTCGATGCTCAAAATCTGCGGTTCCGGCAAGGGCCCGATGCGCAGCACGCGCTGGCTTGAGTCGATTGCCATGTTCAGGTTGCTTAAGTCGTATCCGACCGCCACGGTGGCTTGCACGCGCACCAGCGCTTTTTTATCCCAAAACCAGGTGAAATACCCGGAGTACTCGTTGTAGCTGTAAATTTCCGTAAATTCACCTTCCACCGTGGTCAGTTTGACCACTTCGCGCACTTTTTCCAACAGCACGCTGGCGCTTTCCACGGGCGCCGGTTCGGAGCGGGTGAGCCGGTAAGTAATCCAGCCGCCCAACAAAAAAATAAGCACTGCCGCGCCGATCAGGAGGAGTCGTTTGGTCATGTTTTTAAACGCTATTCCCAGCTAAGTTAGCAGCTGCTGTACATTGGCAGTCGAAAATTATCGAAACGGCCGCCGCGTGCCGACGACAAACCTGTATTTGCCCATGTCTTTCCGAATCTTATTGCCTTCCTTTTTGCTTTTCATTTGTTCGGCCCCGGCGGCACAGGCCCAAACCGACACCTTGCGCCTGCTGTTTGCCGGCGACGTCATGGGGCATACCCCGCAGATCAGCAGCGCCCAAACAGCCCCGGGCAAGTACGATTACCACCCTTGTTTCGAATTTATTCAGCCCATTGTCGAGCAGGCCGACATCGCCGTCGCCAACCTTGAGCTCACCCTGCCCGGCCGCGCGCCGTACACGGGCTACCCCATGTTTCGAAGCCCCGACGCCCTGGCCGAGGCGCTGCGCGACGCCGGCTTCGATATACTGGTGACGGCCAACAACCACTCCAACGATAGCCGGGGCGCCGGCCTGGTCAGCACCATCGAAACGCTGCGCCAGCTGGGGCTGCAACAAACCGGCACCTTCAAAAATCAGCGCGAGCGCGACTTGTTTTACCCGCTCATGGTGTACAAAAACGGCTTCAAACTGGCCCTGCTCAACTACACCTACGGCACCAACGGCGTAGCTACCCAGGCGCCGACCATCGTCAACCTGATCGATACCGTACAAATGGCGCACGACCTGGCCGAAGCCCGAGCCCGCAAACCCCACTTCGTCATTGCCATCATGCACTGGGGCCTGGAATACCAACTGGAAGAAAACGCTGAGCAGCGCGAACGCGCCCGTTTTCTTATTCGCAACGGCGCCGACCTGATTATCGGCGCGCACCCCCATGTGGTGCAGCCCATCAAAACCGAAACGGTGCGCCTGGCCGACGGCTCGGAAAAATCAGCCCTGGTCGTCTATTCCCTCGGCAATTTCATTTCCAACCAGCAGCAGCCCGGTACCGACGGCGGTATCCTTTTCGAAATAGAATTGCTCCACCGCGCTGGTGCGCCCTACGCCGAAGTCGGCCGCTATGGCTACCGGCCGGTTTGGCGGTATGTGGAAAAAAATGCAGGAAAAACATTGTTTCGCGTGCTGCCGGCTGCGCCCTACGACCGCCAGCCCGATGCAGCCCCCGGCCCAACCGTCGACGCCCTGAAAAGCATGCGACGGTATGCTGAATCGGTGCGCCAACGCCTGAAAGGCTGCCAGGAATTGGAGCGCTAAGCCAAAAAAATCCACTACTTTTACCTGCCCGGCCGGCCCGCCGGTTCAACTCGACGCCATTGGAAGACAAGCGACTATATTTCCATTTTTACATCGGCGACAAAGCTGTCCGCTTGCGCATCGCCGGGGCCGACGGCGCTACCCGGGAGGAAGCCAGCGCGCCTTTGAATTTTGAAGACAACCTCTTCAGCGCGCTCAATGTGTTGCACCGCTTTATGCGCAACGGCCGCAGCCGGGGCGATTTCCAGCCCGACCGCAGCTTTATTCGCAAAATTGGCGGTATCCAGGCCTCCTTGCTCAACCTGAATGGCGCCAATCCCACTCCGGTGCGAACCCTTTTTGAAAAACATTGGAAAGCCCGGGAAGCCGCCGGTGCCGGAGCGGCTTTTACCTTCGATTTCGCCCCTCAACCGCCCTATACCGAATTGGCCGAACTTCCATGGGAATATCTGGCCTGCCAAAACCTCGACTTGGCGGTTAATCCCGCCCTCCCCGTCGATTTTATCCGAATAATGCCCACAGCCTCCGCGCCGCCGCCCATTACCCCAAAAACCGGCGAACCCCTGCGCATCCTGCTGATCATCAGCGAGCCAGACCCCGACACGCTCCGCCGCACCGAACCTGCTCTGCTGGCCTACCGCGAGTCGTATGTGTTTCGCCTGCTGCGCCTCTACCAGACCCTGGCCGACGCCCAACTGGCCGACCTCGACCTCCGGGTGCTCTTCCAACCCCGGCCCGCAGAGGTGCAAACCGCCCAGCTCCACCGCAAAGCCCTGCCCTTCGATACGTTTCTCGAATGGTTTCAAAAAAACCTGGTGGAACCTGACGGCGAACTGGCGCGCAGCCGCGACAACCAGGATTTCCAGCCCCATATCGCGCATTTTATGGGCCATGTAAACACCGACGAGCGCGACGAGGAGCAGCTGTGTTGCATCAACGAAGAAAACGGCCCCGCCTTCGTGCCTTTTCATGCGTTTGCCGCTTGTTTTGCCCTGGCGCCGCCGGCCTTGTTTATCCTGCAGTCGGCTGAGGGTGCACAGCTGCACCAAGGACCGTTCAGCCACAGCGGTTTGCTGGTCGAATTGGCTCAAAAACGCCTGCCCTACCTGTTGAGTTTTCAGAGTCCGCTGCGCGAGCAAGGCTCCCTGGCTTTTCTGCGCGAGTTGTACCAACAGATTTTTCAGGCGGTTTCCGTCCCGGAAGCAGTCACAGCGGCGCGCATGTTGCTCGGCCGCGATCAGGTTAATGTTGCCGACGCCAAAGCCTACGGCAGTCCGGCCTTGTACACCACCTTGAACGGCCCGCTCCATTTTGCCCTGCGCGGCAGCCTGGCCGCCGAAGCTACGCCGGCAGCGGTGCCCGACGCGGTGGTAGAAAAAATGACGCTTTCAGAAAAGATCGACTGGTACGGCCGGGAAGTACGCCGGCTGTTCGAGGCCAGCGAACTGGAAATGGCCTTGGGAAAATTTCGGGAAATTATCCTCATCATCCTGCGCTCCCCAGGTTCGGATATTGCCGCTGCAGAAGCGTATCAAAATGAAATGAGCCTGTTGTTTCAGCGCTTCAACGACGCGCGAAAAGCCTTCGAAAAAGGCGACATCGACAACCGCGAACGCTCGCGCATTTACCGCAGCATCGGCAACACCCTGCTCGAATATTTCAAAGCCAGCGCTTTGCCCAGTGTGGCCCGCAAGACGATCGACCCCGCCCGCTCCCAGATCACTGAATCCCCACAGCGCCGCCGCGCTGAAGACAAAATGGATAGTTAACCACCAATAGTACCCAATATGCAAGTAGCCGACCTGGCGCCCATTCTCGCTGAAGCGTACCGCAATGCCGCCCTTGCGGGTTGGGAGATGTATGCTTTTGCCGGTCAAATGGAACGTGTGAAAGCGGTTTTGCAAGCCGAAACTGACCTGTACGAACAGTGGAACCGTCTCGACGATCTCATTGGCGAGCGGCTCCTGGCTTCGGAAGCGCCGCAGGTGTGCCTGGCGGTTCGGCAGGTCTTCGTCGATGCACTGAACGCGCGTTTTTCAAATGAAGTGTTGGCCGCTCCGGAGCCCTGGAAACACTGGAAAACGCTGTTTTCGGAGGCCAGCTACCATTGGCGGCTCGAAGCCATGCAGGCCCTTTGCCAGGCGCCCGAACTGGAAAAATTGCTGGGGGAAAAACGCCGCCCCTTTCAGAAATTTATCCCGCTTTTTACCGACCGCCGCTGGGTCGAAACCCGGCCGGTTTTCGAAATCCTGGCCAACGACCCCGAGCTCCCGAAAGCCCAGCGTGGTTACCATAGCTACGTGTGCGGGCAAATCGACCTGTATTTTCACTACCAATACGAGCAGGCAAAACAACTTTTTGAAACAGCCCGCCAGTTGCTCGACGGCCTGCCGCTCGCCCTGCACGGCCTCATTGAATACAACCTCAAAGGCCCGGAACGCGACAAAAACCCCGACCGCGCCCTTGAACTGGTGGAAGAAGCCCTGCGCATCGACCCCAACCACGTACCTTCCATCAATCAAAAAGCCGATATTTTGGTGGAAAAAGGTCAGCTCGAGGCGGCTGAAAACCTGTACCGCATAGCCAGTCGCAAACGCCCGGGCTACGGCCAGTGCTACACCCGCCTCATCGACCTGTACGGTAAAGACGACTGGTTTGACAAAAAACAAGGCGAACTGGAGCCTTTGCTCCATATTGTAGCTGTACTCGATCCGCGGACCAACTTTCTCAACCGAACCGACCTGGGCGCCATGTACCAGCTGCAAGGCGAGCGCTACTGGCCCAAAGCCGAGCAGTTGCACCGGGAAGCCATCGAAGCCTACCCGGCCGGGATTATGGCCCTGCTCAACCTGGGCTATTTCTACCTCGACCAGCAACAGCAGTTTGAAAAAGCCGCGACCGTTTTTCAGCAAGCCATCCAAAAAGCGCCCGAAGCCCGCGAGGGCTATCTGGCTATGGCCCGCTTGCACGAGGCGCAGGAAAATTGGGCGGACGCCATCGAACAACACCGCCAGGTGCTGCGGATCATGCCCAGCTGGGAGCGCTTCGAACTGGTGGGCATAGGCCGTTGCCTGCGCCAACTCCAGCGCCTCGACGAGGCTGAAAAAGCGTTTTTGCACGCTTGGAAACTCGACTTGTTCGACGACTCCGGGGCCTTGGGCGAATTGTACGCCATGGCTGAAAACTTGTACAAGGCCCCCGGGCAGCCGCAAACAGAACAGGCTGTTCTATTGCTGGAGCGCATCGCCCAAACCCGCCCGGCCGAGCCCGACTATGCCGCGGGCATGGCCAACCGCCAGGGCCACGCCTATTTCTACGTCGGACGCTACGCGGAGGCCTTGCCGTACTACGAAAAAGCAGCGGGTATCCAACCCAACGAGCCGGTGTACTATTCCAATCAGTTCGATTGCCTGGAAAAAATTTACCGCCAAAACCCCACCCCGGAGGCGTATGAAAAAGCGCTCCAGGCGCTGCAACAAGTGGCCGACCAGGCGCCGCACGATTCCTCTATTCCGAAAAAACGGCGGGCGCTGGCGTTGATCCGGCACAACCCGCATTTGGCCGAACTGCCGGTGTTGTATCAGGTCCACGTGGAGGTAGGCCACCCGCTGGTCGACGAAATCACCAAGGATTTTGCCACCTTGCTACCCGGAATGCTGGAGCTGACAGATGCCCTACGCGCCAGGCTGCAAAAACGGTTCGGTATCAGTTTGCCAGGCTTGCGCTACCGCGACATCAGCGAGGGGGAAGGAATATTTCAGTTTAGGTTGTATGAAACCCCCGTTTGGTACGATCAGCTGAGCGAAAAACCGCCAACTATGTCTGCCGTGCTCGACCAGCTTGAGCGGTTTGTTACCCACTACGGCCTCGATTTGTTTGTCAACTACTGGGATGTCGACCGGGAAGTGCCCCTGTTGCCTAATGCCGAACTCGTGCATTTTACCCGGGTAGTGATGGCCCTGCTCAGCGAACAAACGCCCTTGCCGGCCCTGCCGGCGCTGCACGCTTTATACCGCAGCATCGACGGCTTGCGGCTGCCCGTTGCCGGTGCGGTGGAGCGATTGCGCTTGCTGGAGCCGCTGCGCAGCCAATTGCCGGGTGTGCAGGAAACATTCCGCTACCTCCCCCTCGACGAGCAGGAAGAGCGCAAACTGGCCGCCTGCCTGATCGGCCAAGGCGACTCCCGCGCCCTGGCCCTTCCGCTAGGCTATGCCCGGCGCCTGCTGGGAGCGGTGGCGCGCAGCGCGCAGGAACACGACGGCCTGGCGCTGGCGCTGGTCACCCGCCAGGAAAACTTGCGCCCACACCTGCGGACGGTGCTGGCCGGCCTGCCCCAACTCGCTGTTTTGAAAGAAAATGAATTGCCGCCGCAGGCCAGCGAACGCCTGCTGGAGCCGTTGGTTGCCGCCGAAGCGGATGATGCGCTGTTCCAGCAGTTGGCCCAACCAATCCAATCCTTTGTTTTACCGGGCAAACCGCCCGCTGCCCGCTGACGCTAACCATGTCTGTACACTTTCGAATCGACATCGAATTGTTTCCGCTGGAAAATACGCCCGCGCCCGACTTGGCCGGGGTGCGCCAGGCGGTTGCCCAAGGCTTGGGGCCGCTCTGGACGAGCATGGGTTTGCCGCTACAACCCAACGTGCAGGTGCGGGCTGGCGCGCAGGCTGCGGGTTTGTTCGATTTTGCCCTGTATTTCGACGGCCGATTGGTGCCCTGCCCGGTTTGCCGACCGGTTTCGCCGCTTGCCCCGCTGCCGTTTCGCATTTTATCGGCCCTGTTCGAGCAACGCGCGCGCCTGGTCAGCGACGAACAACTGCGCCTGCTGCGGGCGCAATGCAGCAGCCGGCAAACGCCGTCTTCGAGTTGGGCCAGCGCCCCTTTGACGGTTTGGCGCGACATGGCCCGGCTGCTGTTGAAAAACGGATTCAGCCTCGACCGGCTGAGCAATTGCTTCGAAAACTGGAGTCCCGACCAACCGGTGGAAGCCGCGTTCGAACGGCTGATCCAAAACCCGGATACCCTGGAGATTGTCCTTTCCATGCATCCGGAGCTGGCTGCTGGCGCCAGTGAAACCGACCCAGGCTGGGCGGCGCGCCTGCCCGGATTTTATGAAGAAATTTTTCTGGACTTGGGCGTGGTGCTGCCACAGGTACAATTGATCAATACGGACCAACAGCCGGTGGAGTTTTTTCAGCTGCGCCTGAACGATTTGCAGCTGCCCGTTTTGCCTGGCTTGAGCGCCGAACAGGTGTTGTACGAACGACCCGAGGCGATCCACCAAATTTATGTGCCCCAAATCAAGGCCTATGGCGCGCCGGAAGCTGCCAACCCGCTACAAACACCGCTTGCAGGCGGCGCGCGCGATTATGCCTTGGGCTGGCTGCGATTTTGGGCGAAACGCTATGCCGCCTGGTTTGTAAACGCCGGCATCGCCGACGCCCTGATCGATCAGTTGGAGGAGAGCAACCGCTCGCTGGTGGTCATGATCCGGGAACAATGGCCGACATACCGGCTGTGCGGCATCCTGCGACGCCTGCTCGACGAGCGGGTGAGCGTGCGGAACCTGCCGGAAATCCTGGATGTATTGCTGCGGATCGACGGCCCGCTGGCGCTCGACGACACCGAATACCTGCCTTATTTTTCGCCGGCGAGCCGGGTGGCGGTGGCGGCGCCGGGCCAGAGTACTGCTGGCCTGAGCGAGGCGCAGATCGCCGCGCAAGTGCGGGCAAATTTGAAGTTTCAGGTCAGTTTCCCAGGCATGCGGGGCGGCTTGCTGCCCTGCCACACCTTCGAACCAGCCTTGCTGCGCGATTTCCGGGAGGGCTTTTTCGAGGAGGCGGAAGCCCGGCCGGGTACGGTTTTTTACCGCTTGCTGGAAACGATCGCCGCCCAGACGGCTGAAGACCCGTCCCACCCGTTTTTTCTGGTGACGAGCGGCGCCAGGCCGGCAGTTTTTGCCGCACTGCAGCCCTATTTTCCTGAAATCACGGTGATCAGCCAGGAGGAAGTGCCGCCGTTTTTTGTGCCCAGTGTGAAAAGCACGCTACTTTTGCCGACCTGACCCGGCCGCCCTTTGCGCCGTTATTTGTCCTCCATGAGTCGCAAGAACAAGCTCCTGAAGTTTTCCGAAATTCTGGCCTTCCCGAATGTGTACGAGTGCTATAATTTTCAACAGCCGGCGCTGGTAACGACCGGGATGCGCTCGGTGACGCTGAAAGGCAAATGGCAGGCGGAGCATTTTAAAAACGACCGGCCGATCACCCTCGAACTGGCCTGCGGTGGCGGGGAGTACACGGTGGCGCTGGCCCGGCAGTTTCCGGATCGCAATTTTATCGGCATCGACATCAAAGGCAACCGGATTTGGAAAGGCGCCAAACAAGCGCTGGAAGAAAACCTGTGCAATGCCGCGTTTGTGCGCACCCGCATCGAACTGCTGGCGCACTTTTTTGCCGCCAACGAGGTCGACGAAATCTGGATCACCTTCCCCGACCCGTTTCCGCGCCCGAGCAAGGAAAACCGGCGGTTGACCTCGGCAATTTTTCTGGAAATTTACCGGCGCGTGTTGCGCCCCGGGGGGCTGGTGCACCTCAAACACGACAACCCCGATTTTTTCCGGTTTTCGCTCGACACCCTCGCGGCCGACCCGCGTTGCCGGCTGCTTTATGCCAACAACGATATTTATGCGCAGGAACTCGCCTACCCGGAGCTGGCTATTCAAACCAAATACGAAAGCATGCATCTGGCGGATGGGCGAAGGATCAAATACTTGAGGGCGACGATCCATTAGCGGGGCCTACTGTTCCAAGTGTATTTTAACACTTCAAAACCAGTGTTTTACCGGAAAAGCGTACCTTGCGCCCCTGTTTTCCGCCACTCTCCTTGGAAAGAGCGTCGCTGCCGGTCGGTTCCGGATTCCTCGGAACGATTTTTGATTTAAGCGACATATTCCTTTGTAATCGTGTTGTTTTGCCGCCTTATTCCGACTTCGGTTGGGTAAGTTCGTATTTGTTGAATATCAAAAAACGCTATGTTGAAACAAACCTTTACAATGCTCACGGCCCTGCTGCTGGCCTTTTCCGCAAACGCCCAAAAAAACGAAAACCTGATCGTCCGGCTCGGCCTCAATTTCGGCGCCTCTACCTTGTACCACAACACACATTTTCAGGCGACCAATCTGGTGGAATTGTACGAGTTCGTTCAAATGAGCCACAAGCCGCCGGAGTCGTACACCTGGCAAAATTTTGAAGAAGACTACGGCCTGCGCTCGCGTTTTTCCCAGCCGCGCTACGGCCTCAACCTGTATTTCGCCCACAAGCTGTTCCCGGTTTTTCTGAACATGGAATACATGTCGTCGCCGTCGAGCTACCAAAAGCCCATGTTTGCCATGGCACTGGGTCTGGGTAAAGATTTCCGCCCGAGGGAAATGGATTTCTTTTTTTCCGGTCATGTCGGGCTGAAGCGGGTGTTTAAAGACGCGGGCTTCGGCGCCGAAACCGTCACGTTTAGCACCAACGAAGAAGCGCAAGCCCGGCTGGCGACTTTTTACAATCCCTCGCAGCCGCTGGGGCGGCAGTCGGGCAATTTGCTGGCTGTGCGCGTCGGCTGCGGCCACGTGCTGGGCGGGGCGGAACGCGCGGCCATCGGCGCGGAGTTGTTTTACGAGCTGGATGTGACCAACGAAACCGTCCGGCAGGCGCGCATGACCAATGCCGGGGTAAATATTTATTTCCGGTTCGACCTGGCGCACACCTCGTTCTGAACACGATCGTTTCGTCGACATTTTTTTGCATTTTTTTAAAAAGCCGGGAACCTTTGTGCCCCCGCGCGGCGTTTGCCCCTTTCTCCGGGTAAGCGCCGCGTGCTTTTACCCATCATCAAAACCACCTGAAATGGCGACTTTTACCATCATGGCAAACGAACTGACACAGACCGGGCAGCAGCGCATCTTCGAGCGGGAGTTCTACCCGCTGCTCGACGCGGTGTATAGCTTCGCCTACCGGTTGACCAACGATTCGACACGAGCCGAGGACCTCACGCAGGAAACCTACCTGAAAGCCTGGCGGTTTATGAACCGCTACATGGAGGGTACCAATGCCAAGGCCTGGCTGTTCCGCATTTGCCGCAACGCGTTTATCAACGAGTACCGCTCGGCGGTGCGCGAACCGCGCAAGGTCGACTACGAAGACATCGTGGTGTACCACAACGAAGACGAGCCGGTGAGCCCGGCGTATTTCGGCCTGCACGAGGAAATGGGCGGCCGGCTGATCGGCGATGAGGTGACGCGGGCCATCAACGCCCTGTCGCCGGAATTCCGCTTGGTCGTGTTGCTCGACCTGGAGGACTTCACCTACGAGGAGATCGCCGCCATCGCCAATATCCCGATCGGCACCGTGCGTTCGCGCCTGCACCGGGCGCGCCACGTACTGGCTGAAAAACTCCGTGCCTACGCCCAACAACAAGGTTATCAAACCGATGAAAACGAGGTGGATGCCTGCAGCGATGATCAGGCTACCTCGCTCCTGATTTGATCGACAAGGTTTACCCGGTTTGGCGAAACGCCCCGCGGTAAACCTTTTTCAATTTACCCTTTTCAACCTGCCGAAAACAATGGTTTTTAATTCAAACTGATTTTTTCACCAAACGAACATCTAGTTTTAACCGGCCAATGCAAACCCGCAGGGTGGTTGCAGAAAAAACTAACCAGGTTGTTTTATCCGCCTTTCGACGGTTTTTTCTGCAACTTCCCGCTCCAACACCATCCGATATGCTGCACAGTTTTTCCATATCAAAGTTCGAGGCGCGTAATAGCCCGATCCCCGCCTGGCAAGCGGGCCGGCCGTGCCTGGAGCCTGTGCGCCAACGGATGCTGCGGAGCGGCAGCGCGCCTTGTTGTGGTTGCGCAGCGGCATAACTTTTTTGCAGCATGAAAAATCCACGCAAATCGCCCAACAACCCGGCAGACACCGTCGGCAGAGGGCTGAAAACCATCCAACAGGATTTGTTAGACCTCCCCCGCTTCAACGAACCTGAACCCCTGTCCCAACCCCTCGAAATCAGCTCGCCAGAAGAAGCATCTTTCCGCGCTTTATTGCACCAGAAATTGTCCAGGCATAAGGCCCCTGAGGCCCTCCGGGAACGCATCCTGAATTCGATAAAAAATATGCCGGACTGAGTGCACCGCACCGCCGTTCCTTTTCTCTCCGTATTTTATTCCCAATTAAAATTTACTCGCCGGAAGATTCTGAAGAATCGCTCCGGCGATTTTTATTTGCAGGTTTCCTACCGCAAATGCGGGCGTATTTGTTTACTTTTTCTTTATTTGTCGCAGTGTTTTTCCGTTTCTCGATTGTTCACCCTTTAATGGTTATCCGCTATGAGCCGGCCCGTTACTTTCCTCTGCGTTTCCAGTTATTTTAAAGGCAATGATTTTTTGCGCGGCATGAAATCGACTGGCGCTACGGTTTACCTGGTCACCTCCAAAAAACTGGAAAACAAGCCCTGGGCCCGAGAGGCCCTCGACGACATTTTCTATATCGAACAAGGCCCGGAAAACCACTGGAACATGGACGACGTGATCGCCGGCCTGGCCTGGCTCATGCGCAGCAAAAAAATTGACCGCATTGTTTCGCTCGACGATTTCGACGTGGAAAAAGCCGCCCACCTGCGCGAACACTTCCGCATACCCGGCATGGGCCAAACCACGTACCGCCATTTTCGCGACAAGCTGGCCATGCGCCTCAAAGCCCAGGAATCGGGCATCCAGGTGCCGGGCTTTTCCGACTTGTTCAACGACGACGATATCCGCCGGTTTACCGAAACGTACCCTGCGCCCTGGATCGTCAAACCCCGCGGCCAAGCCTCCGCCACCGGTATGAAAAAGGTGCAAAACGCCGATGAGCTTTGGGCACACCTCGAAACCCTCGGCGGCAACCGCCACCAGTACCTGGTCGAGCAATTCAAGCCCGGCCACGTGTACCACGTGGATGCGCTTTCCACCGGCGGCAAGGTGATCTTCGCCCGCGCCTCGCAGTACCTCGCGCCGCCCTTCGACGTGGCCCACGGCGGCGGCATTTTCCGCAGCGCTATTATGGAACAGGCCAGCCCCGACGAAAAAGCGCTGCTGGAAATGAATGCCCAGGTAATGTCGGCCTTCGGCATGCAGTACAGCGCCAGCCACACGGAGTTTATCAAATGCCACGACGACGGAAAGTTTTATTTTCTGGAAACCTCCTCCCGTGTCGGCGGCGCCCACATTGCCGAAATGGTGGAATGCGCCACCGGTATCAATTTATGGGCCGAATGGGCGCGTATAGAATACGCCGTGGCAACCGACCAACCGTACAAACTGCCCAAAGTAAGCAAAGATTACGCCGGCATCGTGGTGTCGCTCACCCGCCAGGAATGGCCCGATACCAGCCAGTTCAACGACCCGGAGATCGCCTGGCGCATGACCGACATGAGCTACCACATCGGCCTGATCGTGCGGTCGGCTAAACGCCAACGCGTGCTGGACCTGCTCGACGACTACGTAACCCGCATCCAACGCGACTATCACGCCAGCGCCCCGGCGCCCGACAAACCGCTGGTCTGACCTTTTTTGAACCATCCTGCATCATGCCATACACCCTCACCGGCGTCATCGGCGCCGACCATTACCGCGCCACCTTGCACACCGGCAAACACCAGTGGCAAGCCGACGAGCCGCTCGAAAACGGCGGACAAGACAGCGGCCCCACCCCCAGCCAGTTGGTGCTCGGCGCCCTGGCTGCCTGTAAACTGATCACTGCCCGGATGTATGCCGACCGGAAAGGCTGGGCGGTGGGTAGTATCCGCGTGGAGCTCGACATGGAAACCGACTATGCCGCCCGCCCGGCTCACACCCGCATCCGATGCCGCCTGCAGGCTGAAGGCGACTTGGATGAAACGCAACGCGAACGCCTGGTGGCCATTGCCGACAAGTGTCCCACGCATCGTTTGATCACCGGCGATGTGGAAGCCCAAACGGAGTGGGCCCTGTAACGTTAAAAAGGATATACACCTTTAGCGCAGCCGCTCGGCCTGATTGGGAGCCATTTCGCTCATTCGGCCTGTTTTTCCGGTACGGGCATATTAATTTGGCGGTTGGTAAAAATCACGTTTAATATGCCCAAATACATGCCTTTTTACGCCTACTGGAGCGTTTCGCTCCTGTTGTTGCTTACCAGTACCAGCCTGATCAGTCAACCGGCAACGATCAAGTGGTTTCCGGAAGTGAAAACGGCCAAAGACCAACGCACCCTCCTGCTGCTCGATGCCGGGCCGGAAGGATTTCAACTGCTGCGCTGGCAAGACCGGCGCAGCGACGCCGCTGGCAACCGCAGTCCGGCGCAGCCCTTGCTGACCCTGCTGACGCCCAACGGCGAACGGCAGCACGACGAGCCACTACCTGGATTCGAAACCGGCGCCTTGGATTTTCGCTTTGCGTTGGCTTCCAGGGGCGAGCTCCTGGTGGTTTTTGAAGCGCAGAACAGCGCCGGCACCCGCTCGTTGTTTGCCCGTCGGCTCGATTTGAAAAGCCGTACCTGGCTGGCGGAGCCGCAAGCCTTGTTTACCGATACCGGCGGCCGCGCACCGGCATTTGCCAACGCCTGGTTCAGCCGTTCGGCCGACGGGCGCCACAGCTGCATTTATCAAATTCAAAGCGGCGCCCGGCCCAAGGCGGCCCTGGCGGTTGTCGACGAGCAGCTGAACCTGCTTTGGCAGCGCACGACGGAGTTTCCGCCGACCTCCGGCCAAATGGTCCTGCGGCAAGTGGTTTGTCTGAACAGCGGCAGCGTGCTCGTCCACGGGCAGATTTTCAACCCGGGTGAAAAAATGCAAGGCCAACCGTATGAATCTACTCCGGCTACTTTTGCCTCCGATGGCCGGCCCTTGTTTCGCCCGGCCGAATGGGCGGCGACGGCCGTACCGTATTCCGATGCGGTTTTTTTATCGGGCCCGGATATCGAAGGCCTGCTGGATTTTTACCCACGTTTTGGGAAAAAATACACGCCCTCGTTTGAAGTGTCGGAAGGGCCCGACGGCAAAATTTATTGCTCCGGATTGTACAGCAACCTCGACAACGAGCAGGTGGAAGGCTATTTCGTATATGCCATTGACCCGGCCAAACGGCAAGCCGAGGTGCTGCAAAACGCGCCGTTGCCCACGAGTGTGCGCAAGGCTTACCTGAGCGACAAGGCGGTGGAGAAAAAAGAACCGGTAAAAGGCCTGGCCTTGCGCTGGTTGCGCTGGACGGCCGACGGCCGCCCCTGGCTATTGGCCGAACGGCAAAATTTTGACCTCAGCCAGAGCCGGATGGAAGCGGCCGTACTCCTGCGTCTGGACAGTACCTACCGGATCAACAATGCCCGGAAGGTGGAAAAATACCAGCGGCTGCCGGCCGGCGACCCGCAAAATTTTGCGTCGCTGGCCGCCTGTCCGGCGCCGAAAACCGGCTGGTGGTTGTTGTGGAACCTGGGCAACTGGCCAAACGGAAAAATCATGCTCACCGAATGTTCGGCCAATGGCGCGGCCACCGACTATGTGCTCGATTTGTCGTCGCGCGCCAACGTGGCCATTTTGCCGCAAACGTTTTTGAAAAAAGGCGCAGTGTGGTACTTCGTGGGGGAAAGCGAGTACCATGAGCGGTTTCGGGTGGGGATGTTGGAAAAGTGAAGATTATTGGTGCACCGGTTGGCGACTTTTCAAATTGGTCTTTTCAAATTGAACTTTTTACTTTTTTGATGGAAGTCAAAAGTTCAATTTGAAAAGACCAATTTGAAAAGTTCCTACCGCGCGTACGCCACGGCCCGCTTCTCCCGGATCACCGTCACCCGGATCTGGCCGGGGTACTGCATTTCATCCTGAATTTTCTGGGAGATCATAAACGACAAGTCGTCGGCGTACTGGTCGGTCACTTTATCGGCCTCGACGATGACCCGCAGTTCGCGGCCCGCCTGCATGGCGAAAGCTTTGGCCACGCCTTCGTAGCTCATGGCCAGGTCTTCGAGTTCGCCGATGCGTTTGAGGTAGTTTTCCAAAATTTCGCGGCGGGCGCCGGGGCGGGCGCCGGAAATGGCGTCGCAAGCCTGGATGATGGGCGAAATGATGTTGTTCATTTCGATCTCGTCGTGGTGGGCGCCTACGGCGTTGATGATAACCGGGTGTTCGTTGTACTGCTCGCAGAGTTTCATGCCGACGAGGGCGTGCGATAGTTCGGTTTCTTCTTCGGCGACCTTGCCGATATCGTGCAGCAAGCCGGCGCGTTTGGCCATTTTGATCTGCTTGGCATTGAGGCCCAGTTCGGCGGCCATAATGGAGCAGAGTTCGGCGGTTTCCACCGAGTGCTTGAGCAGGTTTTGGCCGTACGAGGAGCGGAAACGCATGCGGCCCACCATGCGCACCAGGGCGGCATTGAGGCCGTGGATGCCCAGTTCGATGACGGTACGTTCGCCGATTTCGATGATTTGTTCTTCCAGTTGTTTGCGCACTTTGGCCACCACTTCCTCGATGCGGGCCGGGTGGATGCGGCCGTCGGCAACGAGGCGCTGGAGCGACAAGCGGGCCACCTCGCGGCGGATGGGGTCGAAGGAAGAAATGACGATCGCTTCAGGCGTGTCGTCGACGATGATTTCCACGCCGGTGGCGGCTTCCAGCGCGCGGATGTTGCGCCCTTCGCGGCCGATGATCTGGCCTTTCATGTCGTCATTTTCCAGGTTGAACACCGACACCGTATTTTCAATGGTAAACTCGGCGGCCATGCGCTGGATGGTCTGAATAATGATTTTCTTGGCTTCCTTGCTGGCGTTGAGGTTGGCCTGGGTGACGGCGTCTTTCACGATCGACATCACCTCGCTCTCGCTCTTGGCCCGTACTGCTTCGAGCAGTTGGTCTTTGGCGTCCTGCTGGTTGAGTTGAGCAATTTTTTCCAGGGCTTTGATGCGCTCCTCGTTGGCGGCGTCGAGTTCCTCTTTTTTGCGTTGGACGATTTTCAGCTGTTTGTCGAGGTTTTCGCGCAGCGTCGCTACTTCGGCTTCCTTGCCTTCCAGGTCAGTCCGGCGGCTGTTCAGCTCGTTCACTTTTGATTGAAAAGCGTCTTGTTCGGCTTGCAGGTCTTTTTGTTTGCCCAGGACCTCCATTTCCATTTCCTTCAGTTTGACCTGATGTTGGGCTTTTTCGCTGTCGAACTGGCTGCGCATCTGGGCGTAGCGCTCTTTGGCTTCCTGAATCTTCTGCTGTTTGATCCGTTCGTTTTCGGCTTCCGCCTTGCCCACGATTTTTTCGGCTTTCACAGTCGCTTCGTCGGTGATGCGGGTAGCGGTCAGGCGGGCTTCCTTGATAGCCAGGTCGGCTTGGCGGTTGCCTTCTTCCACGGCTTTTTGGTTGGCTTTTTTAACTGCCTGGCTGGCCAAAATGTAGGCGATTACACCGCCAACGACCAAGCCTATTATTACTCCTGTAATGAGCTCCATAATTGGTAAACATTAAGTGTTAAACAAAATATATGCAGCGCCGGGGCAATGCCCTGTGGCGATTAATCCGGATAAATGGTTTACCAAATACGAGCAGAAAACGGCCGGGTTTACCAGGCAGAAGCCGGTTTGTGGCGTTGCGCTGATGCCCGGTGCGCTTCGAAAGCGCAAGTTAGCAGGCTGAGCGCCAGTCGGTCCTGCCAGTCGCTGGCAGGTTGGCTGGCTTCGATGGCCTTGAGCCGGTCGTTTATTTCAGTGGCCAGGCGGTGGATGAGGGCTTCGTCTGCCGCATTAATTCTCAAGGAATACGGGCGGCCGGCGATCAGTACAGTGACTGGAATGGTTGGGTTGATTGCAGCTGGTGTTGTCATCGTGTAATCGGCTATCGTTCATGAAAAACCGCAACGTATGGCAGATTTTCATACATGGAATAGTAACGATTAGCATAAACCATTCCAATTCAATTTACTGAGCCCTGGCTTTGCCGCTGGGCCATTGTTGGATGTACTACTCGTAATTCGGTATTTGGCCCAACCGCCTTTTCACTTTTGAAAAAGCAGCGCCGGGTCGTGTTTATTTGCGAATCGTCGCGTGTAATTTTTGCTCGAAGGCTTGCTGCAATTGCTGCATGAGCCCATCGATCTCTTCGTCTTTCAGGGTTTTGGTGGGGTCTTCGAACAGGAAACTGACCGCGTAGGACTTTTTCCCGGCGCCGAGTTTTTGTTCGTCTTCGAACACGTCGAAGAGGTTAATTTCCTTCAATAGTGTTTTTGCGGTTTTCAGGGCCAGTTGGCGTATTTCGGCAAAGGAGGCCGCGCGGTCGAGCACCAGGGCCAGGTCGCGCCGCACGGTCGGAAATTTGTTGATTTCCTGGTAGCGAATGCGATCGACGGTCAGGGCAGCCAGAATCTGGTCAAAATTGAAATCGGCGTAAAAAACCGGATTTTTAATGTCCATCTTTTTCAAAACAGCGGGCTGAACCTTTCCAAACGTCACCAGTTCCTGCGGCCCGCGATGATAGCGCAAGGCAAACTGGAAGGGCGCTTCCTGAAGGGCGGTTTCCTGGTAGCCGCCGATGCCCAGACGCGACAGCACTTGATGCACGACTGCTTTCAGGCTGTAAAAATCTGCCTCGGCCTTGGCTGCCGGTTGCCAGCTTTCCGGGCTGTGGGCGCCGGTGAGCGCGACGGACAGCCGGAGCGTTTCGGCGCCGTTGAAGTCGATTTTCGGTACGGGGCTATGGGTCTTCGCGGCAGTTTTGCCCGCAGAAGCGCCGTTTTCTGCTCCGCGCAGGTACGTTTTTCCAAATTCGAACAATCGCAGGTTGGGGCGCTGGCGGTTTTGGTTGTGTCGTACCGTTTCGAGGGCGCTGAACAAAAGGCTGGGGCGCAGGCAGTCGAGCCCTTTATTGGCCGTATTGTGTACAAATACCAGGGCTTCCTCAGGGTGGTTGAGCAAAGCTTCCGGGCCGGTGTAATAGGCCGAGTTGCTGAGGGAGAGCGCCATGCACTCGAAAAAACCGTTGGCGGCCAGGAGGTCGCCCACCAGGTTGCGCACGGTGTCGGGGTTGGGGCGCGGACTGATTTCCATGCTGGTACGCATTTGCGCGGGCATGGGTACGGTGTCGAGGCCGTATACGCGCAGGATTTCCTCTACGATATCGGCTTCACGGCTGACGTCGGGTTTGTTGGTCGGCACCACGGCGGTGCAGCCGGCGGCGGTGGCGTTTTCTATTTTTATGTCCAGGGCCGACAGCATTTGTCGGATCGTTTCCACCGGCAGGTTTTCGCCGATCAGGGCGTTAACCCGGGCATATTCGATCGGGATGCGGGCGGGCGCTAGGGGTTGGGGGTAGATGTCGGTCAGGGTCGAAGCGATTTTCCCGCCGGCCAGTTCGAGCGCCAGGCCAACGGCGCGTTGCAGGGCCGGGAGGCAGCCGTTGGGGTCGACGCCTTTTTCAAAGGTCCAGGCTGCATCGGTGCGCAGGTTGTGTCGCAGCATAGAGCGGCGAATCCAGCTGGGGTTGAACCGGGCGCTTTCGAAAAACACCCGGGTCGTTTTGTCGGTGACGCCGCTGGTGGCGCCGCCGAAAACGCCGCCGATGCAAAGCGGGTTGGAAGCGCCGTCGCAAATGATGAGGTCCTGCGCAGCAAGTTGGCGGTCTGTTTCGTCGAGGCTTTTGAAAACGGTGCCCTCGGGCAAAGTTTTGACGACAATTTTATTGCCCAGAATTTGGTCGGCGTCGAAGGCGTGGAGCGGTTGGCCGCATTCCAGGCGTACATAGTTGGTTATGTCAACGATGTTGTTGATCGGGCGCTGGCCCAGGGCGATCAGGCGCTCTTGCAACCACTCCGGACTGGCTTGCACCCGAACGCCTTCGATCAGCAGGCCCGTGTAGCGGTGGCAGGCTTCGGTGTTTTCCACAACTACTTCGAAGGCCGCAGCTTGTGCCGGATTGTTCAGGGGCGGGGCGGCCGGGAGCCGGAGTTGAGCCTGGGCATTTTCGTGGCGACGTACCCAGGCGAGCAAGTCGCGGGCCACGCCGAGGTGGTTGGTGGCGTCGGCGCGGTTGGGGGTGAGGCCGATTTCGTAAATGATGTCGGAGTTGAGTTGGAAATAGTGGGTCGCGGAAATGCCCAGCGGCGTATTTTCGGGCAGCACGAGAATGCCGGAGTGGTCGTCGCCGAGCCCAAGTTCGTCTTCGGCGCAGATCATGCCTTGGGAGGGTACCCCACGCACCTTGCGTTCGCCGATTTCAAACAGTTGGCCGTCTTTGCTGAGCACGGAAGTCCCGGGAAGGGCCACCAGCACCTTTTGGCCGGTGGCGACATTGGGCGCCCCGCATACGATCGAGCGGACGACGCCATCGCCTACATCTACCTTAGTGGCGGAAAGGTGGTCGGTGTCGGGGATGCGTTCGCACTCGAGTACCCGTCCGGTCAGGACTTTATCCAGGTCAACGGGCGAGGGTTTTACGGCGTCCCATCCTTCCACTTCCAGTCCCAGCGAGGTCAGTATGTCGGCGATTTCTTCGGGCGATTTATCTAGGTCGAGAAATTCTCGAATCCAATTCAGCGAAACCTTCATTTGCTCTGAAAATCAAGCGGATTATTTCAAGCCTGCCAAATTTTTGGCGGCGGTTCTTAATCAGCAAAGGTAGAGCGCTTTTCTGAAAAAATTAACGGTTAGCAAGGTGTCAGAAACAACTTTCCGGTTTGGCGGCAGGTTTTGAGTGGTGGCAAGGCGCCAAAACAGGCGTGTAGTTTACTACATAACTGATTTGGCAATGCCGCCAGCGCTCAAAAGATGCCGCCAAACTGGAAAGTTATTTCTGAAACCTTGCTAAAATCAAACCCGGGAAATCTGGGCGCCCAGGGCGTTCAGGCGCTTATCAATAAACTGGTAGCCGCGATCGATCTGGTGTACGTTGTGGATCAGGCTGCGGCCTTTTGCTGAAAGCGCCGCAATAAGCAGGGCCTGGCCGGCGCGGATGTCGGGCGAAGTCATTTCAATGCCCCGCAGCTGCGAGCGGCGTTCCAGGCCGATCACCGTGGCGCGATGGGGGTCGCAGAGGATAATTTGCGCGCCCATGTCGATCAGTTTGTCGACAAAAAACAGGCGGCTTTCAAACATTTTTTGATGAATGAGCACGCTGCCCCGGGCCTGCGTGGCTACCACGAGCACGATAGACATGAGGTCGGGCGTGAAGCCCGGCCAGGGCGCATCGTAAATGGTGAGGATAGAGCCGTCGATAAACGTATTGATCTCGTACAGGTCCTGGGCCGGAATGTGCAGGTCGTCGCCGCGGCGCTCGATTTGTATGCCCAGGCGTTCGAAGGTGTGGGGGATGAGGCCTAGGTGGTCGACGCCGGCGTTTTTGATGGTCAGTTCCGACTGGGTCATGGCGGCCAGGCCGATAAAGCTGCCCACTTCGATCATGTCGGGCAGGCAGCGATGTTCGGCGCCGCCGAGTTGTTCGGCGCCGTGGATGTGCAGCAAGTTGGAGCCGATGCCTTCGATGCGGGCGCCCATGGCGATGAGCAGGCGGCAAAGTTGCTGCACGTAGGGTTCACAGGCGGCGTTGTAGATAGTGGTTTTGCCTTTGGCGAGCACAGCAGCCATAACGACGTTGGCTGTGCCGGTCACCGAAATTTCATCCATGTGGATGTAAGCGCCTTGCAAGCCGCCGGTGGGTTGCTGCACGTAGTAAATATCTTTTTCGTCGTCGTATTTGAATTCGGCGCCCAGCTGCTGGAAACCCAGAAAGTGGGTATCGAGGCGGCGGCGGCCGATTTTGTCGCCGCCGGGCTTGGGCAGGGCGGCCTTGCCGAAACGCGCGAGCAAAGGCCCGATGAGCATGACCGAGCCGCGCAGGCGCTGGGCGTCTTTCATAAAACCGTCGGAGCGCAGGTAGCCGATGTCGAGGGTGCCGGCGCAAAAGCGGTAGCTGTCGGGCGTCAGTTTTTCCACCGTGACGCCTAGGCCTCGCAACAGCTCGATGAGTTTGTTGACGTCGAGGATGTCGGGGATATTGGCGATGGTGACGGGTTCGTCGGTGAGCAGGACGGCGCTGATGACCTGGAGGGCTTCGTTTTTCGCGCCTTGTGGGTGGATGTCGCCCTGGAGGTGGGCGCCGCCGATTACTTCGAAAGTGTCGAGTTGCATGAAAAAAAATACGGTTTTACAGTTGCAAATGGAACGGGTTTACGATACGCACACCGCCGATGTTTTGGCCTTCATTTAAATCCTCTGTAAGAACCGTTGAGCAATTTGCTTTTTGGGCGGCAGCAACAATGAGCGCGTCCCAAAAAGATATTTGATTCAAAACAGACAAATCGATGGCGCCGACGATAACATCACCGTCGATGAGCACCACTTCAAATTTTCGAAACTGCTGGATAATGCTTTTTATCTGGACCGGATCTGCGCCTAACTTCCGAGTCATTACCATGTAAAACTCATGAAGTACTTGTGTGGACAGGACAAAGGCTGTTTTTGCCTCCAAGGCATTCAGGACTTTCCGGCAGTGGATTTGTTTTTGCGGCTCTGAATGATTTTGCAAATACACCAGGATATTGGTATCGAGAAAAATTTTATCCTTCATACAGTTCTTCGCGGGTCCAACGCGTAGTTTCTTTTACCTGAACTTTATCCATTTCGGTGTACAAAGCGGCTAAAATATCCTGAGTGCTCCGTTCTACATTTTCTCTCAAGAGCTTGCGAATTAACTCATTCAAAGTAGTGTGGTGCTTTTTGGCGTACGCCCGACTTTTTTGCAACAAGTCGTCGGGCAAGGACAGTGTGACGTTTTTCATGATTTAATCTACACATTTTATGTGTGCAAATTTACACTGAATTCCGGAAATGACTAGTGAACAGCCCGACACGCGTCGCTAAAAATGCTTCCAGCCCTGCGCTTTCAAATCGTGCAATTTCCCGCCCTTGGTATTCAGTTTTACCCCGTCTTTGGCATCGAGAATTTCGCCGGCGATGTAGATGTCGGGCAGGAAACGGACCTTGTCGGTGTCTTTTGGGTTGATGGTGAACAGCAGCTCGTAGTCTTCGCCGCCGTTGAGCGCGCAGGTGATCGGGTCGAGTTTGAATTGCAGGGCCATCATCTGGGCTTCGGGGTGGATGGGCACCCCGCTCTCCTCGATGAGCGCGCCCACGCCGCTTTGTTTGCAGATATGAAAAATTTCGGAGGCCAGGCCGTCGGAAATGTCGATCATGGAGGTGGGCACAAGTTCGGCTTTCCGGAAGGCTTCGATCATATCCTGCCGGGCTTCGGGTTTGAGTTGGCGGCCCACGAGGTACTTCTGGTCTTCGAGGTTGGGTTGTACGTCGGGGTGTTCGAGCCAGATACGTTTTTCGCGTTCGAGCAGTTGCAGGCCGAGGTAGGCGGCGCCCAGATCGCCGGTAATGCAAATCAGGTCGCCCACGCGGGCGCCGCTGCGGAAGCTGAGTTTGCCGGGTTCCGCCTGGCCGATGGCCGTCACGCTGATGACCATGCCCCGGGGCGAAGAGGTGGTGTCGCCGCCCACCAAGTCGACGCCGTAGCGCTCGCAGGCGGCGCGGATGCCTTCGTACAGTTCGTCGAGGGCTTCTACGCTGTAGCGGTTGGAAATGGCGATTGACACGGTGATCTGGCGGGGCCAGGCGTTCATGGCGTAGATATCGGAGAGGTTGACCACTACGGCTTTGTAGCCCAGGTGTTTGAGCGGGCTGTAGGCCAGGTCGAAGTGGATGCCCTCGACCAGCATGTCGGTGCTGATCACGGTGTAAAAACCGGTGTTGTCGATCACGGCCGCATCGTCGCCCACGCCTTTGCGGGTAGAGGCTTGTGTGATGGGGAAATGTTGGGTCAGGTGTTCGATCAGCCCGAATTCGCCGAGGGTATTCACGTCAGTCATGGGCGCAAATCTTCAAAATTTTAACAGAACCAGCCGCAACTTATTGCGAAATTCGGAAGGCACCAGGCATTCGCTGGCGTTGAGTTGCATAGCGTCGCGGAAGCGCAGGCGCAAGTTTTGGCCAAAGGTGTTCATCAGGCTATTGCGGTCAAAATCGCCGACGGGGTTCACCACATACTCGCTGCAGGTGTTTTCGTACTTGATTTCGTCATTGAACATGATGTGCATTTTTTCCGGGGTTTGCATGACGAAAAAGGAGGAAAAAGTGGCTTCATCGTCCTGCGAGTATTGTTTTTTGTGCAAAACGGTCGTCCAGTGCAGGGTCCCGTCGGGGTGCAGGGCCACGAGCAGCAAATCGTCGTAATAATAATCGACCACCAGCCGCATACCATCGCGCCAAAAGCCCCGGGAGGCTGCCGAGCCGCGTTGGATTTCGTGATAGCGCTCGATCACGATCAGGGCGCCGCCGTCGCGCCGGAGCAGCATTTGCTGGATGTTGGCGTCGGCCACGCCTTTGTTATCGTCGACGCCGTCTTTGCGGCGCAGGATCGACAGCACTTTTTCATTAAAAGCATCGTAACGCACCGTAGGCGTGCCGCCGCTGACGGGTACCTGGATAAAAAAGACGCCGTTGGCGCGTTCGCGGTTTTTGTCGGAATACAAACCCGCGCCAATCAGGCGGCGGTTGAGGTTGTCGTAGGCGAATTCGACATCGCTGGTCAAAAATTCGGTCAGGGGCACCTGAATACTTTGGTCGGTCAGGCTGCTGAGGTGCATCACCTGGTACTCGTGCGATTCGAGGCGGCCGCGGCGGTTGTTGAGTTCGGTGACCAGGAAATAATCGCCGGCGTTGCTCAAGGCCATCGATTGGATGTTGGACTCGTAAAAGGCGTCGTTGAGCGTCACGGTTTTGTCCCAAAGTATCTGCATGCGGTCGAGGCGGAAACACACGGTTTCCATACGCGAGCGCTCGGCAGTGTTCATGGCCACCAGGCAGTTGCGGTCTTCGCTTTGCAAAATGTCAATGTCGGGCGGGGTAAACACGCGTTCGCCGTAGCTTTTTACCGTCATGCTGTCCAGCAGGTTGGCGCCGGCGTCGTACTTGTGTACGTGCAGGGTAGTGCTGCCCCGGCGGCGGCGTTTGTATACGATGGAAAAGTCTGTTTTGCCGCCGACAACGGCCAAAATTTGGGTGCCGTTTTTGTCCAGGTCTTCCAGTTTGCGGTTCCAGGACAAGCGCATGGCGTTGTCGAAAGCCTGGATTTCGAATTCATCGTATTTGTCGCGAAACAACAAAATGCGGTCTTTCAGCCGGCCGATGAGCTCGTAGCCAAAGTCGTTGCGCAAGGCCAGCGCGTCGGACAGGCGCACCTGGGGCTGACTGCGCACTGCCTCGGGTAAGGCGAGCCAAACAAGCAGGGTGGAGGTAAAAAAAAGTATGCGGCGAAGCAGCTTGGCGGAACCGTGTTTCATGTTGTTGGTATTTTTAAAAAATCTGGGAAAATCGGGAAAATTACCCCTGCAAAAATGCGCGCCGGCGTATTTTTACCAAAGTTACAGACACCCAATCGAATTGCCATGCGCGTACTCATCATCAACGGCCCAAACCTCAATTTGTTGGGGCGCCGCGAACCCGAAATCTACGGCCCCCGCAGCTTCGAAGCGTATTTTCAGGAACTCCAGTCGCGGTACAGCCAACTCGAGCTCGAATACTTCCAAAGCAACCACGAGGGCGCTATTTTGGACAAATTGCACGACTCCGGCGCCCATGCGCACGGCATCGTGATCAATGCCGGCGCCCTGGCCCACACGTCGATCGCTCTGGCCGACGCCATTGCCGCTATTCGAAAACCTGCCGTGGAAGTGCACATCAGCAATGTGTTCGAGCGCGAAAGTTATCGCCACCACTCCTACCTCACCGCCAAATGCTCGGGCTGCATCATCGGCCTGGGCCTCGAAGGCTATGCCCTGGCCATCGAGTACCTGGCCAACCGGCACCGCGGCGCGCAACTGACCAAAGAAGGTTGAAACCAATTGGAGCCCTTATCTTCGCCGCCCAACGCTACCCCAATGTCGTCAACATAAGGTTTTAGAGGGGATGTACACTTTTCAAATTAGGCTTTTCAA
>CAZVZH010000015.1:0-5295 GCA_964630705.1 uncultured Saprospiraceae bacterium | reverse complement strand
ACGATGGTCGACAACATGATGGTCCACCACCGCGCCTGGCAACGCAAACTAGCCAGCCTGGGCCTGGAAATGAGCCTGGAAGACGTGCGCCAGAGCATTCACGGGATCAACGAGGAAATTATCGAGCGGCTGTTCGGCGAGCGTTTCAGCCCTGATGAACGCCGCCGCATCGCCGGGGAAAAAGAAGCCGAATACCGCAACATTATCCGCCCCGAACTGCAATTGCTGCCCGGCCTCGATGCTTTTTTAAAAACGGCTTTTCAATTGGGCATTCCCATGGGTATCGGCACCGCCGCGCCGCCGGAAAACGTGCATTTCGTGCTCGACGAATTACAACTGCGCCCGCTGTTCCGCACGGTCATCGACGCCAAAATGGTCAGCCGGGGCAAACCCGACCCCGAGGTGTTCCTCCGGGTAGCCGAAAACCTCGGCCTTCCGCCAGAACAATGCCTGGTGTTCGAAGACTCGCCCACTGGCGCCGAAGCCACCCGCCGCGCCGGTATGCCCGCCGTGATCCTGTCGACCACGCATACGCCCGACGAGTTTTCGGGCTTCGACAACATCCTGTGCATCGCGCCGGATTTCACCGGCTTGCAGCCGGGCGATTGGGTGGATGCATAAAAAAAACGCGGAACGGCCGCCCCCGCCCGCCACGACAGGATTTTCTATTTTTGCGCGCCAGCCAAAACCGGCCGTACCATTTTGCCCGACGCTTCCATCCGCTTCCAACTTATTGTGCCCTGCTACAACCCGCCGCCGGGCTGGGATGCCGCGCTGGCCAGGCGGTTTGCCGAACTCCAGGCCGCGTTGGCCGGCGCCGGCGCTTCGGTCGGGTTGATCGTGGTCGACGACGGTTCCACCAGGGAAGTGGATACGGCGCAGTTTCGGCAGCTGGCCAAGCAGATTTCGGATTTCCAATTTGTACAATATTTCCCAAACCGAGGCAAAGGCCATGCGCTGCGGCAAGGCGTGGCCCTTTCAGACGCTCCGTTCGTACTGCTGACCGACATCGATTTTCCGTACACCGTGGCAAGTATTTGCCGTGTGGCGGAAAATTTGATAAAAAATGGCGGAATCGCGGCCGGCAACCGGAGTACGGCGTACTACGCTGAAGTACCTTTGCTGCGCCGCCTGCTCTCGCGCTGCCTGCGTTGGCTCCTGCGGCACGTGTTGCGCCAGCCCATCGACGACTCGCAGTGCGGGCTCAAAGGCTTCGACCAGGCTGGCAAGGCTGTTTTTTTGAAAACCACGATCAACCGTTTTTTGTACGATCTGGAGTTTTTAATGCTCGCCGAGGGGCGCGTAGCCGTGACGCCGGTACCGGTGGAACTGCGCTCCGGGGTGGCGTTCAACCCAGTCGGCTGGAAAATACTGGCGGCGGAAGGCGGAAATTTTATCCGGCTTTTTTTGCGCCAACTGTTTAACCGCCCCGCGCGTCCGGCCCGGCCTGAACGGCCCGGATGACCCAGGCACACGATACTGCTTGCTGTGGACAAACTGCACGAAATGGAGCATACCCTGCAACGCCTGCGCTCGCCCAAGCGCTCTTTTACCTTTTGGGGTATGCTGGCGGTGCTCGCGGTTTGCTCGGGCCTGCTGTGGCTCAAGCACGGACAGTGGTTGAAAAACCCCAACGACCACATGCTTACCATCTCCCCCGATGGCCTGAAAAATTACATGACCACACTCTGGCATGTGCGCTACGACTCCTCGTTTGTACATTACGAGGGCATGAACTACCCTTTCGGCGAGCATGTGCTGTTTACCGACAACCAGCCCATTTTCAGCTCGGCCTTGCAATGGTGGAGCCGCCATGTGTCGGACTTGCGGGGCCGGACAGCCGGCGTGCTCAACGTTTCCCAGCTGATTTCCCTGCTCGTGGGCTGCGCCGTGTTGTTTTTGTTGTTTCGGAAACTGCACGTGCCGGCCTGGTATTCCGGACTGGCAGCGCTGGGTATTTTGTTTCTGAGTCCGCAATACCTGCGGTTTCACGGGCATTTCGCCCTGTCGCACACTTGGGTTATTCCTCTGCTCTTACTCCTGCTGTGTACGTACGAGGAACGATACAGCCGCCGCTACCAAAGTTTGCTCATCGGTATACTGGTATGGTGGTCGGCGCAGCTGCACTTTTATTATTTCGGCCTCTGCGCGCTTTTTTTAGCCGCCTACACGGCCTTTCAGCTAATTGTCGACCCCTCGTTGCGCAACTGGCGGGTGCGCCTCAGCCATCTCGCAGTGATGACGGTACTGCCCTTTGCCCTGCTCAATGGCTGGATGCACTGGGCCGATTTTGCCGCCGACCGGCCCAACTACCCCTACGGATTCACCGAATACCTCGGCCGGTGGCAGGGCGTGTTTTTGCCCTACGAACGTTTCGCAGTGTTTCAGTGGATCGACCGGCACCTGGTATCGATCCCGCGGGTAAATGGCGAAACCCAGGCCTACATCGGAGCCGCAGCCGTTTTCTTTTGCGCATGGGCGCTGGTGTCGCGCTTTCGTATTTTTGGCAAAACCTGGAAAGAAGCGGCCTACCACCGGGTACACCAGCGCTATCTGTACGGCATTTTTGCGGCAGCTACGGCGGTACTGCTGTTTGCCTGCGGGTTTCCGTTTGCCATCAAAGGCATGGACTGGATGCTCGACTACCTCGGCCCGCTACGGCAGTTTCGCGGCCTCGGGCGGTTCACCTGGGCGTTTTACTACGTGATCAACCTGCTGGCGTTTTATACGATTTGGAATTACAGCGTGCGGTTTAAAGGTTTTAAAAACGGCCGCGCGCCTTGGTTTCGCTGGGTAATCGCCGGGGCGCCCCTGCTGGTGCTGGCCCTGGAGGCCTGGACCTTTCAGCGCTGGCGAAACGTGTCGGGCAGGCCCAGCTTCGAACGCCGGGAAGTAGCGGCGCCCACACCCGATCACTGGCTCAACCAGGTGGATTTTTCCGAATACCAGGCCCTGCTACCCCTGCCGTACTACCACATGGGCTCGGAAAACCTCTGGTGGGATTTCGACTACGACCAGTTCGTACGCCACCAGGCCACGGCGCTGCACACGGGCCTGCCCGACATGGGCGTCAACCTCAGCCGCACCTCCTGCAGCCAAACGGTCATGTCGGCCCAGCTCGTGCTGGAGCCTTGTAAGATGCCAGTTATCCTCAACGAACTGCCCGACGGCCGCCCCCTGGCAGTACTGGTGCATGGGCCGGCCTGGGAAGCAGTGCAAACGCGCTACGCCCACCTGCTGCGCAAGGCCGCGCTGGTGTACGACAGCCCGGAAATGAAAATTCTGCGCCTCTACCCCGACAGCATCCGCGCCAGCGTGCGCGAGCACATCGAATCAGTAGAGCGCGCCTACCGGCAGACGGCTCTTCAGCCCTGGGGCGCCTGGGAGGTAGCGGCCCCGCCGGCCCTGCCGCTGGTGTACCAGTCGTTCGATTCGCTGAAAACCACCGCTCATATTTTTCAGGGCGCCGGCGCTTTCACCGGCCCCATGCGCGACACTAGCTGGCTGCTGCGCGAACACTTGCCAACCGGAAAGTATGTGCTCAGCTGCTGGATTTACGCCCGACAAGACTTAGGTATGACCCAGGTGCTGCATTTGCAGGAGCGGGATACAACTTCCGGCAAGACCTTGCAAACCCGCATCGAACCCCTGCAGCCGTATTTGAAAAGCCTGGTAACCGGCTGGGGTTTGTACGAGCTGCCGGTCGAAGTGCAGGGCGGGCAATCGGAGCTGCGTATATTTTTAAATCAACATGCCGACCTGCCGTTCTTCCTCGACGAGCTGCTGATCCGGCCCGAAAACACGGACCTGTATCGCCGCGAACCCGAGTGGCTCGTGCGCAACAACTATTGGTATAAACTGTAAAAACTGGCTATGGAAATCCTGTTCAGAAACGTTCGAATTTGTACCGAAACCGCTGTCAGCGATCCGCAGGACCTGCGCGTCAGCCAGGGGCTCATTCGCGCCATCGGCAAAAAACTGCCCATGGAACCCGGCGTCCGGGATGTTAATTTCGAACAGGAAACATACGTCTCCCCGGGCTGGATGGACGTCGGCGTGCAAACCGGCGACCCCGGCTACGAGCACCGCGAAGACTTGCGCTCAGCTACCCGGGCCGCCGCCGCCGGGGGCTTCACCGCCATCGCCTGCCTGCCCAATACCTTGCCGCCCACCGACTCCAAAGCCGGCATCGTGTACATCCAAAATAAAACCGCCGGAAGCCTCGTGCAGGTGCTGCCCATTGGCGCGCTTTCGGTGGGCGCTGCGGGCAAAGACCTGGCGGAACTGTACGACATGCACACTGCCGGCGCCATCGCTTTTTCCGATGGCCGGCAACCTGTGCAGGACGCCGGCCTGCTGCTCCGCGCCTTGCAATACGCCCAGGCGTTCGACGGGCTCATCCTGCACCAGCCCCACCACAAAAGCATCGCCGCCGGCGGGCAAATGCACGAAGGCATTGTGAGCACCGGACTGGGCCTGAAGGGCATTCCCGCTCTTGCCGAGGAGGTGAGCGTTCAGCGCGACCTGAGTTTGCTAGAATATGCCGGCGGGCGCTTGCACCTGCATTTGCTTTCCACCCGGCGGGGCGTCGAACTGGTGCGCGCCGCCAAAGCCGCCGGCTTGCCCGTAACAGCCTCCGTGGCGGTGACCAATCTTTGTTTTACCGACGCCATGCTCGACGAATTCGATTCGAACTGGAAGGTATTGCCGCCCCTGCGCGACGAAGACCACCGGCAAGCTTTACTCGAAGGTTTGACCGACGGCACCATCGATTTTGTTTGCAGCAACCACAGCCCCTGGGATACCGAGGCGAAAAACCTGGAATTTCCTTTTGCCGAGTTCGGCATGAACGGCCTGGAAACGGCTTTCGCCTTGTGCCGGACGTATTTGAAAAAAGACCTTTCGATCCAGCAACTCGTCCGGCTTTGGGCTGCCGGACCCCGTCGTGTGCTTGGGCTGCCGGAACCGGAAATCAAGCCCGGCGTCCCGGCCGAGCTCACCTTTTTCTCACCTGATCTGGAGTGGACCGTGACCGAAAACGAGTTGCGGTCCAAATCGGCCAACACGCCGTTTTTAGGTCAAAAACTTCAGGGGAAAGTGCTGGGGGTGCTGAACCGGGGGCAGTTTGAGGGGTTTTAGGAATAGGATTTTTACAGAAATTTGGGAGTAATGTGGATTCGAGACACCATTACCATCTGGAATTATCCTAAAGACTAAACCGCTTTAATCCGCGGCAATCCGCTTAAATCCGCGTCATCCGCGCTCCTATCCTTATACGCCGATCGAGTGGAATGG
>CAZVZH010000014.1:37179-42291 GCA_964630705.1 uncultured Saprospiraceae bacterium | reverse complement strand
AAACAAATTTCCTGGTCTGCATGAAGAAAACCCTGGCCTTCCTCGCCGCCGCGCTGCTCGTGGCTTCCCTCTCCGCCCAACCCAACCAGTATTTTTTTAAAAAGCTCAGCGCCGATGCGGCCAGCACAGCCTGCTTCGACCCCGATTCCAACCTTTGGATCGGCGCCACCCGCGGCCCTCAGCCCCTGCTCCTCAAACTGAGTCGCGAGGGTATCCTGCTCGACCAGGTGCAACTCAACCTGCCCTACGGCAACGGCAATTGGTGCTCCGAGCTCCTGTTCGATTCCGACGGCATGCTGGTCGGCTGCGGCACCCTGTCGCCGGCCGTGGGCGGCACCCACGAAGCCAGTTTTGCTTTCCGCTACGACCCGGTTGCCCGCGAATTGCTTTGGCACCGCATCCTGCAGCGCACCTTTTTTTTCGCCTCGGGCATTTTGGAAAAGGCCCCCGGCGGCCCCTTTTTGGTATACGGCAGCAATTTCGACCTGCGTTCAACCGCCGATGCCTTGCTGCTCGACCGGGAAACGGGCGAGGCCGATCCTGGATTTAATTTCAACTACCGGGTGGGTTTGGAAGAGTACTGGTACGGCGCCGTCCTGCACCAGGGCGAGTTGTACGCCACCGGCAAAAACGACCTGGGTTCGTTTGTCATCAACGAGTACATGCGCCAGGGCATCTGGCGCATTGCCGCCGACGGCGCGCCGGTTTGGGCCTTGTTGGGCACCGTACCCGACAACCAGCGCGCCAACCTGATCGGGCTTGACCTGCTGGTGGAAAACGACACGATCGTCAGCCTCAGCCGGGGCAATGAAACCACCGTCCTTTTGCCTGGCGCGCAGAACACCAACCTGTTTTTACAAAAAACTACCCTCGACGGCGCGCTGGTCTGGGCGAAAAAACTCGATGTGAGCGACTTCGGCTACGAGTCCGAAACCGGTTTCGACTTGATTGCTGTGGCCGATGGCTATGTGATTTATGGCGGCAGCCGAGGCGGTTTTGAGCGCGATTTTTTGATAAAAACCGATAAAAACGGCAAGGTGCTCTGGGCGCAAGGCCTGCGCGCTATCGGGTTTGCCGAGGGGTATTCCAAAACCCAGTCGCGCCTGCTCTCCGACGGCCGCGCTTTGTACGTGGTCACGCAATTCAGGGAAAACAACAAACAATACGCGGCGCTGGTAAAAACCGACCTGAACGGCAACATCAGCGGCTGCGACCGGCTTTTCCCGCTTTTTGCGCGGGAAATTCCGCTGGCTAATCCATTTTTTAGCAAAAAAAACTTCCTGCGCAGCGCCTCCACCCTGGTGTCTGATGAAACGCCCACCGAAATTTTGCCGGCGGCAGCCCAAAACCTCGAACAGTATTGCTCGGCTGCCGATGTGGCGCCCGACCCTTGCCGGCCCGGTACGTTTTTGCAGCGCCTCGACTCGGCGGTGCAGCTCCGCTGCCTGGCGGCCAGCCCTTCCGGCGCATTGTACGCAGCCGGGCAAGGCGCTGGCGATGGCTTGCTGGCGGGTTTCGATACCAGTGGTGCTTTGATCTGGACCTACCGGTTGGCCGGCGAACCCGGCGATCAGCTTCGGATCACGTCGCTTCTTGTCGATGCTGATCAATGGCTCGCCGGCTGCGGCCTGCTTACCGACCCGGCTGGGCAATCCAGCCCATTTGCTTTTCGCTTCCGGCCCGACTCAGCGCAGTTGCTCTGGGCCAATCAGGCGCCTGGCTTGGCTGGAGGGCCGGGCGGATTGGTGGAAATGAGTCCGGGCGGCAATTTTCTGCTCTACCGCAACCTTCGGCTGCCCGACGGCCGGCAAGTACCCGAAACCGTGCAGTTCGACCGTGCGACTGGGGCGGTGGTGCCGCTCAGCGGCCGCCGGTACGATTTCGACAGCGGCAACCAGGTGTTCGGTTCGCTGCTCGCCCTCGGGCCGTTTTTGTACGCCGTGGGGCAAAACGAACGCCTCGGGCGGCCCCAATTGGCGCTCACCCGGCTGAACTCGAATTTCGGCGGTTTGAACTGGGCCCGACTCAACCTGCCCGATACCGCCGCCCAAGCCTTTTCTGGGGGCGGCGGCAGCTTGTGCCTCGACAACAACCAGCCGGTTTATGCTTACACCGGCGGTTCCGGGGGCGTTTCCCGCCGTTTGTTTCTGCAAAAAACTTCCGGTTTGGGCGATATCATTTGGTTGCGTTATTGGGAAATACTTAATGTTTCGGAGCTGGATGTTTTGGCTTTGCCGACCGGTGGTTTTATCGTGTTGGCTAAATCGGGGCCGGCGTTTTACACGCTCCTGCGCACCGACCTGAACGGCAATTTGCTGGTGGCCAAAACTTTGCAACTGGGTGCAGGCGCTGCGCCGGCCGGGCTGCCCGGCTACCATCCGAGGCGGATTGCCCTGTTCGGCAACAACCTGTTTTTTCTCCTGAATGACGACCGCGGCGCCCAACCGCTGACGTATTTGCTGAAAACCGACCTCAACCTCGACGCTGCGGGGCCTTGCACCGCGCTGCAGCCGGCGAGTCCTGCCGGCGGGACGCTAGTAGACGCGACCATGTTGCCGTTTGCAGAGGGTGTTTTTGTGCACCCGCCGGAAGCAGCGCCGCTGGAGGCCGAACTGCAGCCGGTTGCCTGGTTGCAACAACAGATTTGCCCGCCGCCCTACCAATCGGCCCCGCTCAACCTGGGTCCTGACCGCAGCATTTGCAGCGCCGACACCGCAGTGCTTGCCCCCAGTGCGCCCTATGCCAGCTACCTGTGGCAGGACGGTTCCACCGGGCCAACGCTGACGACCAGTGCCGCAGGGATTTACACTTTGGAGGCCACCGACATTTGCGGGACGGTGAAGCGCGATACCGTGAAGGTCAGCGTTTTGCCAAACCCAAGCCGGACGATCAGCCTGGCCGTAGCGCCGAACGTGCCGGTCGTGCTCGGCGGCGCGGCGCATTTCAGCCCCGATACCGTTACGCTGGCGCTGCCATCCGGAACCGGGCTGTGCGATACCCTGGAAACCTATATTCTGGGACCTTGTCAGCCGATTGGCACCGCGCGTACGCTGAGTTTTTACCCGGGTCAGACCCTGGTGCTCGACGGGGTGTCTTACGACCAGCCGGGAGTGTATGTCAGCACGCTGAGCAATGTTTTCGGCTGCGATTCGGTGGTGACCTACACCCTGGAGTGGATCATCACCAATTTGGATGTGCAATGCCCGGCCAACCGGGTCGATAGCGCGGCGGTGTACCAAACCAGCCTGCCGGTTTTTTATGACCTGCCGACGGCGAGCACCGATTGTCCAGAGCCGGGTTTGAGCACGAAGTTGCTTTCCGGGTTGCCGTCCGGCAGTGCATTTCCTTTAGGAAAAACAACGGTTTGCTACGAAATCGGTAATGCTTGTGGTATCCGCGACAGTTGTTGTTTTACAATAGAGGTAGTGGCCACTGCGCCGCCCTGCGACGTTAAAACCCCGCCCGGCGGCTGTTTTCAGTTTGAATTGTTGGGTATCCGGCTCGACTCCATTGGTCAGCGGCGTTACAGCATCCGGCTGCGAAACAACTGCGCCAGTGCGCTCGATTACCTGGCAGTGCAGTTGCCCAAGGGCTTATCTGCCGTGGCTCCGGCGAATGGCGCCTTGTACCCGGCGCCTTCAGGCAACGGTTATCTGGTGCGCAATCCCAACGCGGCGCCTTTTCATTCCATCCGGTTTACAGCCGTTGGCAGCGCCCTGCAAAACGGCGCCGCCGATGTGTTCGAATACAGCTTGCCACAGCAGGCCCAGCCGCCTTACCTGCACGTGTACGCGCGGCTGGCCGACGGCCATGCGGCGGAAACACACCTGAGCGCGCTCGGCTGCACGCCGCAGCCCTGGGCCGCGCAAAACCGCACGCAGGAGGCGGAGGAGCAGGTTGAGTCCGGCTTGCGGCTTTGGCCGAATCCAGCTGATCAGGAGTGTTGGGTGGAGGTCAGCCCCTGGGCGGGGCAGCAGTTGGCGCTTCGCATTTTCGATGTCTGGGGGACTCTGATTTGGGAGCGGAGTTGGCGGGCGGGGCAGTCGGTTTTTGTGGCACCGGTGGGGCAGTTGCCCAGCGGACTTTACCTGGTTTGGTTGCAACCCGAGTCGGGTGAGCCGGTGGTAGCGCGGCTGGTAGTAGCCCGGTAGTTGGGTTGGTATTAGGTTTCAAAAAATGTAAAAAGCAAATTGTTTTAAAGTATAGGGTGGTTTTATTTTTAGGCAACAAAAAAGAGATATGCCTACAAAAAAACGCGCCCGACGCGAGCGGGAGCAGCCGCACGACGCTGTTTTCAAAACCTATTTCAGCGATGCGAAAATTGCGCGGAGTTACTTGCTGCATTACACTCCGGCGGCGGTGCATGAGCGGGTGGATTTTTCATTTTTCCGGAAAAGCGACACGGCATTTGTGAGCGGGCGGTTCGGTATTTCGTTCAGCGATATTGTGTATGAAACCCAGTTGCGAAGCGGGGCTGCCGCCCGGCTATTGTTTTTGTTCGAACACAAAAGTTATGTACCGAACTCGCCCGTGCAGCTGCAATTGCTGGATTACCTGTTGCAAATTTGGGAGGACGATTTAAAAAACAAACGCCCTTTGTCGGTCGTGATTCCCATAGTAGTGTACCATGGCGAACGGGGCTGGGAGCAGAAAACCTTGCAGGAATATTTTCCCGGGCTGCCAGAAGATTGGTCGGTTTTCATTCCCAATTTCCATTACCTCCTGACCGATCTGGGAAATATCTCGCAAACGACCATCCAGGCCAAGGGCGAAACCGAGTATTTGCGCAACCTGTTTTTGGCTTTTAAATACTGCCGGGATGAAGCGCTTGTTCGGAAAAACTGGAATAAAATTTTTACTTTTGGTGTCCAGTTCGACGAAGACGACCGAGAGCGAATTCTCTTTCAAACCTTAACGATTTACATCGTCAATCTATTCGATATGGCTTACTCGGAAATCAAAGATCTCAGCAAAGACATTCCGGACCCTGAACACAGCTGGTTGGATGCCATCCCCGATGTGCTGGGCGAAAAATGGCGGAAAAAATTTATGCGGGAAGGACGCGCGGAAGGCCGCGCCTTGGGTTTGGCCGAAGGTCGTGAAGAAGGTCGT
>CAZVZH010000014.1:23052-37079 GCA_964630705.1 uncultured Saprospiraceae bacterium | reverse complement strand
TTGCCCGAAATCTTATTCAGAAATTTCCGGACTGGAGCGACGAACAAATTGCCGAATTAACCGGCGCAAAACCGGAGCAGCTGCGGGATATCCGGGCGGCATTGAAGTCAACGGAATAGCCTGCGGAAGCAAAGCGCCGCGTTACGCTCGGCTACTAATATTTAGGTGAAGTACTTTTGCATAAATACACTCGAGACCCCGACACAAAGAAAACGTCATATCAGCTCCTCCACCGCCAATTTCTTCTCCACTACTGCTTCGGCCAACCACAGAAAATGCTGGAAAAAATTGTCCAGACTACGTTGAAACAGCGGGTCAAGCACTGTTCCATGTTCATCCAGGCGTTGGTTGACCTGCCCCACGGTCAGCATTTGCGGGATAGGGTAGCCGGCCAATCCGAGTACAAGTTGTTGCATGGCCAGCGCCGCCCGGATCCCGCCCAGCGCGCCAGTGGAAACCGACGCGATGCCGATCACTTTTTTTGAAAACTCTTTTTCTTTCAGGTAGTCCACCGCGTTTTTCAGCGCGGAGGTATAGCTGCCGTTGTATTCAGGTGAAACGAAAATATGCGCATCGGAAGCCAGAATACGGTTGGCAAAATCGGCCAAACCCTCTGGCGGATTGGGGTGGCGCTGCAGTACCTCCTCCAGCATTGGAAAGTTGTAGTTGGCCAGATCGAGCACCTCCGCAGTGTGCCGGCCGTGGTTTTCAATCCAGTGTTTTAGTGCCAAGGCAACCCGGTGCGATTGGCGGTTGATGCGGGTGCTGCCCGATACTATCGTAATGTGCATGTTTTAAAGTTTGCTGTAGGAAACAGCCTCTAAACGGCATGCAAGGGCAAATGTTCAAAACGGTCCGCCTAGTCCTGTAAATCTGTGTTTCTTTGCGGCCGCTTATGCCAACTTTACCAACCCTTTTCCTCGACCGCGACGGGGTGCTCAACCGACGCATCCCCGGCGGGTATATCACCGATCCTGTCGATTTTGTCCCCGAACGGGGTGCTATGCAGGCTCTGGCCGCGCTTTGTCCGTTTTTTCAACGCATCGTTGTCGTCACCAACCAAGCCGGTATCGGCAAAGGGCTGATGACCGCATCGGACCTGGAAGCCGTACACCGCAAACTGCTGGCACTGGCTGCTGCCGCCGGCGGCCGGATCGACCGGGTGTACCATTGCCCGCATCCGCCGTCTGACAATTGCACTTGCCGTAAACCGGCTACCGGTATGGCCTTGCAAGCGCAGGCGGATTTTCCCGACATTGATTTTAAAAACAGCTGGATGGTCGGTGATTCCAGCTCAGACATGCACATGGCTCAGACGCTGGGCATGACTACCGTGCTGATTGATGGAAAATTTGAAGAAGCTGATCTGCTGAAAACTCTGGAGGTGGATTACCGTTTTACCTCCTTGCTCGAATTCGCGAATACATTATCGGAGACTGGTTTTTGGGTTGGATAAGATTTACAAGATTTAAAAAGCAGACAGGATCACAGGATTAAAAAAAGCAGACAGGATCACAGGATTAAAAGGATAGAAATTCAGAGTCCTGTTAATCTTGTTAATCCTGTCTTTCCAAATCCTGTAAATCCCGTCGTTACAGAATCCGTACCGGGAAGTCGACTTCAAAATCAGTTTCGCCGGTAGCGTCCGGGTCGACGGCATTTTTGTCGGGCTCGTGCTTGAGCGTAACAGTCACGGCGCCCAAGGAGAGCGCTCCGGCCGTCCAAGTGGTCGACAGACGGAAAGGTTTGCCGTTAGCGTCGGTATCCGCGCCCGCGATGGTTATGTTGACGCCATCGGTTTTGAATACGAACAGGTGTTCCGTGTTTTCCGCCTCAATTTCATCCGTGATATCCACTTCGGGTGTTTGGCTGCGGTCGAGCACCTGTATCTTGCAGGTATAGGTTTTGCCAGTGGCCAGCAGGATGTTGTCAACCGTAGGGGCGTTGCCGCCGTCGCCATCCGGGTCGTTCCATTCAAACGCCTGGTCGAGGCTGCCATCGGTGGCTTTAAGGTGCAGGACGACGGTGGTAATCACCTCGGGTTCGGTGGCGTTGTCTTTCTTGCAGCCGGTCCAGGTCAGGCTCAGTCCGAGCAGGGCAAAGGCGCCGAGTTTGATCAGTTTTTTCATGTTCAAAAAAGTTTGGTGAAACGTTAGGCAGGCCTTCAGGGTAGTTTTTTTAAAAGGTCCACCGGGCGCGCAGCCCGACATTGAGGCCGGGTTCGTCGGCGAAAAAGCGGAAAAAATTGAGGTATTCCCGGTAGCGGATGTTTCCCAGGTTTTGAATACTGAGTCCGATTTCCAGGTTGGGACCTGCTTCTTTTTCCTTTTGTTTTTTTGGATTTTTAAAAGTGAGTCGGTGGCCGGCGTCGAAGCTAAACAGGGTAAAAGCCGGTGGTGGGCTTTTCAGCAACCCGGCTTCGGGTATCCGCGATTGGCGCAAGGTCGTGCTGGCCATCAAGCGGAAAAACGTGCCAGCTGCCGTGCGCGGTTGCCACTGCAAGCCGTATTGGTAACGGTCGGCCGGCAACAGCGGCAGCCAGTCGCGGCGACGGGCATGGTCGCCGGAATCGCGGGCCAACCGGTAGCCGCGGAGCAGGGAGGCGCGGCCTTCCAGCGAAATGCCGGCGAATAGCGGAATGGAAGCCGAGGCGTCTGCACCCTGGAGCCGTGCCGTAGCCTGGGTGTAGAAATAGGCTGGAAACGCTCCGCGGGAGGTTAGCACAGCGGTTCGCTGCGGATCGAGGTAGATAAAATTGTCGATCCGGTTGTGGTAGACGCTGGCTTGCAACTGAATGTTTTGGCAGCTAAACTGGAGGCTCAGGCTATTGTTCCAGGCCTTTTCGGCTTGCAGGTCAGGTCGCCCCTGTTCGTAGGTGGCGGCGCCGTGGTGCACGCCGCGGGCAAAAAGCTCGTTGGCATGGGGCGGGCGCCAGGCGTAGCCGGCGTGCAAGGTTGCGCTGAGCGACTTGCTCAGGTGCCAGATGATGCCGCCAGTGGCCGACAGGTTGCCGAAGCGCACCAGTGTATCGATGTTGTTCAGGCTGCCGGAGGTAGTGGCCTGCGTTTGACGATAGTCGTAGCGGAGGCCAAATTCGTACTCCCAGGGGTGGGGGTAGCGGCGCCAGCGCTCGAGCAGCCAAAGCGCGCCGCCGAAGGTTTGGTAGTCGGGAATCAGGCCGCCTTTGCCCACGTAGTTCAACTGCTGGATGCCTTGCAGGCCGATGCCGCCTTCCCAGTGGCGGATGGGCAGGTGCTCGATGCTGAGGTCGAGCTGGTTGCTCCAAAGTTGAAATGCCAGTTGGGCTTTGTCGGCGGCGCTGCCCGACTGGCGCACCACATCGTATTCCCGCCGTTGGTTGTACTGAAAAGCGTACTGTGCACTGCTTTTCCACTTTTCGGCAAAATACCAGGTGGTTTTGTAGCGGGCGAGGTAGTGTTGCACGGTTTGGCGGGGCCGATCGATGCGGTAGCTGAACCAATCGTCGTTTTGCAGCGGGGTCGGGCTGTCGATGGCGCGTTGGAGGTCGCTGAGGTTGCCGATGTGCGCTGCGCGCAAAATGCCAAGTTGTTGGGCAAAACGCGACCAGCTGGCTTCGTGGCTCCAGGAGCCGGTTTTCCAACCTGCGGAAAGGGCCAGATTTTGCTCCCCGGCAGCAGTATTGCCCAGCCAGTAGTCGGGCGCGCGCAGGTTACCGCTGCGTTTGAGCGTGCCTTGCAGGCGCAACGCCAGGGAACTGCCGGGGGCATGCCAATCGACAGCTGCTGCGCCGACACCACCGCCGCCGTTGGAAAAGCCGCCCAGGCTGAGCCAGCCGCCCCAGCCGGGGACTTTCCGGAGTGGAGCTGCTTCGAGCACAATAGCGCCGGCCATAGCGCCTACGCCGTAGCGCACGCCAGCGGCGCCTTTTACCACAGTGATTTTCTGCGCCCCGAAAGGATCAATTTCAGGCGCGTGTTCGGCGCCCCACTGCTGGCTTTCGAGGGCCACCTGGTTGTTGATGATGGCGACCCGGTTGGAGTGCAGGCCCTGAATAACCGGCTTGGAAATGGTGGCGCCGGTGTTCAGGCTGCTCAGACCGGGCAGGTTGCGCAGGGCTTGGCCCAGACTTTGCCCCTGGCTGGCGGCCAACTCAGCGCCACTGAGTTCTACCGCCGATTGGGCGGGTGTTGGCGCAACCGCTTTTTCAACAATAGAAATCTCCTGTAGCACGTGGTGGTTGAGGTGGAATTCCAGGAGCGTGTTTTCCGTTAAACGCACCACCTGTGTTTGGTGCTCGCATTCCACATGGCTGACTGAAATGGTGTAGGTGGCGCCTTCGCAGAGGTTGGGCACAACGAAAACACCGTCGATATCGGAAACGGCAACGCGGTTTGCCTCCGCCACCACCACAGTGGCAAAAGCCAGGGGCTCGCGGGTTTCGGCTTCGGTAATTTTACCGCGCAGGGCGACGTGGCAGTCTTGCGCCGATAGCCCTGCAACCGAACACACGAGCCAACAAACGCCGAGGAGGCGCCTTTGGCCAGCAGTCATTTTGCTACTTTTTTAATGGAAAACTCCCCGCAGGTGTCGCGGGCGGCGAATAAAGGAAAGGGGCTAGAAAGTTGCTGGCGGGCCCCTGAGGCAGATTTCGCGGTGTGGGGCCCAGTAAAAGACGGGCCGGGTAGTAAAGCTGCTACGGTCTACCGGCAGTGGAGCGAAGTTTTGCCAAACGACTGGTCGAACGGCATCAGAAACAGCAAACAAAAAGGCGCAAATAGAGCAGTCGTCCGGTTGGTACCGCTCGTCGTGGATATGGCTTACCGGGCCTTTATGCCCGTAACTGCACGTCGGCACGGCATGGTGCGTGTGCTCCCGTCTCCAGGTATGAGCCGTTTTGGCCGACCAGGAGGCAAGGAAGATCAGACACAGGGAAATGGCGCTGACCTGGATATGGAATTTTTGAAAATTCAAAAAACGGGGATTTCGATCTGCAAAACTAACAAATTTTAGTCGTTTGGGTTGTAGAGTAACTGTCGAAGCCCGTTGGAATAAAAAAAGCCCGGACGGCGAGGGGCAGCCCGGGCTGGATCAATATTTTGAAAATTAAACGCTTGGACTGTTGTCCATAATTTTTTCATTGGAATGGCCCTGCAACTTTTCTTTGTAGCGGGTCAACTGGCGTCGCAAGGTTTCGGCAGAGGCATTAATCGCTGATTCGAACGTCTTTCCGGTTTTTTTGTCCATCAGCCAACCGCCGGGAACATGCATGCGGACCTCGGCGATTTTTTCCTGTACTTTTCCTCCGCTATCCTGTAATTTCAAGTGCACTTCCACATCCACAATCCGGTCGAAAATTCTGCCCAACCGGCTCAATTTTTTCTCGACATGGGTCAGCAATTTGGAGTCGGCGTGAAAATGCACGGACTTCACACTAATGTTCATACGCACAAAAATTTAATGGTGAGTAAATTGGTCATGGCATGGTATTTATTTGGGGTATTTGCGCTTGCTGGTGTTTATTTTTTGTAAAGCCAATTTTACAAGTTCTGTTTATTCTGTCCAAATTTTACATTTAAAATTTATTAAGCGATCGACATACGCTGAAATTGTGTGTTTCGGTCCTACGAACGGCATAGCCAAAAGACCGTAGAATCATAACGGCTCAGCGCCGTATCTTGTGCTTGGCTTCCCGGGTTAATCTTGTCGCGGGAAGACATTTTTTCAATAAGCAAATCATGACTGAAACGTACGCTGAACCAACCGGGGTTCCGATGATGGAACGCAAGCTGGAAGATGTTTTCCAACGGCAACAGGCGCACCAATATATATTAGCGCGTACTACGGCAGCCGAACGAATCGCCAAGCTGCGGCGCTTGCACGCCTCGGTACTTCGACACCGCGAGTCGATGAAAGCGGCCATGGCTGCCGATTTCCATAAGCCCTCGCACGAGGTTGATATTTCGGAAACGTTGTGTGTCAACAGCGAGATTCGGCACATGATCCGGAACTTGCCCTTTTGGATGCAAGCGCGCCGGGTGGGGGTGCGGCTGCCCTTGCTGGGCTCGTCGGCCCGGATTGTGCAGGAGCCCAAAGGCGTTTGCCTGATTTTAGGCCCCTGGAATTTTCCCTTCAACCTCAACCTGATCCCTCTCGCGTCGGCGGTGGCGGCGGGCAATTGCGTGGTGCTCAAACCTTCCGAGCACGTCCCGCACAGCACCGCTGTGTTGCGAAGCATAGTGGAAGATTGTTTTTCGCCGGAGGAGGTAGTGGTAGTGGAAGGCGGGGTGGAGGTGGCTACGCAGCTGCTGGAACTGCCGTTCAACCATGTTTTTTTTACCGGAAGCACGGCTGTAGGGAAAAAGGTGATGGCCGCCGCCGCCCGACACCTGGCTTCGGTAACCCTCGAACTGGGCGGAAAAAGTCCAGTCATTGTCGATGAAACAGCCGACCTCGACCGGGCGGCCTCCCGTATCGTCTGGCTCAAATGTATGAACGGCGGGCAAACCTGCATTGCCCCCGACTATGTGCTGGTACAGGCTTCGGTGCACGATGCCCTGGTGAAAAAAATCAGGAGCTGGTATGAAAAATTTTACGGCGCTACAGCTGAGTTACGACTTCAGTCGCCTGACCTGAGCCGGGCGGTGCACCAGCGGCAGTTCCAATTTGTAAAAAGCTTGCTCGACGATGCCACTGCCCGGGGGGGGCAGATAGCCAGTGGAGGATTTACCGATCCGGCAACGCGTTTTGTTGATCTGACCGTGCTCACGGATGTGCCCGACGAGGCTACGGTTTGGTCGGAAGAAATATTTGGCCCCGTACTGCCGGTACGTCGCTACGAGCAGTTGGAGGAGGCGGTTCAGTACATCAATGCGGGCGACAAGCCGCTGGCTTTTTACATTTTTAGCCGGCGGGAACAACATATCCGCCGGGTAATCAAAGAAACGCGGGGGGGAGGGGTGTGTATCAACGAATGTGGATTGCAATTTTTCAACCCGGAATTGCCCTTTGGCGGGCACAACGGCAGCGGTTTGGGTAAATATCATGGTGAAAGCGGCTTTCGGGAGTTCAGCAACCCGCGCAGTATTGCCCGGCAACACAGTCCGTACCCGACGACCCAAGTTTTCTTACCGCCCTATGGTTCGCGGCTCATGCGTCTGGCGCTCGACTGGATCAGCAAGTGGCTTTGAGAAATGGGAGCGTGTGCAAGGATCTGTGCCACATCTCGCCCGGGATTTAGGAGTGGAACAGATTTTTAAACGCGCTCAAAAAAAGTAACCAAACAAAATCGCCCGTCTGGAAAGCATCCGGACGGGCGATTTTGTTTTCAGTGACCGCAGTCGTTTGGTTTAGAAAAACCGGCTGCGGTAGTCTTCAGTATCACTTTGTTTTTTCCAGGCATTCATCAGGTTCATCCGCACATTGGAAATGGCAGAGGAGTTGACCTGGCGGCGGAACATGGTGAGGTCGGGCGGCATTTGCAGTGCGGGTTTATCCGAGATGGGCTTCACCACATACACGCCTGCAGTACCGGAAATGGGAGCGCTCACCTCGCCTTTTTTGAGCGAGAAGGCTGCGCCCACGACGCGGGGTTCCTGGCCGCCGTTGGGCACAAAAGTTTGCAACAAGGAACCGCCGGTGACCGTGTCGACGGCAACTTGCCATTGGCTGGCGAGGGCGTCGAGGTCTTTGGCGTTTTTCAGCTTGCTTTTGATCAGTTCGGCTTTTTTCCGGTTCAGCACTTGTTGAACGGCACGCGGGTCGGCTTTGAGTGCAGCAACCGTGGCGGGGCCTTTCGGTGCGACGCTTTTAAGGGCAACCACAACGTATTTGCTATCGAAATAGCCGCCATTGGGGTCGCGGAAGGAGAAAACTTCCTGCCCGACATTTCCCGAACTTGTTTTTTCATCGAATACCCAGCGTACGATTTCGCGGGCGTCTTCGCCGGTGCCGAGCGCCCCCAGCGAGTAATCATTGGCTCCGAGCGGCTGGCTGGTTTGAACCGGAATATTCTTTTGGCTCAGCATGGTTTCGAAGTCCTTCAGGCTTTTAGCCTTTTGTGCTACAGCCAAGGCCTGATCTTTAACCGCGCTCTGGGTTTCGGAGCTCGGTTCGATCGCCTGGATCAGGTAGGCTGCGCGAACGCCGGTTTGATTATTAATGAATTTCTTGCCGGTCACTTCGATGAGGTGCCAGCCAAATTGGGTAGACACCTTGTAATATTGGCCCTGGACGGCCTCGTAAAAACAAACGTTGTTGAACTCGGGTACCATGGCGCCTTCGGCAAACCAGCCCAGGTCGCCGCCTTTGATGGCAGAACCGGGGTCCTGGCTATTTTGCGCTGCCAGGGTGTCGAACGAAATTGCCCCGGTTTTAAGGATGGCGATCAGGCTGTCCACCTTGGCTTCGTTGGCCGGGGTAGCTTCCCGAATCAGGATGTGACGGGCTTTGACAGAATCGGGTACCGACTGGCGACCCAAAATCTTGGCAACCCCCCAGGCGCCCTGGTCTTGGTACGGGCCGACGATGGTACCGATGGGCAGGCTGAGCAAGGAATCGGCAATGCCCGCTGGTAAGGCGTCTTTTTTGCGGTAGGCGGCGTCGACTACGCCGTTGTTGGACACCACGTAGCTCGAGTCGTTGGAAGCCTGGCGCAGGCCTTCGAGCAGGCGGACAATAGCGTCGAAAGCGACGCTGCTGTCGGCGGCAGTGGGGTACACGTCAAACACGCCGTAGTTGATAACACGCGATTCTTCCTGTTGGTCATACAAGCGCGGATTTTCATCGAGGAAGGCTTGATAATCGGCGTCGGTGGGTTGGGCTTCGCTGTCCTTGACCTTGTCGTATGGAACGCGGACATACAGGAAGTCGAGGCGTTCGTTGTTTTCACGAAACGTTGCTTCGGCCTGCCAGGTCGGTGTATACAGGCCTTTCATGACCAGGCTCATGATTTTTTCCTGCAAGCGCTCTTTTTTTACCTCTTTTTCCTGAACAGCCCAGTAGGAGCGGTTGACGGGGTCGGTAAACGAACCCTGGTCAATAGCTGCTTTGATGCTGGAGAGGGTAGCGCGGTTGGGCTGACCGTCCTGACCTTTGAAGCGTTCGGCAATGACCGGGCTGAGGTTGGTGCCGAATTGAAGGTCGTTCAGTTCGTCTTTGCTGATGCCGAGGCCGATAGCTTCGGCTTCCTGATTCACCAGAGCGCTTTCCACGAAGTAGCTCCAGATTTGCTGGCGCACCTGAAAAGTACTGGCTTGCGCATTGGTGTAAATCAGTTTTTCATAATTGTCAAATACGTCGCGCTTGATCGTTTCGCCGTTCACCACGCCGATCTTGTTCACGTCGGCAGCGCGGTAGTTTTGGCGGTTCTGAATAAAGTCCATCAAGATAAAGCCACCGAGGGCCAGTGCAAGCAGCACGATCAGTATCCACCCGTTCTTTCGAATCGTTCCGATTAAAGCCATTGTGCTATAATTGTTTGAATATCAATTTTTTAAATACTGGAAATGCGCATTTCAAAAAATGCAACCGCAAAGGTAATTGTTTGACTTCTAAAAAAATGAAAATATTTACAAAAACCCTGGGCATGAGCAGGCTCAGTCGGGCGAATGATTTTGGTGCCTGTGCGGCTTGGCGCAGTGCGGCTAACTTGCCTCAAATTAAACATTTTACCGCATGAAAAAGGAAAGCTATTTGACCCAGCACCAACAACACCGCAGCTGGTTGAATTACCTGTCGTTTTACGGAGAAGAAATGCAAATTTTTCAAAAGCGCCTGGAGGAGGTTGCGCAAAAAGACCGCGCAACGGAGTTTCAGGCCTTTGTGGAACATTTTCAAAACCAGTTTATTCTGCAAAGAGAACAGCTTGATATTCTTCACCACGATATCCGCGAGGTGGAAAAGGAAATCGAAATAGCTTATGAGGCCAATCCGACGCTGGCCGGCAACCGCCGCCTTGAAACAGAGGATGCTTTGCAGGACCGGGTGGATACTTTTGCCCGCCTGTTTCACGAAATGAAAGACGAGTTTTATCAATTCGTTGCCCGGCATTTGTAATTGTTGATTAATAGTTGATGGAGGGTTTATAAAGTTGATGTTCAGCATCGCGGAAAATCAACTTTATAAACCCTCCATCAACTTCCATCAACCTCAAAAAGTAACGTCCATTTCTTTGGTTGTGCCACTGCGCCTGACAATCACCTTGGTCGAATCGCCGGTCTTAAATTTAGAGAGCGCCGTCATGTAATCGCGCAGGCTGTGTATTTCCACGTCGCCGAGGCGTACGATGACATCGCCGCGTTGCAAACCGGCGCGGGAAGCGGGGCGGTCGTCGGTTACTCCGTCGACGTGCACGCCGTCGCCGTCGTACGTATAGTCGGGCATGATAACCAAGGTCACGTTGAACCGGGGCGTGTCGTCCGGTTTGGCTTTGGTTTCCTGAAACCGGAGTTTCGGTTCCCGGTCGAGCGCGCTGATGAGATCAAGCGCAAATTCCAATACTGATTTTTGGCCTTCAAAATTGACTTTATCCACATCGTCGCCCGGTTTGTGGTAGTCGGAGTGTTGGCCGGTAAAGAGAAAGAGTACTGGGATATTTTTCAGGTAAAAGGAGCTGTGATCGCTGGGGCCAATACCGGCGCTATCTTGTTTGATTTGCAGTCCGGTTTGGAGTTTGTTGAGCAGCGGAACAAAGCTGGGCGCAGTGCCTACTCCGCCGACGACCAGTCGTTTTTCCTCGTTAAGCCGGCCGATCATGTCCATGTTGAGCATAAAACTGACGGAGTTGAGGTCGATGGTTGGCGTTTCGGTGTAGCGTTTGGAGCCCACCAGCCCCAGTTCTTCGCCAGAAAAGCAGATAAACAAGAAGTTGTGTTGCTCGCGGACGCCGTTTTGGCTGAAATAACGGGCCAGTTCGAGTACGCCGGCGGTGCCGGAGGCGTTGTCGTCGGCGCCGTTGTGAATTTTGCCGGCCGGGTTGGCGTCGAGCGAATTGTGGTCGTGCCCGAGGCCGAGGTGGTCGTAGTGGGCGCCGATCACGATGGTGTAGGGCGCGCCGTTGTCGAGGTACCCAACCACGTTGCGGCTGTTTACCAGAGGCGCATTGGCAGCGATATTACCGTGCGGGTCGCTGGATTTTTTAAAGGAAAAATCGTGGTACCAACGGCCGTTGGTGCCTTTGGGTTGGAGCCCGGCTTTTTTAAACGCCCGGGCAATGTACTTTGCGGCTTTGCGCTCGCCCTTGGTGGCGGTACCGCGGCCCTGAAGCCGGTCGGCGGCGAGGTAGCCGACGTCCTGACGCAGTCGGGTTACAGAAATGCCGGCCTGGGAGAAGGCAGCGACAGAACAAAAAATCAGTAGAAGTGTGGTTAAAATTTTGTGCATCGTCCGGGAAAATTGTTTGTGGCAAAAGTACGGACGAGTTGGCGGAGCGCCGCCCATTTTTGGGTCAAAAATGGGTCAGGGCGCAACATTCGGGTCGATCGGCATCGACAAACCTTCGGAGGGGAACCAGCAGTAGTGGTCGAGCATGCTGGGCGTGCCCCAAAACACATTCAGGTCGACTTTGCGGTTCACACCGCTCATGGTTGCCTGATCGGAATACTGCCAGAATTTCCAGCGGTTGTTGTTGCCTAGTTCGGGCATTTTTTCAGAATAGCGGGCGATCCACAAGGGGTAGTTGTCAAAAACACCGAGCAAGTATTTGTCGTAAAAATTCTGGTTGGTGTACAGGATGGGGCGGATGTTGAAACTGCGCTCGATGGTTTGCAACCAAATGCGGGCTTCTTCGAGCATGATGTGGGTGGGCACGCCGTCGGTGGTTTCCAGATCGAGTACCGGGGCTAAGTCGCCAGGACTGAGTTCGACCGTTTCCAGAAAATTCAACGCTTGTTCGAACCCGCAGGCGCCGGGCCGGAAATAGTGGTAGGCGCCGCGGCGGACGCCGTAGTTCTTCATTTGTTCCCAATTAAAACAAAAAAGGCTGTCGTGAAAATCGACGCCTTCCGTGGCTTTTACAAAAGCGAAGTGTAAGTCCTGTTTTTGGGTCAGCGTAGCCCAGTCAATATTTGCTTGATAGTGGGAGATGTCGATACCGTGCAAGGTAGCTACCGGGGCATCCAGGGATCCCGTCATTTTGGCGCCAGTGAGGGGCACCATCAGAAAAAAGAGCAAACTGAGCAGACGCATTTCAACGATTGTTGATTACAGGTTTAAGTAATGCAATCGGTTGGTGGCTTCCGGCCTTCAAGGGCAATTTTGTTTTCGGTTCCGAAAAAATGACCAGCGAAAATAATGCCTTATTCCCTGGACGGCAGCCATCAGAGCAGAGCTTTGGACTAAAACCGACATTTTTTTTGAGGAAAAACTGTGTTTATTGTCCGGCGATTATTTTGTAAAAACAGCATTTTGCCTTGATGGTTGTTGGTGGTTGCGGGTTTTTGCAAGGCAAAAGCGTTTGAATTGCTATCGCGGCTTTTTATAAATTTTTTTCTGAATACTGGCGGCACGACATGGCTGTAATCAGGTTTTGCAACTTGAAAAACAAACGCCGCAGTCCATTTCAACAGGTTTGGACTGCGGCGCAGGAGTTTTCCGGGCAGAAAATTTAGCGGTTCATCGAGTCGAGGAATTCCTCGTTGCTCGATGTGTTCATCATGTGTTTTTTCATGAACTCCATCGCCTCTTCGGGTTTCATGTCGGCCAGGTGTTTGCGCAGGATAAACATGCGTTGGAGCGTGTCTTTGTCGAGCAGGAGCTCTTCGCGGCGTGTGCTCGATTTGGTCAGGTCGATGCTTGGGTAGAGGCGGCGGTTGGCCAGGTTGCGGTCGAGTTGAAGTTCCATGTTACCGGTGCCTTTGAATTCTTCGAAGATTACCTGGTCCATTTTGGAGCCGGTATCGATCAAAGCAGTAGCCAGGATGGTGAGCGAGCCGCCATTTTCAATGGCGCGGGCGGCGCCGAAAAACTTCTTGGGTTTTTGCAACGCGGTAGCTTCCACGCCGCCGGAGAGCACTTTGCCGGAGGCCGGGGCCACGGTGTTGTAGGCGCGGGCCATGCGGGTGATGGAGTCGAGCAGGATGACGACGTGGTGGCCGCATTCGACCATGCGTTTGGATTTTTCCAGTACGATATTGGCCAGGCGCACGTGGTTGTCGGCCGCTTCGTCGAAGGTAGAGGCGACAACTTCGGCTTTTACGCTGCGGCGCATGTCGGTGACCTCTTCCGGGCGTTCGTCGATCAGAAGAATGATAACGTAACACTCCGGGTGGTTTTTGGTGATCGCATTGGCGATATCCTTGAGCAGGAAGGTTTTACCCGTTTTAGGTTGGGCGACAATTAGGCCACGTTGCCCTTTTCCGATGGGGGTAAACAATTCGATGACGCGGTTGCCGAAGTCGCGGCCGATCGGACTGACCAGCATGTTGAATTTTTGGGTGGGAAAGAGCGGCGTAAGGTAGTCGAACGGCACCCTGTCGCGCACGTCTTTGGGGTCGAGGCCGTTGATTTTGCTGACTTTGAGCAGGGCGAAATACTTCTCGCCTTCTTTCGGGGGGCGGATAGCGCCGCGCACGGTGTCGCCGGTGCGAAGGCCAAAAAGTTTGACTTGGGAAGGCGACACGTAGATGTCGTCGGGGCTGGTCATGTAGTTATAGTCGGGCGAGCGGAGGAAGCCGTAGCCATCGGGCATCATTTCGAGGGTGCCTTCGCCTTCGATGACGCCGTCGAGTTCGACATCGAATTTTTCGATAACGGGCATGACCTCTTGTTCGGGTTCGCGGCGGTCGGCCGGGCGTTGGTCGGGGTTGTCGGGCCGGGCCGGGCGGTTGAGGGCGAGGTTGTCGTCGTCATCGTCTTGGATAACGGGTGCGACAAAGTCTTCTTCAACAGCATTCAGTTTGGCGGCATCGGGGTCGACGAGGTTGGGGTTGCCCGGGCGGTTTTGTGGTTGGTTGCGGTTGTCGCGGCGGTCGTCGCGGCGGTTTTGGGGTTGGTCGCGGTCGTCGCGGCGGTTTTGGGGTTGGTCGCGGTCGTCGCGGCGGTTTTGGGGT
>CAZVZH010000014.1:0-22952 GCA_964630705.1 uncultured Saprospiraceae bacterium | reverse complement strand
TGGCTGCGATCGTCGCGGCGGTTTTGTTGTTGGTCGCGGTTGTCGCGGCGGTCGTCGCGACGGTTTTGAGGTGGTTGCTGTTGAGGCCGATCGGGTTTTTCCTGCGGCTTGGGGTTATTGGCGCCGGCCTCGCGTTGGGGCTCGGGCTGTTTTTTTGCCGGAGGCTCGTTTTTCGCGGCCGGAGCCGTTTTTCGCGGCCGTTTATTGTCGGTGGTTTTGTTGTTTGGTGGGGTATTGGGGCGGGGTGTTTGGATCACATTTTTCCGGCCGGGGGCGGGTTCTTCCACGACGGGAACTTTGTCGCCGCCGGTAGATTTTTCAGCGAGCGCTTGTTCGTCCAGGATTTTATAAATCAGGTCTTGTTTGGTGAGTTTGTGGTACCCTTTTATGCTCAGTTTGCTGGCAATTTCTTTCAACTCGGGTACAAGCATGTCATTCAGCTGCAAAATATCGTACATGGCAGGTATGGGAAGGAAAAGATTTGATGTAAATCAGTGGTGAAAAAAGGTGTTTTGAAAAATAGACCGCGCAGAGTGGCGCTGGTGGTGGGAACGGTTGGGACAAATAGTGTTGTCGGATTCGGTGATCAATAATAATTTGGTGTCAACGGCAGAAACTTACGTCGAAGCGCAATGGAGAGACCGGTTCAAGACATGGAAAAAAACAGGCAAAACAGGGAATGGCGTCTACTTGGGCAACACCTGCACCGAAAAATGCGCTTCGCTTGGCTTTAAACTAAATCGGAGCGAAAAATGTTGCGGAGGAAGTGTTGTGGAAAACGGCAGAGACCGACCGTTTTAGAAATGCACAGGGCAAAGATAAGCCTTTTTTGAAATTCACTCTATCTTGCGCCCAAGAAAAATTCTTGCCTGAAAATGCTCCAAGTTAAAGTTATTCGAGACGACAAAAAGCGCATACTCAACGGCTTGCGCAAACGCAACTGGTCAGGCCGGCAACTGCAGGTCATCGATCAAATTTTAAACGCCGACGATCGCCGCCGCGCTGCTCAAAAAGACTTGGACGATCTCCTGGCCGAGTCCAAACGCCTGGCTAAACAAATCGGCGAACTGATGGGCCAGGGAAAAAAAGCGGAAGCGGAAGCCCTGAAAACCCGGGTTGCCAGCCTGAAAGAACAGACCAAATCGCTGGAAGAGCAATTCCATTCGGCAAAATCCGAGCTCGACGAGCTGCTCTATTCGGTGCCCAACTGCCCGCATCGCTCCGTGCCCAAGGGCAAATCGGCCGACGATAACAAGGTGTACCGCGACTGGACCAAGCCCTTTGCCCAACTGCCGTCCGACGCGCTGCCGCACTGGGACCTGGCGAAAAAATACAACTTGTTCGACTTCGAACTCGGTGTAAAACTTACCGGCGCCGGCTTCCCACTGTATCGCGGGAAGGGGGCAAAATTGCAGCGTGCGCTCATCCAGTTTTTCCTCGACCAAGCTATCAAAGCCGGGTACGAGGAAGTGATTCCCCCCTTGCTCGTCAATGCCGATACCGCCCGTGGCACTGGCCAACTGCCCGACAAGGAAGCCCAGATGTACACCTGCGAACGGGATGAACTGTACCTGATCCCCACTGCTGAGGTGCCGGTGACCAATATTCTACGCGATGAAATTCTGGCCGAAAAAGACTTGCCTGTAAAAATGACGGCCTATACGCCCTGTTTTCGCCGCGAAGCCGGCGCCTGGGGCGCCCACGTGCGCGGCCTCAACCGGGTGCACCAGTTCGATAAAATTGAAATCGTGCAAATCGATCACCCCGATCGCTCTTACAAAACCCTGCAACAGATGCTGCGGCATGTGTCGGGTGTGCTGAACAAACTCGAACTGCCCTACCGGATTCTCTTGCTCTGCGGCGGCGACACGGGCTTTGCTTCCGCGAAAACCTTCGATTTCGAAGTCTGGTCGGGCGCTCAGCAACGCTGGCTGGAAGTGAGCTCGGTATCGAATTTCGAAACCTTTCAAACCAACCGCATGCAACTGCGCTACCGCGATGCCGAAGGTAAAATCCAACTGGCCCACAGCCTCAACGGTTCAGCACTCGCTTTACCCCGCATCGTGGCAGCCCTACTGGAAAATAACCAAACGCCCGAAGGTATTCGCATTCCCAAGGCTTTGTGGAAATACACCGGGTTTAAAATGATATAAATTTGGAGTTTGGAGGTTGATGCGCGCCCGAACTTTTTTTTCAACAGTTCGTTTTAGACACCATATTTACATTGCGTACTTTTGTACCCAGTTACAAATTATCGCGAACTTCAAACTTCAAACTTCAAACTTCAAACTTCAAACTTCAAACTTCAAACTTCAAACTAAAAATGGGTATCATCATCATAAGCCTGGTATTTACCGTAATCGGCATGATCCTGAGCGGCACCTTGCGTAGTAAGTTCAACAAGTACAGCCAGGAACCGCTGACCAACGGCATGAACGGCGCCGAAGTAGCCGCCAACATGCTCCGCCACTACGGCATTACCGACGTCAATATCACGCAAGTGGAAGGCCAACTGACCGACCACTACAACCCGGCAAACAAAACCGTCAACCTGAGTTACGACGTATACCACGGCCGGAACGTAGCCGCTGCCGCAGTTGCTGCGCACGAATGCGGCCATGCCGTACAACACGCCACGGCTTACAGTATGCTAAAAATGCGCTCGGCCCTGGTGCCAGTGGTGAATATCGCGGCTTCGATACAGCAGTATATCTTTATGTTCGCCCTCGTGAGCATGTCGATGATGAAAAATCCCATCGTCATGATGGTCGTACTGGTCGTTTTCGGCATTACTTGCTTGTTTAGCCTTGTCACCTTGCCGGTGGAATTCGACGCCAGCCGCAGGGCCCTGGCTTGGCTGGACTCCAGCGGCGTAGCCCGCGGTGTACAGTACGCAGGCGCAAAAGATGCCTTGTTCTGGGCCGCCATGACCTATGTGGCCGCAGCCCTGGCTGCTTTGCTGCAGTTTTTGTATCTGCTGCTCCGGTTTATGGGCCGCGAATAACGGGCATTGGGCGGGCTCCAACGGCCGCTCCCACAAAACCCGTTCCTCGGTACTTTCGCCCGGAACGGGTTTTTTGTTTGCAAATAAAATTTTTCTCTTGAAAACTACCCTCGTGTTCAAACGGCGCGCCTTGTGGCTCTGGCTAGGCCTGGCTTTGTTGAGCTGGATACTGGCGGTGCAGGCTGGCTGCCTGGCCATGCGCACCCCCGACCGGGAATGGCGCGAAGAATTGCCCAAAAAAGGCCAAAACCTGCCGCCTGTGTTTCACGATTTTCAAATACCGGGCTATCGCCGCATCCATGCTGTGAGCATCGGCCAGACCGACAGTCTGCCTTTGGCAGTACTGGTGCATGGTTCGCCTGGCTCGGCCGATGCCTTTTTGTCGTACCTGGCCGATACCACACTCACCGACCGCATGCGCTTGGCCAGCTTTGACCGCCCCGGTTTCGGTTTCACGGAGGGATTCGGCCGGCCAGAGGGCTCGTTGATCCGCCAGGCGCAAGCAGTGGAAGCGGTAGCCGACGCCCTCTCGCCGCATCGGCCGGTGCTTTTGGTTGCACACTCCTACGGTGCTCCGGTCATCGTTCAATATGCCATGCTCTATCCGGAGCGAGTGGCCGGGCTGGTGCTGGTGGCCGGCTCCATCGACCCCGATTTGGAGGAGCACCCTTGGTGGCAAAAAGCCATTGACCGGGCGCCTTTGCGGTGGCTGACCCCCAAAAGCCTCTGGACCAGCAACCGCGAGATCATTTTTCTGGAATCCGAACTGCGCCGCATTGGCACCGATTGGGCCGCCATACGCTGTCCGGTCGTATTAGTACACGCCCACAACGACCGCCTGGTGCCTTTTGAAAATGTGGCTTTTGCCCGGAATAAATTGCTGAACGCCGCATCGGTACAGCTGGTTGAAATGGAGCGCGGCGATCACTTTATTTTGTGGAGCCGGCAAGCGGCGATTCGACAAATTTTGTTGGAACTGGCGGCGGAGAAAAGGGTGGATGGGCTGGTTTTACCAAAATAATTTACACCGCCCGGAGCGCTATGCGGGGCTTTGTTACCGCATGCCGCCGCTGCATGGGCAAAGCCTCGAACCGGTAACCTTTTTCCGAAAAAATGCGCAGCGTTTCCGGGAGCACTGCGCGCAGGGTGGCGTAGGATTTCAGGCTGTCGTGAAACACGATGATCGAGCCAGGCTCTGCGGCCTGCACCACATTGTCGAGGCATTGAACAGGACTAATGTTGGGGTCGAAGTCGCCGCTGAGCACATCCCACATCACGAGTTGAAAATGGGCCTCAAGTGCAGCCCGTTGCCGGGGCCGCAGGCGGCCATAGGGCGGGCGAAACAAAGGACTATCGACCAGGCGGGCGCAGCGGCGGATGTTGTTCAGGTAGTCGGGCGGGGGGGTATGCCAGCCGTTCAGGTGGTTGTAGGTGTGGTTGCCGACTGAGTGACCTTCGGCCAATACCCGGCGGTATACGGATTGGTGGCGTTTTACATTTTCTCCCACACAAAAAAACGTGGCGCGGGCCTGGTATTTCCGCAATTGATCCAACACCCAGGGCGTCACCTCCGGGATAGGGCCGTCGTCGAAGGTCAGGTACAGGTTTTTCCCCGGTTCGGAAAGGCGCCACAAGTAAGCAGGCATCAGAATTTGCAGCCACTTGGGCGTTTTAACGAGATACATAGGCGCGACGAGCATTGATTATGGTGCTACCGATTTGCCGGTAAAATGTTCTACTTTTGCCGGGCTTTTAGCCAAACTCTTAGCAAAGTACGGACTATTCCGCCGTACGGTCTTTACATTTTACCCAATACTTGCGAAAACAGGGCGTAAACTGCCAGGTGCCGCCCACATAACCAGGACAAATCCATTCCATGTCAGTTCGCGTACGTTTTGCCCCATCGCCGACGGGCGCCTTGCATATCGGCGGTATCCGCACGGCCTTGTACAACTATCTTTTCGCCCGAAAACACGGCGGCGTCTTCCTGCTCCGCATCGAAGACACCGATCAGAACCGCTACGTTCCTGGCGCAGAGGAGTATATCCTGGAGGCGCTCGAATGGGTGGGGCTGCGCCTCGATGAAGGCTTGGGTGCGGGCGGACAATTCGGCCCGTACCGCCAAAGCGAGCGCAAAGCTATTTACCACCAATACGCCCATGAGCTCGTGGAGCTTGGGCAAGCCTACTACGCCTTCGATAGCCCTGAAGCCCTGGAAACCCGCCGGCAGGAAGAAGCCAATTTTACCTACAACTACCAGACGCGCAGCGGCTTGGAGAATAGTTTGACCCTTGCGCCCGATGCCGTGCAACAACGGCTCCAGGCAGGCGCGCCTTATGTGATTCGACTGCGCGTGGAGCCTGGGCAAGACATCCGCATCGACGACCTGATTCGCGGGGAAGTCGTTTTTCAGAGCAGCGAACTCGACGACAAGGTGCTCTTGAAGGCAGACGGCATGCCAACTTACCACCTGGCCAATATCGTCGACGACCACCTGATGGGCATCACCCATGTGATCCGCGGCGAAGAGTGGCTGCCCAGCACAGCGCATCATGCGCTCTTGTACCGGGCTTTTGGTTGGGAGGCTACCATGCCGCAATTTGCACACCTGCCCCTGATTCTTAAACCGGTGGGCAACGGCAAACTGAGCAAACGGGATGGCGCCAAATTCGGCATCCCGGTGTTTCCGATCGGCTGGGCAGGCGATACCCCGGAAACCAGTTTTAGTGGGTTTCGCGAAGCCGGATTTTTACCCGAGGCGGTCATCAATTTTCTGGCCTTGCTGGGTTGGCACCCTGCCGACGACCGGGAAATGTTCAGCCTCGACGAGCTGGTAGCCGCCTTTTCGCTCGAACAAATCAACAAGGGCGGCGCGCGCTTCGATTATGAAAAAGCCAAGTGGTTCAACCAGCAATACCTGCACAGCGCTACCGACGAACAGCTGGCCGAGCGCATTCAACCCCTGGCGAAAGCCCGGGGATACCGCGCCGATCCGGCATTTTTAGCCCAGGTGGCACGGCTGATGAAAGAGCGGGCGACGTTTTTGCAGGATTTTGTGGACCAGGGCTACTACCTGTTCGAGCCGGTTCGGGAATACGACCAGGAGATGGTGGCAAAAAAATGGAATCCCGCCCTGCGCCCGGCCTTCGCCCGGCTGCTCGACCAACTGGCTGCGGTGGAATCGTTCGAGGCGGTGACTTTGGAAGCTGGCGTTCAGCAATTTATGCAGGAACAGCAGCTAAAGCCCGGCGAAGTGCTTCCCTTGCTGCGCCTGGCGCTGGCGGGCACGATGAAAGGTCCGGCAGTGTTCGACATGGCAGCGGTTTTGGGAAAGGCGGAAACCCTTCGCCGTTTGGGCGCTGCTTTAGATTATTTTAACCGATAAAGCGAGCAGGCCTTTGTCCAAGGCTGGCATTTGCCCGTTTGAGGCGGTCTGGACGACTTGTAGTCCGGTTACTTTCCATACTTTTGAACGTTTAATTATGGCAAAAAAAGACCAACCGAAATCGAAACAACCCAAGCCCAAAGTGCACGCCGATTTGGATCAATTGGATATCCGGGTAAACGAAATGGGCGAAATCGTCAAAGACTACGACGTAGAGAAGATCAACGCCTTTCTCGATAAAAACGTCAAAGACAAAAAACTCAATAACGACGCTTCGGAGTCCTGAAACGGCGCGATGGCGCGTTCTGCTGTGGCTGTTCGAGTTGTACTTTCGGGCGGATGGTTTATTTTTGTGGCCGGTATGTGTAGTTTCAGCTAGCACTGCGGCTGCCCTCTTTACTGATTTTGGTATTCCCGCTACGGTTTTTTGCCGGTTTTTCTATCCGGCGTTTAATCCTTAATCCATGAATACTTGAATTTATCCCTTGACACATTTCTGCAGCCGGCGGCTGCGTGAATTTGAAACATGTAGGTATGAAAAACCGGTTACGCATGCACTGGCGGGTGGTGCTGGGTTTTTGCGCTGTATTTTCGTTGATCAACCTGCCCGGCGTAAATGCCCAGCAAGGCTTTTTCAATTTCAATTACCCCGGCCCGAACTCCATCATTGTCCACCCTGCGAGTTGTACCAATATGCTGGCCGGCAATATCGGCGCCCCGGTCGTTACTTCCACCGTGGGAGCGACCATCACCCTTTCCCAGTTCGATACCCTCCAATCCGGTTTTCAACTGAATGCCCAGTGGAACGTCGGCGAGGTCGCTCATTTGTACTGGATGGTCGCTGACAACCAGGGCCATACCGCTACCTTCGACTTTTTCGTCAGTTTTACCGATACGACCAAGCCGGTGATCATCACCGCAGGCACCCCGCCGGCAGTGACCTACGCTTCGATACGGCAGGTGCCGGCGCCACCCAACCTCACCGCGGTGGACAGCTGCGACAGTCCGCCCTTGCAGCTCGTGCTCAACCAGTCGCCCCCGCCGCCCCTGTGCCAGGCCGGCACATTTACACGCACCTGGCTGGCTACCGACGACTCGGGCAACACCGGCGTGTTCACCCAAACCATCACTATCCTGATCGATACCCTGCCGCCTGCTGTTCTATCGGCCCCGCAAAACGGCTCGGCGCCCTGCACCCAGTTGGCTACCGCCTACCCGGCCTGGCTGGCGGCGCAAATGGCAAATTTCGCAGTGACGGACCCTTCCGGTGTGGTCTCCAAAACCAACAATGCTCCGCCCAGCCTTTCCGGCCCTTGTCCGCCCCCGCAAACCGTTACGTTTCAGGCCACCGACAGCTGCGGTTACACCGTGACCCGGCTGGCTACTTTTTCCAGTGTCGACAACAAGGGGCCTGATATTTTGCGGGCGCCGCAAGACAGCCTGGCCGCCTGTTCGCCACCTGCAAACAACCACCTGCCGGCGCTGAGCAGCTGGATTCAGCGGCGTGCCGGGTTGGTATCCAAAGATTCCTGCACCCCCGACGCCTTGCTGGTATACACCATGCAGATCAACGGCGTGGTGCGCGATTCTGCCCAGATTATGGCGGCTTTTCAGGATTCCCTGGCGCTGGGCTGCGGCCCGCAGGTGATTGGCGGGCAGTCGCACCCAAAAGTGCGGGGCGCTATCGGCGTCGATTTTTTCGTGCGCGATGCCTGTGGTAACAGCACCTATGCCGGGCGCGGGCGGTTTGCCGCCATTGATACGGTGGCGCCGCAGATTACCGGATTTCCTTTTATGGAAGAATGCGGCGGCGGCAATGACGGCGCAATTCTAATCAACTGGATTAACAACCACGGTAATGCTACGGTGGCCGACGACTGTTCGGCTTACAGCTGGACGAATTTTTCCTGGCAAAGCTCCGACGGGCAAAACGGCTCCGGGCAATTCAACGCCGGCCCATACCCAGCCATTCAGGCGAACAATTGCAGCTGGTTTGTGGATGTGACGTTTCGGGCAACCGACGATTGCGGCAACACGGGAAGCGCCACCCTGCGGTTCAGCATCACCGATCTGACCCAACCGGTTTTTTCCCCTATTCCCAACGATACCCTGTTTTGCCCAAACACTACGCCGGCGCCTCCCACGGCTTTCGTTTCGGACAATTGCGACGCCTCCGTTACCCTGAGTTCAACCTTCCAACCAATCAGCAGTTTGTGCTCCGATTCGTATACCCTGCGGTACACCTGGCTGGCGACCGACGATTGCGGCAATACCGCAACGGCTACGCAGACCGTGGCGGTGCGCGACACAACCAAGCCGGTCATTACCTTGATCCCGGCCGACCTGACCATTCGTTGCGACACCTTTGAACTGCCGCCGAATCCGGTGCTTGGCCTGACCGTGAAAGCCACGGATATTTGCGGGGATGTGACGGGCTTGACTTTTGCCGATGTTTCCGGCCAAAACCCCGATCCCAGCCAATGCGGCCACTACCAGTACGCCATTGTGCGCACTTTTACCGTTGCCGATGATTGCGGCAACAGCAGTACTGCCCAACAAATCATCCAGGTGGTAGACAACATTCCACCGGAGTTTATCGGATTTTTAGACACCACCCTGGTTTGCGAAGTGCAACCCAACACCCCGGAGCCGCTGGCTACCGATATGTGTACCGGCCTGGCTTCTGCACCCGTACTGGTGAGCGACCTCATCACCGGCGGCGACTGTTTCGATTCCTATGTGCGCACCCTTACCTGGTCGAGCACGGATGTTTGTGGAAATACTGGTTTTTTCAGCCAGGACATCCACATCATCGACACCCTGAAACCCAGCCTGAGCGGCGTGCCGGCCGATGTTTCGGTCGAGTGCAACCAGGTGCCGCCCTTGCCGGTTCCCGGGGCGATTGTTGGAACCGATAATTGCGACGAGGACGTCGAGGTGTTGTTTACCGAAACGGAAATCCGCGACCCCAACCCGGCCAACTGCGCCCACTGGACCAACTACACCATCCGGCGCGAATGGACGGCCCTGGACAATTGCGGCAACAGCCAGACCTATACCCAAATGATCAGCGTACAGGACAATACCGGCCCTGTACTAGAAGCACTCGATACGGTGAAAACACCGGCTGCTCCGGGCTTGTGCGGCGCGAATATCCTGGTTCCTTCCTTACTGTCGGTGTTCGACGATTGCACGGCCCAAATGGCCCAGGTCAGTCTGCTCGACACGGTGGCGCTCAGCCCCAATGGAACTCCGATCGATCAGGTGCCGGTGGATACCGTGGTGTTTTCCTGGGCATCGCCCAACGTTCCGCCCGTCAGTCCGGTTTTGGGAACAGCTACCCTGGCCATAGCGCTGGACCATGCCGATGCCGAGTTGCCCTCCGAAACCTTTCAGGTGTACGGTGAAAACGGTTACCTGATTGGCCGCACGAAATTGACCAATGTTTCCTGTGGGTTCAGCGGCGACACGGTGTTCGCTCTGGATGCAAGGCAGGTGAATGACTGGCTGACCGATGGGCAATTGCAAATTACGCTTATTCCGAATGGCAGCGGCGCCAATGCGATCAATGCTTTTTGTCCGGGCGGCCGCGTCCGCGCCCGGCTCGAATATACCTACGGCGCGCCGCAGTTGCCGGTAACGGTGCGCTATTCCATCGATGGAGGGGCTTTTCAAAACTACCCGGCGGCGTCGAGCGCCTTTTTGGGGGTGGGTAATCATACTGTGGTTTACGAAGCCTCGGACTGCGCCGGCAATTCGACTACGGCCAGCACCATTGTTCGCATTGAAGATCTGGAGCCGCCGGTGCTGACGCCGCCGCCCGCCATCGATGCATTTGTCAGTGCGGTGAGTTGCACGGCGAGCATCAACCTCCCTTTCCCGGGTTTACAGGAAAACTGTGGCTTTACGGGTAATCTCAACAAATCGTCGGGAGCGCTGCCGGTCCAGTTTGAGTTGGATCCCAACGCGGGCTGGGTGCCGAAAAACACTATTCTGAATGCGACGGGCCTGTTGCCCAATGCCGTTGGCAACGGGGTGCTCAAAATCCGCCATGTCGGCGACAACGACCACCCGGGCGAGTACTTCCGGGTGCTGGATGAGCAGGGTACATTTTTAACCAATACGGTTATTGCAAACGGCGGGGCTTGTACGGCTGTGAACGAAACCCAGATTCCGGTGACGGCAGCCCAGATCAACAGTTGGGCGGCCAATGGCGTGGCGAGTTTTTTGTTGGAAGCCAATCGCAATGTAGTCACAGACACGGCTTTTATCAGCCCTTGCGGACCGCTCAACGCCGGTAATTTTGACGGAAAAAGCAGTGTAGAGGCCGTGTTGATGTACAACTATGCCGTAGTGGAATATGAAGTGCGCAAAGGCGCAGTTTTGGTGCAGTCGGGGCAGCTGACAGGCGGGCAAACCAACGTTTCGCTGCCACCAGGTACTTATACAGTGCTGTACCGCAGTTTGGACAACAGCGGAAATGCGGGCACAGCCAGTTTTGTCATCACCGTGCGCGATACCGTGCCGCCGGTGGCGCAGTGCCAGCCGATCACCATTTTTACCAACCCCAATTCCAACACGGTGATTTATACGTTGCAACCACAGGAAATCAACGCCGGAAGCCTGGACAATTGTTCGGGAACCAACCTGACGTACCAGCTGTCGCAAACGGCGTTTCACTGCAACATGGCGACTTCCCCGAACAACATTTACCCCGTCACGCTAACGGTGCGCGATACATCCGGCAATAGTTCCACCTGCACGGCCTCGGTGCGGGTAGAAACCGTTTCGCCCTTGCCGACTGTTACCCCAGGCGTGTGCGAGGGCGCTGCGGTACAATTGTTTGCCAACCCGCCGGCGCCCACCACCGGTTACACCTACATGTGGACGGGGCCGCAGGGTTTTATGCAGACGCAACCCAATCCGATCATTCCCAACACCACCAACGCCAACGAAGGTACCTACACGGTAAAAGTCACCGGAAACACCGGCTGTACGGCCACCGGAAACGTGCTGCTCGACCTGACCAATCTGCCCAACCAACCAACGTTTCAAAACCTGCCCAGCCTGATCTGCCAGGGCAGTACGCTGACCCTTGCGGTGCAGCAATTTGCCGGTACGGTGGTCACGTATTCCTGGTTTTCGGGTAGCCAGGCGAATCCGACCTTGCTCGGCACCACCAGCACGCCTATGTTTCAGCTGCCGAACCTGACGCCCGGAACCTACCAATTTCACGTAAAAGTAGTGGCCGACGGTTGCAACTCCCTGCCTTCGGATGTGCGCGAAGTGGTGGTGCAGGCGCGGCCGGTGGCCACGGTCGATAGCTCGGCGGTTTCGGTGTGCACCTGCCAGCCCATCTCCCTGGGTACGCCGGTGCAAGGCCCGGGCGTCAGTTACCTGTGGACTGGCCCCGGCAATTTTAACAACACCAACCAGTACCCTCTGGTGAGTTCCTGCGGGCAGCAAAATTTGCACGCCGGCGCCTATACCCTGGTCGTTACCCAAAACGGCTGCGCCTCGCTGCCGGCAACCGTACAGGTGACGGTGCGGCCCAAACCGCCCAAACCGGTTATTTCCGGAAACAGCTCCGTTTGTGCCGGCGACACCATCCAGCTCACTTGCAACAACGTGCCGACCGGATCGTACCAGTGGTTCAACCCGCTCTCGGCCGTAACCGTCACCTCGATCAATGCGCTCAGCCTGCCAAATGTTTCTCCGGCCGACTCCGGGCTGTGGTACCTGCAGGTGACGCAAAACAACTGCTTGTCTGACCTTTCAGATGGAAAACTGGTGCAGGTGCAGGCCTACCCCAATATTTCGGCGACTTCGAACGCCCCCATTTGCCAGGGCGCCGTCTTGAACCTCAGCGCTAATTCCACGGCGCCGCCGCCGGTTACCTTTGCCTGGTCGGGGCCCAATAATTTTAATGCGCTGAGCCCCAACGCAAGTACTAATACCCCTGCAACCGGCAATTACCAGGTGACGGTGAGCACCAGCAACGGCTGCACCAATGTCGCTCTGGTACCAGTGACAGTGATCGCGCCGCCCGAAATTACCTCCGTGACCCATACCGCACCGGCTTGTGTGGATTGCGCTACACCGGCTGTGCTGCAATCGACTTTCTTTAGCCAAAATGGCCCCTGGACGTACATGTGGACCGGCCCCAACGGATTCTTCTCCACCTTGCCGGAGCCGGTGATTCCCAATGTTTGCACTGCCAACAACGGCACCTACAACCTGATCGTGAAAGACGCTTCAAACTGCGTGTCGAATCAGGGCTCTACCACGATTAACGTCACTGCCCAACCGCAAACGCCGCTTTTGGGCGGCGACCAGGCCTTGTGCATCGGCGCCCCGCTGAACATTTCGGTGCTCAACGCCAATGCCTACGGCAGCAATGTGGTCTTCGAGTGGCATACCCCGAACGGAATTATTACCCAGAGCGCCTCCAAACTCAGCATCCCCATAACCGGCTTGCAACACAGCGGCGATTATTTTCTGGTGGTAAAAACTGCCGCCGGCGTCTGCGCTTCGGCGCCTTCGGCCACGGTGACGGTAACGGTCAACCCCATTCCAGCAGCGCCGGTGGCCAGCTCCAACTCCCCGGTGTGTACCGGTGATACCTTGTTTTTATTCGCCAACGCCATTCCGAACGCAACCTACGCCTGGACGGGTACCAACTGGACGGCCGGGGTGCAAAACCCGTTTATCGCTCAGGTGACCAGCGTGCATGCCGATTGCTACACCGTGCGGGCAACGGTCAACGGCTGCACGTCGCCCGCCAGCAATCCGGTATGTGTGGAGGTCAAAACGCGCCCCTTGGCGCCGACTATTCTGAACACCACTGCACCGGCTTGTCTTGACGAATTGGGCGCCTCGCTGACCTTTAAAATTGCCCCTGCGACGGCTACCCCCGGCGCTCAGTACACCTGGTACAACAGCGCGACGATGGCTCCGGTGAGTCCGGCCAGTTTTGCGCTGCAATACACGCTGACCGATCTGAGCGGGCTGGCGCCAGGCCCCAACACGTTTTATGTACGTGCAGCGCTCAATGGCTGTCCGTCGGCGCCTTCTGTGCCGCTGACGGTACAATTGGACACCATTCCCGCCATTTCCGCTTTTGCCGGTATTGATTTTCCCGCTTGCGATTCCTTCCCTTTTCTGCTCAACGCTACCATTCCGGCGGGCGCGGCTACAGGCTTGTGGTCGCAACTCAGCGGGCCGCCGGTGACGATCGTGAACCCGCCCTCGCACAACAGCCAGGTGGTGGGCAGCGCCTTTGGCAACCAGTACCGCTTCATTTGGTCGCTTTCGAATGGGGCCTGTAAAAATTTCAGCCGGGATACCGTGGTGGTTTCGGTCAATAAATTTGAAAAAGCGCAGGTGCTTGCGCCGTTTATCCGCACCTGTTTTGCCGACAGCGTGCAACTCAACGCAATTCAGGGGCAAACAGTAAACGGCGCTTGGACCCAACCCTTTTCACAAACCATGTTCAACCCGCCGGTGACCATCGACAACCCGGCCAGCCCCAGCACCCAGGCCCGCAACCTGCCTTCCAACGCTATTTTTTACTGGACGTTGAGCGTGGCCGGCTGCCCGGCCGATTCGGCAAAAGTGACGGTGTTCACCATCAATCAAATACCTTTTGCCGGCCAGGATCAAAGCCTGTGCATCACCGACTCCTGCGCCTTGCTGCAAGCCTCGCCGCTGGAACCTTTTGAAACCGGCAAATGGACTTATTTGGACAGCCTGGAAAACCCGCAAATCATCATTACCAGCCCCAGTAACCCGACTACGGTGGTTTGCGACCTTAAATTCGGCGCCAACCGCTTCAAGTGGGAAACCAACGCCGGGCTGTGCGGCAACCTCTCCCGCGACACCGTGGTGGTGTACTACGATCTGGAACCTACTGCCTACGAAGACAGCATGGTGGTGGCTTTTGGCGAGCAGGTGACCGTGAATGTGCTGCTCAACGACATTGTACCGCCCCAACACACCGTGCGGGTGCTGGAAGCGCCCAAGCATGGCACCTGGTCGGAACCTTCGAAAGGCACGTTTGCTTATTTGCCCAACCTGACGTTTGCGGGCGTCGACAAGCTGATTTATGAATTGTGCAACCTCAACCCAGCTTGCCCCTGCAGCATGTCGACCCTCTTTTTCCAGGTGCAGGAAGCCGGCGAATGCCGCATCCCGACCATCATCACCCCGAATGGCGACGGGGCAAACGACATCTTCGTCATTCCGTTTTACTGCCTGAACAGCGGCGACGGCCTGCCGGAAAATGAAGTCACGATTTTTAATCAGTGGGGCGACCAGGTTTTTCACGCCAAACCCTATAACAATGATTGGGGCGGCACCTACAACGGCCAGGACCTGCCGGCCGGCACCTATTTTTTTGTGGTCAAACTTCCCTTGGAACAGAAGCCGCGCACGGGCTTTTTGATGCTCCAGCGCTAAACCGCGTGCCCCCTCAGTTTTTTTTACACCAAGTTTAAAACCCACCGATGGTAAAATTTTTTACAAAAAATAATACGCTTGCCCGGCGCTGCGCGGGCTTGCTGCTCGCCGGCCTGGCTTGTCTTCCGGGCCAAATGCAGGCCCAGCAAGACGCGCAATACACCCAGTTTATGTTCAACAAACTGGCGTACAACCCCGGCTCCGCCGGCAGTTTTGTGTCGCCCATGATTACCGCCATTCACCGCAGCCAGTGGATCGGTATCGACGGGGCGCCCAATGCGCAGGTGTTGTCGTACAACCAGCCCCTTCTCAACGACCGCCTGGGCATCGGCGCCAACCTCCTGCGCAGCAGCGTGGGCATCAACCGCAGTTTTACGCTCGACCTGATTTACTGCTACCGCATTCCCATGCGCCGCGGCCACCTGGGCATCGGTTTGCAGCCCAGCGTGCGCAATTTTTGGCAAAACTGGGGCGACGACCGACTCTACAGCCCCACACCTGCCGGCACCGACGGGGCCATTCCGACCGACGCGCGCAGCAAATGGGTGGTTAATTTCGGCGCCGGATTGTACTATTCCAACCCCGATAAAGGCTGGTATGTGGGCGCCGCCGCGCCCCGCATCTTTCCCAATAACATCGACTTTGCCGAAAACGGCGGCGTGCTTTCGCGCGAGGTGCTACACCTCAATGCGATGGGCGGCATGACCATCCCAGCCAGTGAAAACCTGGCGGTGAAACCTCAAATGCTGCTCAAATTTGTGCCCAACGCGCCCTTCGAGGCCGAACTCAACACCATGCTGGTGTTTAAAGAAAAATTCCACGGTGGCCTGAGCTATCGCGCCGGTGGCGACACCAATGGCGCCGGCGAAAGTGTGGACGTGCTGCTGGGCCTCAAAGCCTCCGAAAATTTGTTTTTCTGCCTGTCGTACGATATTGGCCTGACCCGCCTGCGCAAGTTCAGCAACGGCTCGGTGGAAGCCGTGGTGCGTTGGACGGTCAACCCGCCGGAAGGCAAGGTAATCGACGACGGCCTGGGCTTTTAAAAGGGCAATTTCACTATCAAAAACGCGTTTTTGCAACGTTCAACCATACACTTTTTATCATGAATAAACCGTACCTAATCCTCCTCCTCCCACTTCTGTTTCTTCTCGACGCACCGGCGGCTTTGGGCCAGCAATCGTCTAAAAGCAAATCAAAAGACCGCTACCGCGAAAAAGAAGTCGTTCAACCTCCCACCGTGCGCAACTGCGCCGAAATCAACGGTCCGGGCACCGATTTCAGCCCGATTTACTACGACGACGGCATTGTTTACCTGTCGAACAGCAGCAAAACGGGTCCGGCCGACCGCAAATACCTCGACCGGCCGACGTTCGATATGTACTTTGCCCTGCTCGACGCCAACCAGGAGCCGATGGTGCGCTCGCCGTTTTCGGAAGAGATCAATTCCAACCTCAATGAAGGCCAGGCGACGTTTTCGCCCGACGGTAAGACCATTTTTTTTACCCGAAATAATATGTACAAAGGCGTACAAAAAGCCGATTCGGAAGGCCGCGTGCGCATGAAAATTTACCAGGCCCGACTGGGGCGTTACGACTGGGAGAACGTGCAGGAACTGCCGTTCAACGACGACAACTTTTCTTCCATGCACCCCAGCCTGAGCGCCGACGGGCTGAAGTTGTATTTCACCTCCGACCGGCCTGGCGGATACGGCGGCTTCGATTTGTATGTGTGCGAACGCAACATGGGCAGCTGGGGCGAGCCGGTAAACCTCGGCCCGGAAATCAATACCGACAAAAACGAGGTGTTTCCTTTCATTACTGCCGGCGGCAAAACGCTGTTTTTCGCTTCCAACGGGCACCACACGCTCGGCGGTCTCGACCTTTTTTATGCGAACCTCGACCAGCTTTCCGATGGCGTAGTCAACCTCAACGAACCGTTCAATTCCCCCAACGACGACCTGTCGATCATTCTGAATGAAGACGGGACTAAAGGTTTTTTTACCAGCGACCGGCCCGGCGGGCACGGCAAAGCCGATGTGTACAGTTTTACGGTGCCCAACGGCATTCAGGGGGTAGAAAAACCGCCCTCCAACCGCGTACAAATCGTGGTAATCGACGGCCGCACCGGTCAACCCGTTCCGAAGGCGGCTATCCGGATTTTGGAACCTTCCGACGACGGTTTTCTTTCGGCCGGCAACGATTTTTACGAAGTGGACATGGCGCCTACGCCGGAATCGCCCAACGCGATCACCATGCGGCTCATCCGGAAAAATGCCGATGCGCTGGGCGCCCCCGACAACTTTACCAACGCAGCAGGCGAGGCCTATGCCGATTTTGTGATGTACCGAAGTTACCTCATTCTGGCTAGTTACGACGGCTATCAAACTGCCGAGCGGCTCTACTCGGTACAGCCCGACAAAAGCGGCCCGGTGACCCTGCCGCTTTTTGAGGAAGCCATTTGCCACCGGATGACGGGCATCGTCAGCACCGACAAATTCAATACTCGTATTTCGAATGCCACCCTGGTGTTCACGCACAAGGCCAGCAACCAGGAGTTGACCTTTCACACCGACATCAACGGCGAGTACAACCTCTGCCTGCCCTTGGAAGGCGAATATTTGTTGCAGGTGAAACGCGAGGGCTTCCGGCCTAAAACGATCACCACCTCGGCTGCCCGGGGTAAGTCGATCAGCAACACCGTCCGGCTCGAACCGGTGGCGCTCAATGCCGCCGTTACTTCGACTAATGCTGAAAAAGCCGAAGAAATGTTGGCGCGCCCACTGCAGGACGGCTACGTGATTACTATGGATAAAATCCGCTTCGAGCCCGGCAAAGCCACACTCAACCAGAGCGCCGTGCGCCACCTCGACGCTATCATCGAACTAATGCAGCGCTACCCGGAAATGGAAATCGATCTGGAAGTGCACACCGACAGCCGCGGCGACGCCAAAGCCAACCAGGCGCTCTCAACCGAGCGGGCCAATAATGCCAAAACCTACCTGGTGTATAAAGGCATCGATGCCGGGCGCATCAATGCGGTGGGCAAGGGCGAAAGCCAAATCCGCAACCGCTGCACCGACGGCGTGCAATGCACAGAAACAGAACACGAAGCCAACAACCGCATCGAAGTGCGCGTGCGAAAAGTGGGCACGGTAACCCGTACGCCATAGGATTGCCATTTTGACCAACAACGCTGACAAAAATTCAGTTTTTTCTATACATTTCTATACGTGGACTGTCAAAAATTCCTCTTGCTCAGACTGGCATACGAATTGATTCCACATAGTTGTCAATAGAAAATCGGTTTTGTGAGAACCGTTTTTTGAGTCGGACTCAACGTTTTATTCACGTAAATCAATGGTTTAACTTAAAAAAAGGTAATTATGACACTGGTAAAAAGTAATGTTCCGCTGTTCCCGGCCCTTCCGCAGTTTTTTGACGATGTTCTTTCGAAAGACTTTTTCGATTGGGGCCTTAAGAATTTCTCCGTTACCAACACGACCATCCCGGCAGTGAACATTGTCGAATCGCCCGACCAATTCACCGTAGAAATGGCTGCACCGGGTATGGAAAAGCAGGATTTCCATATCGAGTTGGACAACGAGGTGCTCAAAATTTCCTCGCAAAAGCAACACGCCAGCCAGGAGATGAAAGAAGGCGACCGGTACACCCGTCGCGAGTTCAGCTACCAGTCGTTTCAGCGTTCGTTCCACTTGCCGAAAAGTATCGTAGACTTGAACAAGGTGCAGGCTAAATACGAAAATGGCATCTTGCGCATCCTGATCCCAAAGCGGGAAGAAGCCAAAGCCCTTGCCCCGCGCACCATCGATATCAAGTAAATGTGCGATGGAACTGAAAATGCACAGCGCCTGTAGTCCGGTTTTCCGGAAAACAGGCGCTGTCTTTTTAGGCCAGGCCGCTGCGGCGTAATTTGTCCACATCGGTAGCAACGAAGGCCTCGTCCCAGTTTTTAAAATTCTGGAAGGTTTCGTCGCGCCCCAGTAGGTAGCGCAGGGTTTGCACCCCTTCGGGCGCGTAGCTGAGCACAAGGTCGGCAAACAGGTTGTAGGCGCCGCGGGTTTTTCCTTTACCCAAACTGCGCTGATTAAGGGCGGCGAACGCGCTGCAATCGATGGTTTCGCCCCGGTGGTTCATGTAGCCGTTGCCTGCCAGCACCTGGCAGCCGGCTGAAAAATTGGCGGACCCGATGCCCGACCAGTGGATGTTGATGGTTGTGTTGGGTTTCGCGTCCAGGCCGCGGGCAATATCGGTGTCGGTGAGCGCCCGGTCGCGGTTGGCATCGCGGAACACCAGCACCCCAGGGCCGGCCGGGCGGAGCGCCTGGTATACTTTGTTGGCTTCGCTCATTTTGTGCCAGCTAAAGCGGTATTCGTGCTGGCTTTCGACGAGGAAGGGGATGTCGGCGCGGTCGGCCATATCGGGGCTGGGGTCGGTGGAGCCCCAGAATTTGAACACCATACCGTTGATGAGCAGGATAAACAAGTCGTCGTTGGCGCGGCGAACGCCGGTCAGCAGCGCCTCTTGTTCGCGGCGGATGCCGATGAGGTGAATGGTTTTGCCGTCGACGATCCAGTCGCGCACCTTGATGGTATCGGTAGGCCGGTCGAATTGCTCCACGAGTTTCAGGATGGGTTGGGTGTCGCGTACTTTGGTGAAGTGTTTTTTTGCGGCGCTGAGTAGTTTAATCCATTTTTTAAATTCCGGACTTGACTTGCTTGGGGTGAATTTGGCCCATTCGCAGACGGCGCCTTTTTTCCATTGTTGGGCGAAGCCCCAGGTTTTGGGCCCGACCACCCCGTCGGGAACGCCGATGGAGGTATCGCCAATGACCGTCCGGATGTACTCCTGAAACAGCCGGGTAGACGCTTGAGTGGCATAGCCGAAAACGCCGTCGAGTTTGGCTTTGGGCATAAATCCCGCTTTTTTCAGGAAAGTTTGCAGTTCGCGCACCTCGTTGTCGGGCACGGGGCTGAAGTCGCGCCAGGTGGCTTCATCGCGGAATTGCAGCCTGTTTTGCAGGGCGGGGGCCATGCCGGCGTGGTAGGGTTCGAGAAAGGCTTTTTTGCCAGGGAAATCAGCGTTTTGGTCGACGCTGCCGAGTTTCAAAATGGTTGTCATGTCGCATGCGGATGGGGGGTGAACGAATCGGATCGGGGCGGTTATCCTGTAAATATGAGGAGAATTCGGCAATCTGAAAAATGCACCTATATTTGCTGCCGTTGGCCCCGCAATTTTCGGCAAGGATTATGACTGGACAACTCACCCCGGCGCTGGTACTACTGGTTTTGTTTCTTTATTTCGCTATGTTAGTGGCCGTGGCGCTGGTCACCGGCCGCAACGTCAGCAACGAGGGTTTTTTCCTGGCCAATCGCAAAGTGCCTTGGTACGTGGTAGCCTATGCCATGATCGGCACGAGTATCAGCGGCGTTACATTTATTTCGGTGCCGGGCACCGTCGGCCTGGAAACCGGCCTTAATCGCGGCTTCGGCTACATGCAAGTGGTGTTGGGTTACTTGCTGGGCTATTTCTTTATCGCCACGGTACTCATGCCGCTGTATTACCGGCTCAACCTGACCTCCATTTACGGTTACCTGGAGCGCCGGCTCGGCCACGCCTCCTATAAAACCGGAGCGGCATTTTTCATCCTTTCCCGTACCCTGGGCTCGGCTACGCGTATGTTTTTGGCCGCGATCGTTTTGCAGGCCTTTGTGTTCGAGCCCTTGGGCGTGCCCTTTCCGCTGACGGTGATCCTGATGATGGGCCTGATTTACGGCTACACCTTCAAAGGCGGGCTGAAAACGATCATCTGGACGGATACCATCATGACCACCTTTTTTATTGCTGCGGTGGTTTGGACGGTCATTTCTGTCGGCAAATCGCTCAACCTCCAGGTGACCGAGCTTTGGTCGAGTGTCAGCAACAGCCGCTACGGGCAAATTTTCTTTTTCGACAACTTCCTGTCCGATCCCAACCATTTTGTCAAACAGTTTATCAGCGGCGCGCTGATTGCCATTGTCATGACCGGCATGGATCAGGACTTGATGCAGAAAAACCTGGCGTGCAAAAACATCCGCGAGGCGCAGAAAAACATGTTTGTGTTCTGCATTTACCTGGTGCTGATCAACCTGGCTTTTCTCATCCTTGGCGCTTTGCTGTACATGTATGCCAATTCCGTTGGACTGGAAATTCCGGCGCGCACCGACCAACTTTACCCCAAAATCGCCTTCCAGCACCTCGACACTGCCGCCGGTATCTTCTTTATTCTCGGACTGGTTGCCAGCACTTACGCCAGCTCCGACAGCGCGCTGACGGCGCTGACCACTTCCTTCTGCGTCGACTTTCTCAATTTTGAAAAAAAACGCGAGCACCCCGACCCCTACGCCCCAGAACAGGAAAAAATAGCCTATGCCGAAGTGACAGCCAGCCAGCAAAAACGAGCCCGGACGATTGTACACCTGGGTTTTGCAGCAGTCTTTGTGGTGATCATCTTGTTGTTGAAAGTCTTTAGCGGCGGCGCGGTCATTTCCCTGATTTTTAAAATCGCCGGCTATACCTACGGCCCGCTGCTGGGCTTGTACACCTTCGGTTTGTTTACACACCTGAAACTCCACGACTGGGCGCTGCGCCTTCCGCGCGGGCAGGAGAAACGTCCGCTGGAAATTCCGGCCGTACTCCTCCTTTGTCTGCTGGCCCCTTTGCTCACCTGGGCGGTTGAAGTGGGCTGCAAACAATGGTTCGACATTGGTTTTCTGACCATCCTGCTCAACGGCCTCATCACCTTTGCCGGCCTCTGGGCCATGTCGTACCGGGAAACTACCGAAGATTAACTTGCCATCGCCGAGACTTCGGTGCATGTGCCCAACTTCAAACTTCAAACTTCAAACTTCAAACTTCAAACTTCCACGAAGTATGCAACACTGGACCACCTGGTTTGAAATCCCCGCCCTCGACATCCACCGCGCGAAAAAGTTTTACGAGGAAATTTTTCAGATAGAAATCCATCTCATCGACTTCGGCGGCTTGAAAATGGGCATTTTTCCGCACAAGGAAGTCGGCGCGGCCCTTTGCCAGCACGAAGCTTACCAGCCCAGCGCCACCCACGGGCTGTTGGTCCACCTGAATGCCAACCCCGATCTGCAACCTGTGCTCGACCGGGTGGAGGCTGCCGGTGGCCGCATTCTCCGGCCGAAAACCCAAATTTCGGCCGAACATGGCTTCATGGCCTTATTGGTCGATACGGAAGGCAATCGCCTGGGACTGAGCTCTGACCAATAGCGCCCTTCGTTTTTTATTACCTTTGGCTACGAAAAAATCATAGCCTCCGGGTTACGTTTCTCCTGCGAACAGCACTAACATGGCAAATACCAACTGGACAGATGAGGCGCTGATCGCCGGAATTCAAAACGGCGGCAGTGCCCGGGAGGAGGCGCTCAAGCGTATTTACCTAAAGCCTGGCTTGCGCGAAACGGTCATCCGGTACGTGCTCGACCATGGCGGCAGCCGACAAGACGCTCAGGATATTTTTCAGGAATCGCTGGTGTTGCTTGACCGCAACCTGCGCGAAGGCCGGTTTGAAGGAAAAAGCGCGCTGAGCACGTACTTCGTAGCCATCGCCAAATGGCGCTGGGTGACCGTTCGCCGGCAACAAGGCCGTTACACCGACTTGTCGCCAGCCCAGTACGACGAGTCGATCGACAGTCCGGAAGCGGAAACGATCGATCGAGAATACCGGGACTTGTTTCAGGAAGCGCTCGGCCAAATCGGCGACCGCTGCCGCGAACTGCTCAAACTCTACCAGCTGGATTACTCCATGGAGGAAATTGCGCAACGTATGCAGTACAGCAATTCCGATGTGGCTAAAAAAGAAGCCTACCGCTGCCGGATGCGTTTTCGCGAATTGTTGGAAAACAACCCGGTTTATGCGGCGCTGTTGAAAAGAAATTAGTTTGAAGTTTGGAGTTTGGAGTTTGAAGTGTTCACCATTTCGGAAAGCTGAACCACTTCAAACTTCAAACTTCAAACTTCAAACTTCAAACTCCAAACTCCAAACTCCAAACTCCAAACTCCAAACTCCAAACTCCAAACT
>CAZVZH010000013.1:0-42721 GCA_964630705.1 uncultured Saprospiraceae bacterium | reverse complement strand
ATCGAACCTGTATCAAAGGTTTAGGAAACCTCTATTCTATCCATTGAACTACGGGACCGGCACGGTTGGTTAAGGCGCGGTAAAAATAACGGGTTCCGAAAATTTATCCCAACTTCCCGCTACGCGGGCCCAACTCGATCACCTGAAGTTCGCGAATAGTGCCGGCATCCAGGCTGAATCGCATGATCGTTTTGACCTGGTGCCAGCCTTCATTTCCGCAGGCGCCTGGGTTGAGGTGTAAAAAGTCGAGCTGGCGGTCGGGCATAACTTTTAAAATGTGGGAATGGCCGCTGATGAACAAGCCTTTAACCGGAGGTTTTTGCTGCAAAATCTTTCGAACACGGGGGGGATAGCGCCCCGGATAACCGCCAATGTGCGTCATAAAAACCGGCACCCCGGCGCATTCAAACCAAAGGTCGAGAGGCATCAAGGCCTGGATTTCCGGCCCGTCGATATTGCCAAACACGCCCCGGAGCGGCTTGAACGCTTGCAGTTGGCGGATCAATTCCAGGGAGCCGAAATCGCCGGCGTGCCAGAGCTCGTCGCAGGCATCGAAATGCCGGAAAATACGTTCGTCCAGAAAAGAGTGGGTATCCGAAAGCAGGCCAATTTTCATCATCGGAATGGGCATTATTCTACCATCAGGTTACAGCCGCGCCATTCGGCAGCATCAAGGCGCCCTAACACCTCAAAGGTACCATCGGAATAGCATTTGCCCAGGTCTTCTGTGGCAATAAAACTCACCGTATCAAGATTGGCCAGATCAATTGCATGCATGACGCCGGTGCGGCCCGAAGCGGCAGGGCAAAATGGGTCGTTCAATTCAAAAGTCAGCACACGCAAGAGCGGCCCGGGCACAAACACCGAGGCATGATCTTTAGCGGGCTGAGCGTAGGCCTGCGAAAACAGTTCCGTCATGCCGTACTCCGAATGAATACCCGAAACTTGAAAAGCACAACTTAACGCATCGTGCAAAGCCGCCCGGGTAATTTCCCGACGCCGCCCTTTCATGCCCCCAGTTTCCATAACGGTCACCCCACGGAGGTCCATCGGATAGGTTTCCGCAAAATCCAGCAAGGCAAAACTTACCCCAAGCAGCAAAGTCGGCTGCCCGGTGCGGCGGCACTGTTCCAGACGCCGGGCCAGTTCCGCTAAATCGTTCAGGAAAAATCCGCTTTGAGGAAACCGGGACAGGCGAATAAAATAATCCGCCATAGCCACTAACGAGGAGCCCGTGCGCTCCAGATAAGCCGGCAAAAGAGCCAGAATGCACCATTCCGAAGGGTCGCCATAAGCCCTTGCAAATCCCTGGCGCGCATTTTCCAGATAAACTGCCAAGTTGCGTACCAAATGCCTCGACGGCGATTGGCCGCTGGTACTGCTGCTGGTAAAAACCATTTCCGGACTCCAATTGCCAGTTTGAATGTCATATTTTTTAAACAGCGAAATGGGAAGAAAGGGAATCTCTCCTACTGAATTTATGGCCTCGGGCCGTATGCCGAGCAGGTCGATAAACCGGCGGTATAAGGGATTAAAGGCAGCCTGGTATCGAAAAACTTCCAGCGCTGCCGCCTCAAATTCGGCTGGCTGCAAATCCGCCAATCTTGACAATAATTCTTCCCGAGCTGCTGTTTGCATTGCCTTAAAAGCCGCTAATTTGGGCACAAAATACAAGGATATGAAAAAAATGACCCGAACGGTTAGTGTAGCGCTGATCGGCGCTTTTGGCCTCTTTCAGTTTTGCGTAAAACCGCCGGATTATCCCAAAGAACCCGTAATTACCTTCGAAAGTTTATCCAAAGATGTCATGTACCAGTCTTCCTTTGGCCCCGACAGTGTGGTCATTACCTTCGGGTTTACGGATGGCGACGGCGATTTGGGATTCAAGGATGATCAGGAGAGTATTTTCATTGTCGATGGCCGCGACAGTTTTCAAAAGCCATCGTACCGTATTCCATACATCGAACAGCAAGGCGCTGGCAATGGCATTTCGGGGAGCATTTCCATCGTAGTTCCGACAACCTGTTGCATTTACCCCTTCCCGCTGCCGCCCTGTGACACGTCCTCTAATGCGCCGCAACAGTTGGATACCGTTTTTTACCTGATAAAAATTAAAGACCGCGCGGGGCATCTGAGCAATGAAATCAAAACCGGTCCAATCACCCTGATTTGCCGTAGGTAGCCTTTTTACACCCGGTTATTCCGCCGCTGCCGCCTTGGGCTCTCTGAAAAAGCTAAAGTATGTTTGGCCGTAGTGCCGCACATCAACCAGATTGGGGTGGTTGACAAATTCGTGCTGTGGGTTGTGTTCCAGCACGAAAAGGCCACCTGGCTGCAACAGTTTTTTTTCAAAAATTCGATCGGGAATGGTATCGATTGTTGGCAGGGCATATGGCGGACCGGCAAAAATGTAATCGTACTGGCCGCTGCCAATGTCCAAAAACCGAAACACATCCATTGGGTATATTTTCAAAAAAGATTCGATATCAAGTTGTTGCGCCAGTTTTCGTACAAATTGAACAGCTGGCGCAAATTTATCCACATAGGTCGCATCGCTGCAGCCCCTGGAAATAAATTCGTAACAATGGTTGCCCGTACCGCCGAAAAGGTCGAGCATGCGCACCTCGTCAAAGGCCAATTGGTTGTTCAGGATGTTGAACAGAGCCTCTTTTGCAAAATCAGTGGTGGGCCGGGTTGGCCATTTATCGGCTGGCGGATGAAAGCGCCTGCCTTTGAATTTTCCTCCAATAATCCGCACGGCAACGAGTGGTTTTAGGATAGATCGTTAAGGCAACTGAGGTCGAGATAATAATGTCCGGGCACCTCTTCCGCGGCTTCCGGCGCTTTATATTGGACCGGCGGCACAGCAAATCGAATTTCCCGGATAAATCGATACAACATTCGAAACAGTTCCGAGTCGCGCAGAATATTCCCAGAAACCGCAAGCGGTACCTCTTGTGGTGAAAACCGGAACTGGTCAAAAACTAGCAGCACAAAATAAAGCAAGTCGGTAGCGGTATCGAAAGAATAGGAATTGTACAACAAGAGGTTTTGGCGTTCAAAAACAGCGATTTGGGCAGTATGATGGCGCAAATGCACAAAAATTATGTGTTTTTCCAGCCCAGCCATTTTCCTAAAATAGTGCAGCAAAGAGGTTGCAAGATGCCGGAGTTGGGTTTCGGGAAAAAACTGTTGAAACAGGCGGTATTGCTCCTCGGGCGTTGCAAAAAGCATGCAAGCGCCGAACTCCGGCATTTCTTCAAAGTCGAATTGATAGTCGCCAGGCTGAAGGAGCAATTTAAAATAACGCTCCATTGCATCGGCCTGAAACATCCGCCGCGGCACCAAGGTAACATTCGGGTGGAACAAGACTGCCGCTTTTGTGCGAAAGGGGAGATTTAAAATCGGGTTGTTTTGAAAAATTTGCCGGACCTGATGTTTCCACAATTCGGGGTTTTGCTCTAGCTCAGCATACTCCCAGGTTTCGAGTGCGCACAGATTTTTTGCACTGTCCGTTGCCATTACAGACAGGCTATTTATTCCAAAAACGAGTTGTGCATCGCATTGGGGAGCGTTTTGGTCGTTCAATCGCGCAGAATCCAGTTGGAGGCTGTGTTTTTTCATGCTGTTACGGGGCGCCAGATCCTTTTACCCCGTAAAGATGCGAAAATCAATCTTTTCCGCCGGTAGCAGGCGCGCCAATTTTACAGGAACCGTTGTAGCGGGCGCCTTCTTCCACTACCATGGTCTTGGCGGTAATATTCCCTTCAATCACCGCAGTTTCCAGCAAATGCAAGGCTTCTTTTATAAAAACATCGCCTTTGATATGGCCTTTGATCGCGGCGTCACGAGCGTGAATATTGCCGTCTACCCGGCTACCCTCCCCCATTACCAGGCGCTTGTCAACTTGCACTTCGCCCCGTACCGAACCGTCGAGACGAACATTGTCGGTACAGATAAATTTACCTTCGATAGCGGTGGCTTTGGCCACCACAGTAGTTTGTCCAGCGTCTTTTTCTGAACCATTCCCGCTTAACGCGGAAGACACTGATGATTTTTTATCTTTTGCTGCGGAAGAAAACATGCAAACTGAGAAGGATTAGTACGTGTTTTATATGAAAATTTTGATTCAGGGTTAACCGTCAAATAATCATGCCAATTTGATGCTTAAATTTTGGCGGAGCGAACCAGCAGGGCAAAATTCGTATTTTTGCCCTGGAATTTTAGAGGTTGTTTTAATTATTCGGCCTGCAACTTCATGCCTATCCTAATTTTAGCCATAGAATCCTCTTGCGACGACACTTCCGCCGCCGTAATTCAAGACGGTAAGGTGCTTTCCAACTGCGTAGCCAGCCAGGAAATGCATCGGCAATATGGCGGTGTCGTACCAGAAGTGGCAGCCCGGGCCCATCAGTCCAGTATTATTCCGGTAGTAGAGGCAGCCTTGGAACGGGCAGGGAAAAGCAAACATGCGCTTTCAGCCATTGCGTTTACGCGGGGCCCGGGTTTGTTAGGCGCCTTGCTGGTAGGCAGTTCATTTGCCAAAGCCATGGCGCTGAGCCTGGACATTCCGCTAATCGATGTCAACCACATGCAGGCCCATGTGTTGGCGCATTTTGCGGAAGCGCCCTATCCACCTTTCCCCTATCTGTGCCTGACCGTCAGTGGCGGCCACACGCAGATCATCCGGGTCGATAATTTTCTCCAAATGGAAATAATGGGCGAAACCCTGGACGACGCAGCAGGCGAAGCCTTCGATAAAGCCGGAAAAATGTTAGGATTGGGGTACCCTGCCGGGCCAATTATCGATCAATGGGCACGGAAAGGACAAGCTCGGTTTCCATTTCCCGAACCTGCGGTGCAAGGCTTGGACTTTAGTTTCAGTGGGCTAAAAACATCAATTTTGTATTTCCTCCGCGACCAAATGGCGAATGATCCCGCTTTCATCGAGCAGAATTTGCCGGATATCTGCGCCTCGATTCAAAGCGTGATTGTTCAGATTTTGTTAAAAAAACTCCGCAAAGCAGCGCGAAAAACCGGCATTCGGCACCTTGCCCTGGCAGGAGGCGTCAGCGCCAACACTGGCCTTCGAGCAGGGCTGGAGCAACTGGGGCAGCGGGAGGATTGGCAGACGTATGTTCCTGCCTTGGAATATTGCACCGACAATGCCGCTATGATCGGGATCGCTGGCTACCACAAATTTTTGGCCAGCCAGTTTTGCGATCAAAGTGTCACACCTTATGTGCGCGGTTTTTCAGAACCATGAGTCGATTTCCTGCCATTCAAAAATGCCTTTGTCGCCTGGCCAACGATCACCTGATTTTATCGCTTTCTTAACGAATCCTTGGAAGATGGACTGTTAATTTTGTGCCGTTCTGGGATCGGGTTGGTTCAAACCGGTCTGGCTTTCACTGAAAATTATATTTATGAAGAATTTTTTCCTGCTCGCTTTATTAGCTTTCGCCGGTGGCGGATTTTTGCTCAGTTTTCGCAAAGCCCCCGCTCCAGCCACCCTCAAATGGTACACTTGGGAGGAGGCGGTTAAATTGCAAAAAACGCAGCCCAAGAAAATTTTTGTCGATGTATTCACGGATTGGTGCGGCTGGTGTAAACGCATGGACAACAGCACATTTGTCGACGAAAAAGTCGCGGCTTACTTAGCAGCCAATTACTATCCCGTAAAATTAAATGCCGAACAACGCGCTGATATTCAATTTAATGGCGAAATCTTCAAGTATGTGGAAACAGGCAATGGCCGAGGCGTCCACACCTTGGCCTATGCGCTTTTGGACGGCAAGATGGGCTACCCGTCAATGGTATACTTGAATGAAAAATACGAGCGAATTATGATCTCGCCAGGTTACAAGGAAGCTCCAGATATGCTGAAAGAACTCCGTTTCGCTGCGGAAAACAAGTATCTGGAAACCACTTGGGAAGACTACCGGAACAAAAACTAGCGCGTAAAGGCAGGCGTCGCACCTTAAATTTTAGCTTTGGAGGCTTTAGACCGAACCTTGATTTGTGGTTCGTGAAACACGATCGAGTGCGGCGGCACGCTTTCCGTCAGCCAGGTATTGCCCCCGATAATGGAATCGTGCCCAACAATCGTTTCTCCACCTAAAATAGTACTGTTCGCGTAAATGATGCAGTTGTCTTCGATGGAAGGATGCCGCTTGACTGATGCCAGGGACTTGTCTACCTGCAAGGCACCCAGCGTCACGCCCTGGTAAATTTTTACGGCGTTGCCAATTACCGCTGTGGCGCCAATAACCACTCCAGTTCCATGGTCGATAAAAAATGACCTCCCGATTTTAGCTGCCGGGTGAATGTCTATACCTGTTTTGCCGTGGGCGAATTCAGAAAACACCCTGGGTAGAAAGGGTGCGCCCAGCACGTGCAACTCATGGGCAATTCGATAGGTTGAAATCGCATAAAACCCTGGATATGTGGCAATTACTTCTTCCAAACATGTCGCAGCAGGGTCAAACTTTAAAATTGCTTCTGCGTCTTCCAGCAAAGAAGCATGAACGCCTGGAAGCGCATCAAACAATTGATCTGCCATCGAACGTACCGGCACAGCTTCTGCCGATAAAAGCGGCAAGAGCAACTGCTCCAGATCATCGCGAAGCAGGGCATACTGGACTTTAGCAGGCCGGGGATACTGACATTGCACCGGAAATAAAAAGCTAACCAAACTGTCGGCTAGCCGGTGGGCGGCATCTTTGGGCGGCACGAGGGTGGCGAGACGCTCCCGGTCGGTATCCAGTTGAGTAAAAAATTTTGCGAGTTCGGTAGACATGTGCGAGGAGGGTATACTTGTGACAACACCCCTGCTCGCAAATTCGGGAAAGGGTGTCGGGCCCGGAGCAGGCAATCATAACGAAGGCAAAGCTAATACCAGAAATAACAAAAAGGGCTTCCGATTGTTTTTTGTGGCAAAATCCAAAGAAATTCGCCCCATACTCAAGGCAAAATCATTTTCATGGCATATTCTGAAGCATATATTGTTGATGGTATCCGGTCGCCAATTGGTAGTTTCGGCGGTAGTCTGTCCCCTGTCCGAACGGATGATCTGGCAGCACATGTTTTAAAAAACTTAATCGCCCGGCATCCGGGGATTGACCCTGGCGCCATTGCCGATGTATATCTGGGCTGCGCCAACCAGGCAGGAGAAGACAACAGAAATATTGCCAGGATGGCCCTTTTGTTGGCGGGCTTGCCTTATATCGTTCCGGGAGAAACCGTGAATCGGCTTTGCGCCAGCGGCATGGCAGCTGCTGTGCATGCTTACCGGGCCATTCGGAATGGCGATGGTGATATGTACTTGGCGGGAGGCGTTGAGCATATGACCCGCGGCCCATATGTTTTAAGCAAAACGTCGCAGGCATTTGGCACAGACGCTAAACTATATGATTCCAGCTTTGGCTGGAGGTTTGTCAATCCAATCATGGAAACCCTATATGGGACCGAAGCAATGGGCGAAACTGCGGAAAACTTGGTTGATCTGTATAAAATCTCAAGGGCTGACCAAGACAAGTTCGCCTGTTGGAGCCAACAAAAAGCTGCACGTGCCCAAGCGGCAGGGCGGCTGGGGCTTGAAATAGCGCCTTTAGAAATTTCGATCCGAAAAAAGGGTTCCGTTGAAATTGCGAACGATGAATTTATCAAACCCGATGCCACAGTAGAAGTACTAGCCAAACTACGCCCCGCATTTCGAAAAGACGGCACCGTAACAGCAGGAAACGCATCTGGACTGAATGATGGGGCAGCTGCCCTGCTTCTCGCTTCAGAAAACGGCCTTAAAACCCACCCAATTCAACCACTTGCACGAATAGTAAGCGCTGCAGTGGTGGGGGTTGAACCAAGAATAATGGGGATTGGCCCTGTAGAGGCAAGTCGCCAAGCCATGAAAAAGGCAGGAATTGGGTTGTCCGATCTTTCCGTAATAGAACTCAATGAAGCCTTTGCTGCCCAGGTGCTGGCTTGTACCAGGCAACTTGGTTTGGCCGACGACGACCCTCGGATCAACCCAAACGGTGGCGCCATCGCTTTGGGGCACCCCTTGGGGATGTCTGGGACACGGCTATTATTGACAGCTACACACGAGCTTCAACGCGTTTCCGGAAAATATGCGCTGTGCACCATGTGCATCGGCGTCGGACAGGGCTATGCGGTCATTTTGGAAAAATGTTGAAAGGCCTTCCCTTATTTTAGGGTACTGTCCACGGGCGCTTCGCTTTCAGGAGAAGTAGGTAAAGCAGAAGGGACCGTTTCTTCCTCCTTCGTTTTGCGCAGTCGAAACTCAAACTGCATCCCGCGGAGTTCAAGGCCTAAAAAGAGCGAACTATCCGTTATTTGGAGGATCTTATATTTGATCTCCGGACTCGTTTTCTGTCGAATGGTTTGGCTTTCCAATTCGAATGGAACCAACATTTCCGGACCTACCGGAAGGTTCGTTTTCATTTTGTTCCCTTCTTCAAAGAAAAAGTAGGTACCGGACAAGGTTTCAGTTGCCTTCTGGTTGCGGAAACCCTCCTGCAGCTCCCATCTTCCGTGCAATGCGTGAGGTTGAATACCTGGGTTAGTATTACAGGAATGAAAAAAAACAAAGGACACAAAGAAAAACGCCGGACCATGGTAAGAGCAGAAGCGCATCACATCGAATGTTTGTGCTGGAGAAGGGCTTATTTTTGATCGACAAAACCAAAACCCAAATATGGGAATTCACCAAAACCAGTGAAGTAACAAAATTCCATCAATGGGATTGGCATACTTACTTCAAACTCAAAGGCAAATCCACGGAGTTGTGAGATCCCATCGGGATTCGGTTTCAGGTGAATCAGTCGTGATTTTGCGGGCCCAAGCAACCTGAAATTCATTGGAAAAGACGGATCAATCAGCTTCAAAGCCGCTAAAGACTTGTACTGCATTGCCGATTTAAATCGCCGGACGGCATGATTGAAAAAACTAATGTCGTAATTTTCATGGTCCGGCAATAAGTATTGATTGGCTGATTTGCCTTCTTCCACCGTTGTGATAGAAATAGGGGAAATCGCCTTAAACTGCATGGTATCTTTGAACCCTGGCCTTGGCATTATTTGCCAGTGTTTGACCTCGAATTGAGCAGGCACCCCATCAACAGTACCCAATGTGAGCGGTACTTGCCGAAACAAATGGACGATCTGCTGTTCGAATGCCTGTTCGATGTAAAGGGAAATACTAAGCTTTACCTGGTTCCCCAACAATTTAAACTCCTGCTTGACCTGATCCATCTCATAAGGATAGATCGCTAAAGGGCTGAACGTGAAAAGCTTAAAGGTTCGGGAGCTAAAATCAAAGCCCTGCTGTTGTACCCAAGCAGATAATTCAGCGCCAGAGTTGGATAAAACAGAAAAAATCCAATTGGAAATTTCCGACTGGTAGTTAATTGGAATAATAACGCCTTTCTGGCAGGAAAGGCTGAACTGGATGCGCATATATTGTCGATTGTGATTAAAGCAAAGATTAAGAGCACGCAGAAAGCCCTAAGGCAAGTAATTCCCTTTGGTTCTCTTTTCACCGCGAAAAGTACGCAAAAGTTGCTACTGGCAAGAAAAAAAATAAAACACTGTAAATCGACAAGGCAAATCCGTCGCAATTGTTTGCCAAAATAAAAAGGGCTTCCCGGTCAGGTAAGGCTAGCATTGCATCTACTATGTGTGCCGTTTGGCCTGTAAGACAGTACGTCTGGCACGAACATCCCTCTGTAAAGTAGATACCGACGCGCAATTATCGGTTTGCAATACCCGGAAAGCCTTCTAGAACACGGGAAAGCCCGGCAAGAATTAAGCGTGTTTAGAGCCCAGCGTCAGGAGATTATATACGCATGGCTACTAATGTAGATTAAAAATACCTCAGGCGGAGGCTGGCGGTATTATTTCTGTTGTATTTAAGGGGTTTCCAGATCGACAATAATAAACTCCGGTTGCCCATCATTCGTTCTTCCGGATTGCTCTGTACCGGACTTAGGATCGCCTTGATTAGCGTTCGGGAGGCTTTCACCAAGACTGGAAAGGGTCAAAAACAGGCTGATAAGCAACGTAAATACTGGCATAACGTAAGCGTTTGAATTGTTCAAATTGACAGATCAAAAGTCCGGCAGTTAGCCCCCTAAAAAAAGGACAATTTTGCACGTTTCAATCCGCCCAGATTGAACATTAAAACACTTACCCTTCTTGCGCACTTGGCAAGAAAGCATCCAAATCAACAGCTCATTTTAGTCTCTTAGAACAAAAACTCAATATGTATAAATTACTTACGCATTACTAAATTTCATTTGTATTTAACCATATTCTGCGCCAACATTCACGAATCTGCATTTTTCCACGAGGATCTAAACCATCTGGTAATCCGTAAAATATTTGAGATGCAAATTTTTTTCAACTTATCTGGTGTATTTTCGAAGCTACTCAGTTTTTAAAGTCATTTTGATCGCCAATCGCTTCACCGTCTCCTAAGTTTTCACATAAATTTGAGTAACTAAGTACTGCAAGTATTATAACACAAAGGTGGGACGCTTAAAATGTTAAAAAAAGGACAGAATATCATGTTTCAAACCATGCAGATTGGTATTGGAATGGTTATCAATAGTTTAAATCCTTAATTACACCTTATGGACTTTGAAGTTTTAAAGGATTTAGTTCGGACGATTTCCAAAAACAAAATAAAACAGATCGAAGTATTGGGTAACCCGGGCAGCAGCGATACCCGCACTGAAGAGCTATACGAGTCTATTTATACGGACCGGCTCAACTCGGACGATGAAGCCGCCAAACATTTTTTTGGAACAGATGAGAAAGATCCAAACTACCGGAAGCTACGCAACCGCCTGATTCGACAGTTGATCAACACCTCATTTTTTGTCGATGTGCAGCAAGCCATGTTTAATGAGCGGGGCCGGGCGCTTTTTAACTGCTACCGGGACTATGCGGCCGCATATGTGCTTCGCAGTCAAGACGCTCACAAAGCCAGCGTTTATGTTTTACAACAACTACTCACTCAAACCACAAAATTTGAATTTACAGAGCTCAGCGCCGACATCTGCCGGCAATTACGCCAGCAATACGCGCTTAGCCCCAGCGATCGGGTCAATCATGAGAAGTTCAGCGAATTGCACCGCAGTTTTGAAAAAAAACGGTTCTGGGAATCCAAAGCTTACGACTACCACGAAAACCTCATCCATTATTATATTTCTAACCGCTCTAGCAACCAGGAGGTACATGATTACGCCCAACAATATTTTGAGGAGTTGTTCCCCATGGCGCCGGAGATTGATACCATCCAGTATTACACTTATACTTATACCATTGGGGTTATTCGGTATACAGCAATAAATAATTGTCAAAAAACCATTGCATTGTGCGATGAAGCCTTGGAGTTATTACAAGCAAAAAAAATCTCAAACAGGGGCTCATTATTGAGCTTCGGTCTTCAAAAACTAGCCTGCTTAACCCAATTGCGCGTAACCAATGGCGCCGCGCAAGAAACCGTTGATTTCTGCCTTAGTTTGGTCATTGATGGAGAGTATAATTGGTTTCGTGCCATGGAAACCCAGTTCTATTATTTCCTGTACGCGCGCAGGTATGAAGAGGCCTTGCAGACCTTTGGCAAGGTTATTCAACACAACCGTTTTAACATCTTAAGCGGAAGCACCCGCGATATGTGGACGCTTCATGGCGGGTATCTCCACCTCCTGGCGGTGTTGGGCAAACTTGAACAACAGCAGGTTGAAGCTATTGCCGGCTATTTTAACCCAAAAACCGCGCGCTTTTCCAACGACTTTGAAGTGCTGGATAAGGAAAAAGAAGGCATGAATATTCCCCTGGTGCTTTTACCTGTGCTGTACAACATCGCCCAAGGCAGCAACGCTGAAGACGACTTCGGCCGCTCGATCGACGCCTTGGACAAATACCGGAAACGATATTTGGAAAACGACACCAACCGCAGGAGTGCGATCTTTTTAAAAATGGTTTTGGCCCTGGCTAAAAAGGAATTCGACGGCCAAAGAGCAGCGCGTAAAATGGAAAAAGAGCGGGCCCTTTTGGAAAAAGAGCCCGCTCATATGTCCAGCCAATCTTTCGCAGTTGAAGTGATCCCTTACGAAGACATCTGGGAGATGTTGATGGAAATCCAGGCCGACTAAGATTCGAAGAAGGCATCGTATTGGTTGCCTCCCCGTTCATTCTTGCTGGGCGGTTTTACCGGCATATTCAAATCCAGTATTTCTTTTGGGTTGTCTGCTTTTGCGATAATCGCCGCCTTTTCTTTCCCCAGCAAAAACGAAACGCCCTCCTTTTCCCATTGCTCCAGCATATGCAAACCTTCCTCTTCAAAAACGCCATTTTGAAGGTCGATGGATTCCATAAAGTTTTTGGACATATCCATAAAGCGCTCCATTTCCCCCACTTTTTGCCCAACATCTTCCGCCATAGCCTCCAAGGCCATATCATACATGTACTTTTTGTCGCTATTGCCGCTGAGGATATTCATGGCTGAACGGATAGCCGAATGGCTGGCTTTGATGGCCTTGTATTCCTGTTCCTTTACTACCACCTGATCTTGCAGGTCTTCCAACATAATTTCGGAATTCTCGTACATCTTGGTCAACACCCGGTAGAGCACCTCCATCCGTTTGTACAAATCCTCCAGTTTGATGTTAGATTCCTGCAAACGGCCGGCCTTTCGCGCTTTCAATACCATAATAGCCTCTTTACCAGTTTCTTTAGCCTTACTGGCTATGCCCAGGTTCGTTTGAATTTCTTTCTGGTTTTGCCGGATCATTTCCGACAGCTTATACATCTGGCCTTTCAAGCGGCTGATCTGGGTATTCATGCTTCCGAGGTTGTCTTTCAACTCCTCGATGTAGCTTTTCAAAATACCAATCGGGTCAATTTGAACGAACAGCCCTGTAATCCAACGCATCACCGATTTGTACATATACCAAATCAGGTTCCGCATTTTGGGATCCAGCACTACATAAATCAAGCCAGCCAAAGCAGCCAGTATGCCTGCCAGGTATAGGGTGTTTTCCGCCAGGTTAATCAGAGTAGGCAAAGCCTTGTATAACAAATAACCGCCCCCCAAAACGATAGCGGCCATAAACAAACCACCTGTGAGGCCCTCCGGCCGTTCCCAAAAATTTTTGGGTTTAATCGGTTGCAATTCAGTGCTCATTGGAAAATATTGGATGCGTTAAGTGAGAAAAAGTTTGAAATACAGCAGCTCAATGGAACAGCTTATTCAAAAAAATGCGCACGGCCCTTCGAAAGCGGTCGTTAACAAAAAACAATATAATAAATGCAAGAACGAAAATCCAAAACATACTAATCACCACCTTCAACACTTTGAAGGCCAGCCACAACAAAAGGAGTCCAGCAAGGAAGGCAAAGATCGGGTTCTTCAACAAATCATTCATTTTAACAGTTGTTTTTAGTGGGGGCAAAAATGAAACGATTGAGACGCGGACACCAACTTCGTCGAAGTTAATCCCAGATTTTCGGACAAAATAAGGTGTTTCACAGGATAAACCCGCACTACCTTCGCGAATTACCTTCCTCTCTTTCCGGCAACTCAACCACATATGGCAAATACCCAGACCCGCCAACTTCCCCAACGCAAACGCATTGCGCTGGTGGCGCACGACCACAAAAAAGACGACCTCATCGATTGGGCATTGTACAACCGAAAGTTGCTCATCGAACACGAATTATTTGCCACCGGCACCACCGGACGCCTTTTGAATAAAGCCCTCGATATGCCCGTCCATTGCCTGCTCAGTGGCCCCTTAGGCGGCGACCAACAAATCGGGGCGATGATCGCAGAAGGAAAAATCGACCTGCTCATTTTTTTCTGGGACCCTATGGAAGCACAGCCCCACGACCCCGATATCAAAGCATTGTTGCGTCTTGGGGTCGTTTGGAACCTGCCCATCGCCTGCGACAGGGCCACCGCCGATTTCATTCTGACTTCTCCACTATTCCATCAAAACTACGAAGTGCAATTGCCCGACTATGGTCCTTACACCCGGAGAAAAGACCCCTGAGCCTGTCCTATAAAATCTTGATCATCAGCCAGGTCATGTAAAAAAAGTACACGGAAAGCAACAATCCGCCTTCTGCGCGGTGTAACACCCTGGGCGTCGCAATAAAACTGCCGACAAACATAATCAGGGTCGCAAGTATGCATACCCCGAAATCTACCAGCGAAATTTGCCCAACCGGTAAGGGAGCCACCGTCGCGCTCACACCCAGAATGAAAAAAATATTGAAAATATTCGAGCCTATTATATTTCCCACAGCCATATCTGCCTTCCCGCGCAACGCCGCTACCACCGAAGTGGCCAACTCCGGAATAGAGGTGCCGATCGAAATCAACGTGAGGCCAATCATCGCTTCGCTTATGCCAAACGCCCGCGCTACTGCCACCCCTGCATCCACGATCAACTGCCCGCCCCACACCAGGCCCGCCAAACCTAATACACTCATACCGACCGCCAACCAAACCGGCATTCCCTTAAGATCGGGCGCGTGCACTGCAAAAGCCGGACTCTGCCGGGCCACTTCATACATATAATATAGGTATACTAAAAAAAACGACAACAACACCAGCCCATCCGACCGGGAAATAAAGGCCGCCGTAGCGCCATCGAGCCAAATATCACTGGCCAGAAAAAAAGCCACCACGACGCCCAGCAAACTGAGCGGAATTTCCTTCCAAATTGTATTACGTTGAATGTGCAAGGGTTGCAGCACAGCCGTAAGCCCCAAAATCAGACAGATATTGACGGTATTGCTGCCGATCACGTTTCCCAATGCCAACTCCGCCGTGCCGCTGGTGGCCGCAACTACCGACACCACCAACTCCGGCGCCGAAGTGCCAAAAGAAACGATAGTCAGGCCAACCACCAAATCTGAAATATTCCATCGTTTAGCCAAGGCTGAAGCGCCATCCACCAAAAATCGCGCGCCTGCAGAAACCAGGACGATTCCTAAACCAATAAGTAAAAACTGGATTAATATCATGTGCAGCTACCGCTATTAGGGCTATTATTTTAGAAGGCCGAAATTCCGGAGGTTTCAGCTGCTTTCCAAAAAAACAAACCCACTCTAACATGCAGATCTATATAAAAAACATGGTGTGCAACCGTTGCATCCGGGCGGTAGAGGAAGTATTTAACTTAATGAACATACCGTTTCTGCAAATTCGGCTGGGGGAAGTCCAAACCACCCATACATTGGAGCCCGCTCAATTAATCCAACTCCAACATTTGCTCCGGGACCAAGGCTTCGAATTGCTCGACGACCAACGCCATCAGCTCATTGCCCGGATCAAAGCCGCTATCGTTGAGCACGTGCACCAACAAGAAGAAATTGCTCCACTCAACTTGTCAGATTGGCTCCCCGGCATTTTGCACCGCGACTACTCCGCGCTGAGCCGCCTGTTTTCCGAAACGGAAGGGCGCACCATCGAGCAGTTTCTAATCGAGCAAAAAATTGAACGCGCCAAAGAACTCCTGGTTTACAACCAACTGAACATCAGTGAAATCGCCTGGAAACTAGGCTATAGCTCCGTGGCGCACCTCAGCAGTCAGTTTAAAAAAGTGACCGGACTTACCCCTTCGCATTTCCGGCAAACCGGCCAGGAGCGACGCAAGGCGCTGGATAGCATATGAGCGGCTGTTTGAGGTTTTAATTTTTCAAAATTCTGAAAACTCCATCCAAAAACCTGTAACGCCAAATCACCCGCATCGCCCCATATTTGTAGCAAAAAACATGGGCCAGATAAAAAGCACCTTCCCAGTCCTGGAAATGAGTTGCGCAGCCTGTGCCGTAAGCGTAGAAAGTATTGTCGCAAGCCAACCCGGTGTGTTGCAAGCCAGCGTCAACTTTGCCAACCAAAGCCTCCAAGTCAGTTACGACAATGCGCAAACCAACCCGGAAGCGATCCGCCAAGCCGTGCAGTCCATTGGTTACGACCTCCTCCTTTCAGAAGAAAACACCACAAGCAAACAGGAAGACCACCAACGGCTACAACTGCACCAGCTGCGCAGGGATACCATCGGGGCGGGCATGCTGGCTCTTCCCGTTTTTGTAATTGGCATGTTTTTCATGCGCCTGCCCGGAGCCAATTGGGTTATGATGACCCTTTCGGCGCCTGTGGTTTTTTGGTTTGGGCGGCGCTTTTTTCATCACGCTTGGAAGCAAGCCCGGCATAAAAAGGCCAACATGGACACCCTGGTGGCCCTCAGCACCGGAATCGCTTTTTTGTTCAGCGCTGGCACTACCATTTTTCCAAATTTTTGGGAGCAGGGCGGCCTGGAAGCGCACGTCTACTTCGAGGCTGCAGCAGTGGTAGTTTTTTTCATTTTGCTGGGAAAATTGCTGGAGGAAAACGCCAAAGCCAATACCTCCTTTGCTATAAAAAAATTGATGGGGCTACAACCCAATTCCGTAACGCGGTTCGGCGCCGCCGGCACCCTGGAGGAAATCCCCATCGCTCAGGTGCGCATCGGCGACCGGCTACTCGTCAAACCCGGCGCTAAAATCCCTGTCGACGGTACGGTAGCCCAAGGGACGTCCTATGTCGACGAAAGCATGTTATCGGGCGAGCCTGTTCCAGTTTTAAAATCGGAAAAAAGCGCCCTCTTTGCCGGCACGCTCAACCAAAACGGCAGCCTGGAGTTTTTTGCCGAAAAAGTAGGCGCCGACACTTTATTGGCTCAAATCATCCGGGCCGTCCAGCAAGCCCAGGGCAGCAAAGCGCCCGTGCAACGGCTGGTGGATAAAATTGCCGGCATATTCGTACCGGTCGTTCTGGCTATTTCCGTGCTAACCTTTGTGACCTGGCTCTTTTTTGGCGGTCCGCAGGCCCTCCACTACGCCCTCCTCACCAGCATCACTGTACTGGTGATCGCCTGCCCCTGCGCCTTAGGCCTGGCCACGCCTACCGCCATAATGGCCGGCGTAGGCCGCGGCGCCGAATTGGGCATTTTGATCAAAGACGCTGAAAGCCTGGAGACTGCCCATGAAATTACTGCAATCGTGCTGGATAAAACAGGAACGCTCACCGAAGGCAAACCTCTGCTGACCGGTGAAAAATGGTGGGTCGACAACCCGGAACCGCTCAAATCAATCGTACATGCCCTGGAAAGCCGCTCCGAACACCCGCTAGCAACCGCCCTGGCAACCGCTTTTGAAGCGCAGGCTAAGGCGGATGTTACCATCAGCGGGTTTGAAAGTATTACCGGTTCGGGCGTACAAGCCGAGGCAGACGGCCTCCGGTACAGCATCGGCAATACAGCACTGATGGAACGCGAAAGCGTCGACTTGCCGCATGAGGCCCGGCAGCTAGCCGCCCAATGGCAGGCGGAAGCCCGAACGGTGGTGTACGTGGCAGCGGGTCAAAAACTTGTTGGGCTGCTCGCCATCCAGGACCCGCTGAAGCCTGGCGCCCGCGCCGCTGTTGAAACACTGCAAAGGGATGGCATTCAGGTGCGCATACTCAGTGGAGACAACCCCGACACCGTCGCAGCCATTGCCCGCAGCCTGGGCCTGGAGCATGCGCAAGGCGGCTTGCTGCCCGCCGGGAAATCGGCCGTAATTCGAGATTTACAAACTGCCGGCCACCAGGTGGCCATGGTCGGCGACGGGATCAACGACGCCGAAGCCATGGCCCAGGCCGATGTGAGTATTGCCATGGGGAAAGGAGCCGACGTAGCGCTGGAAACCGCGCAAATGGCGCTGCTGTCTTCCGATATCTCGCGTTTGCCCGCAGCCTTTCGCCTGTCGAAAAAAACAGTGGCAACCATCCGGCAAAACCTGTTCTGGGCCTTCATTTACAATGTAATTGGCATCCCGGTCGCTGCGGGAATCCTTTATCCCTGGACTAGTTTTTTACTCAACCCCATGCTGGCCGGCGCCGCCATGGCGCTGAGTTCGGTTTCGGTGGTCAGCAATAGCCTGCTGCTTCGAAAGTTTAAATTTTAAGAGTATGCCTAATCACACTACTGGACGACATTTTGTTCTTTCGGAGAATTAAGACCTTCCAGGATTACGAAACCTGGAAGGTCTTTACCGAAAATATCCAGTAGTGTGATCCAAACATTCAAAACCATGAAAAAGCTGCGTTTTAAAACCAACATCAAATGTATGGGCTGCATAGCGGCCGTAACTCCCAACCTGAACCAGGCCGAGGGCGTATTGAACTGGGAAGTAGACTTACAACATCCGGATAAACTACTAACCGTTGAAGTAGCAGATGCCGCCGACGGTGCAGCATCAGTGCAAAAAGCCCTACAGGCTGCCGGTTACCGGTCGGAACCGGAGAATTAAATTGAAAATTCAGACCTTTAAGCCATGAAACAATTTAGCAGTTTAATAGAAGCGCTCGACGATTTGCGCGCGCGGGGGTTCACGTCGGATTTCGACCTGAAAACCGACCGGCTGCGCTGCCCCAGCACCGAACTGGAACTACACCCGGAGGACTTCGAGATTGTGGAATACTACCGTTTTGAGGGCGAAACCAACCCGGCAGACAGCGCCATCGTTTATGCAATTAAAGGGAAAAATGGCCTCAATGGCGTTTTGGTGAATGCTTATGGCGTCTATGCCGATCCTATTTCTTCGGCGCTGGCGGCTAAATTAGCGATACAACCTCCTGCCAACTGACCCGCTCTAAACATGACCGCGCTCCTCATCGGCAGCACCTTGCTGAGCATTTTTCACGCCTTGATTCCCAGTCATTGGCTGCCCGTGTTGGCCATCAGCAAACAGGAGGGCTGGACGCAACGCCATACCCTGTGGATTACCCTGGTGACCGGGTTGGCACATGTCGGCAGCACGGTACTTTTCGGTGGTTTACTCGCGGTGGCAGGCGGCGTTCTGGCTGTGAATTGGAAAATTTTCAGCCATTTTTTGGCCCCGGCACTACTGAGCGCCTTGGGCGCCTTTTACCTGTACCAACACTACCGGCACCACCACTTTCACCTGAGCCGCCCCAGCACGCGCTGGGGTGTAGTAGGTACCTTGGCCATCGCTATGTTTCTTTCCCCCTGCCTTGAAATTGAAGGTTTCTTTCTGGCGGCTGGGCCGTTTGGCTGGGGTTTCGTGCTGCTGTTGGCGCTGGTTTACGCCCTGGTCACCATCAGCGGTATGCTGGTGTGGGTCTGGCTGGCTTTGCGCGGCCTAAACCGGCTCGACTGGCACGCTTGGGAGCACAGTGCCGGATTGATTACAGGCGTTACGCTGATCTTGTCCGGACTGGCATTGTTGTGGCTTGAATAAGCGGGCGTTTTGAAGAAACTTTAATTTATGGCTAACCGTCACGAACACGGGCATCACCACCACCACCATCCGGCGCCAAGCGGCGATCGGCTCAACCGGGCCTTTGCCTGGGGAATCGGGCTCAACCTGGTTTTTGTTGTGGTGGAAGTGGTAGCCGGGCTGAAAACCGGATCGCTGGCGCTGATCACCGATGCCGGTCACAATTTGAGTGACGTGGGTAGTTTGTTGTTGTCGATGTTTGCCTTCCGCCTGGCGCGACGCCAGGCGACGAAAAGTTACTCCTACGGTTTTCAAAAATTTACAGTCTGGGCCTCCTTGTTCAACGGTTTGTTGCTGCTGGCAGCGGTGGGCGGCATCGGCTACGAAGCGATCCGGCGATGGAGTAGCCCACCGGAAATCCCCGGTTTTACCGTGGCGTTGGTAGCCGGGGCCGGCATTCTGGTTAATTCGCTGTCGGCCTGGTTGTTTCACCGCGACCAGGAGCACGATCTGAACGTGAAGGGCGCCTACCTGCACCTGGCCGCCGACGCAGCGGTGTCGGCCGGCGTGGTGCTGGCCGGCTTGCTGATGCAATGGACCAGCTGGCAGTGGATTGATCCGGGTATCAGTTTTGTCATTTTGGCGGTAATTGTTTGGAGTACTTGGGGGGTGTTGCGCGATAGTTTTCGACTGGCGCTCGACGGTGTGCCGCCGCAAATCGACCCGGCGGAAGTCCGGACTGCCGCCTTAAAAATTGAGGGCATCGTCGATATTCACCACTTGCACATCTGGGCGATGAGCACCATGGAAAATGCGCTCACAGCACATATTGTGCTGCGCGATGGACTGGTTTCGGCGGAAATTTGCCAGGTGAAATCCCGGTTTCGCCATGCCTTGGAACACCTGAACATTGGGCATGCCACCCTCGAAACCGAATTCGAATCGGATGCTTGCCAGCATAAAGATTGCCGGTAGGTTAAAGGTTCTCCAGCGCCAGGCGGTCCGCTTTTTTCAGCGATTTTACTACCAGCGCGTAAGAGTGATCGATCAGACGGCACAGCAGCTGAGTGTCAAGGCTTCCCTCAAAATCGACGGTATTCCAGTGCGCTTTGTGCATGTGCCAGCCGGGCTGTATCTCCGGATAACGCTCCCGGAGTTCCAGGGCATTGTCTGGGTCGCATTTCAGGTTGACTTGAAACCGTTCATTGTCCAGCCCGGTAATAGCAAAAATTTTACCCATCACACGAAGGCAAAGGGTCACTTCGTCGAAGGGAAAATCCTCACTGGCGCCTTTTTTAGCCAGGCAGTACGCCCGAAAATCTTCGATATCCATCAGAACAACCCGTGTAATTCGGCCTGAACCATTTCCAGTACCTTGCCGGAATCTTCCAGGCTGTTTTGAAAATCGAGGTTGTCGACATTAATGATCAGCAGGCGGCCGTCGCCGTAGTTGGTGATCCAGTTTTCGTAGCGTTCATTCAGGCGCTTGAGGTACTCGATGCTGATACTGCCCTCGTAGTCGCGCCCGCGCATCTGGATGTGTTCGACGAGCGTGGGAATGCTGGCGCGCAGGTAAATCATCAAATCTGGCGGCTTGATTTGCGAGATGATCGATTGGAACAGGTGGGTGTAGTTTTCAAAATCGCGGCGTTCCATCAGGCCCATATCGGCCAGGTTGGGTGCGAAAATGTAGGCGTCTTCGTAGATCGTCCGGTCTTGAATCACCGTCCGGTTGCCTTGTTGAATGCGCAACATTTGCTGGTAACGGCTGGAAAGGAAAAACACCTGGAGGTTAAACGACCAACGCTTCATGTCGAGGTAAAAATCAGCGAGGTAAGGGTTGTTTTCGGTGTCTTCATAGTGCACATCCCAGCCGAAGTGTCGGGCGAGCATTTCGCTCAGGGTGGTTTTTCCGGCGCCGATATTTCCGGCAATCGCCACATGTTTGATCAGCGTCTTATCTGAGGGTAAGGTTCCGTTCATTCTTTTACTTTTGTGCGCTGCGAAGGTAGAAAAATCGTCGAACGTTGTTCGTGCATACCAGGCAGTTTGCCGAACAGGCCCCCGCAATTATCTAAGCTTTTACCATGCAAGCCGACAATTCACTTATTTCACGTCTCGAAAAACTAGCCCGGCTACAATTGTCGCCGGAAGAAAAACCTGGGTTTGCGTCCGACCTGAATCAAATTCTTCAAATGGTCGACCGCCTGCTCGAGTTGGACACTGCCGGGGTAGAACCACTCGCCTACCCTACGCTGCCACAGTCGGGTTTTCGTGCAGACGAACCCGGAACAAGCAGCACCGCAGCCCAAGCGCTCCAAAACGCCCCAGACCACGACGGTCAGTTTTTTATAGTACCTAAAGTAATCGATTGAACAACCAAACTATGGCCAACCATAACACGTCTAAATTCTGGACCTGGCTCCTCATAGCCATCGGTTTTGCCACCCTTTTGATCCTGGTCGGCTATTTCTTCTTTCCCGAATTGATTGCCAAACTGACCAGCATGGTTGTCGGCCTGCTGCTGGTGGTCACCGGCCTGGTTTTCCGCCGTAAAAAATAACGCTTCACACTATACAAGATTTTGAACCTATGCTGATCTCCATAGAGCACCTCAACAAAACATATATAATGGGCGCCGAAAAAGTCGAAGCCCTGAAAGACGTCAGCCTGCAAATTCAAAAAAACGAATACGTAGCGTTGATGGGGCCTTCCGGCAGCGGTAAATCAACCTTGATGAACCTGCTGGGTTGTCTGGACTCTCCTACCAGCGGACAGTATTGGCTGAATGGCATAGAAGTCAGCACCATGAACGACGGCGAACTTGCAGAAGTCCGGAACAAACAAATCGGTTTTGTTTTTCAAACCTTCAACCTGCTCCCCCGGCTTTCAGCACTCGAAAACGTAGCCCTTCCGCTCGTATACGCTGGCTATTCAAAAGAGGAGCGATTGGAAAAAGCACGGAAAACGCTGGAATCGGTCGGGCTTGGCGACCGGGTGCTGCACAACCCCAACGAACTTTCCGGCGGCCAGCGCCAACGCGTTGCCGTGGCACGCGCCCTGGTCAACGATCCGGCTATCATCCTGGCCGACGAACCGACCGGCAACCTCGACACCAAAACTTCTTACGAGATTATGTCGCTGTTCGAACAAATCCACCAGGCCGGAAACACCGTGATTTTGGTTACCCACGAGCAAGATATCGCCCAACATGCGCACCGCATCGTACGGCTCCGCGACGGGCTGGTCGAATCGGACGAACGAAACAACCACATCCTTCAACTTTCTGATGCGCCGCTCAAGGCCTGATCTGTCATTAAAATATCTTTAAAAAAGCCGCTTTTCTCCCGAAAGCGGCTTTTTTGTTACCTCTATCCCCTTCTCAAGCCTTATTTTTATGTGAATGCGCCTTGAGGCGCCTTTTGCTTTTTCAATCTTTTTAACCAAATCATTGCGTAATGAAGCACCAATGCTCTGCTTTCCTCCTCTTTCTATTTTTGCTGGCTGCCAGCCCAAATTTATTAGCTCAGCCTAAACACAGCCTGGCATTCCGGCCTACCTGGTACAACTACCAATCGCCGCTCAGCACCAGCAACTTGAAGTTTTCCGACGTATACGGTAACACCACCGGCCAGGGTGTCGAAGTTAGTTACTACAACCGCTTGTTTAAAAACACCTACCTGGCCATCCCCCTGAAACTCGGCACAACCAGTTTCCCCGACGCTTCCGGCTTTTTGGGCCGGAAAGAGGTTTTGGGCAATCTGGATGTGTTGCTGCAGCACAACTTTTTCAAACACGGAAACATCTTCAATCCTTTTCTTCACGCAGGCATCGGCACGGCTTACAATATTGACCAGAGCGATTTCGGCCTGAATTTCCCGGTGGCCATTGGCCTGAATGTGAAAATCCTGGAAAACCTGTACGCTTCCGTACAAACCCAACACCGGTTTTCCACCAACGACCTCGACGGCTGGCACCACGGCGTCGGCCTGCACGTATTCTTCGGTGGCGAAGCCTCACCGCCGCCCATCACCGACCGCGACGGCGACGGCATCAACGACCCCGACGATCGCTGTCCCGACCAAGCCGGCCCGCTCGCAACCCAGGGCTGCCCGGATGCCGACGCCGACGGCATAGCCGATAAGGACGACAAATGCCCAAACGAGCCCGGGCCTGCCGCCCTCGGCGGCTGCCCCGACCGCGATGGCGACGGCATCGTCGATAAAGACGATAAATGCCCAGATCAGGCAGGACCCAAAGTCACCCTCGGCTGCCCCGACCGCGATAACGATGGCATCGCTGATGCTGATGACGATTGCCCCGACGAAGCAGGCCCCGCCGCTACCAAAGGCTGCCCCGACCGCGACGGCGATGGCATCGCCGATAAAAACGACCTCTGCCCGGATAAAAAAGGCACGCTGGCCGGTAAGGGCTGCCCCGACACCGACGGCGACGGGGTGTACGACAACGAAGACCGCTGCCCGGATAAAGCCGGGCCCGCCTCGAACAAAGGCTGCCCTGAAATCAAGGCTGAAGACAAGGCCATTTTGGCCAACGTGGTGAAAAATGTTCAGTTCGCTACCGGCAGCGCCAACCTGCTGGCCAGCTCCTATGCCGTTCTGGACGAAGTGGTGGCCCTCATGCAACGCTATCCGGAATACCAACTGACCATCAGCGGCCACACCGACAGCATTGGCGACGATAAAATGAACCAGGCGCTATCGGAGAAACGTGCCAAAGCCTGTTACGATTACCTCACTAAAAAAGGTGTGCCCGCTGCCCGCATGAGCCACGCCGGTTATGGCGAATCCAAGCCTGTGGCCGACAATCGATACGAGTCCGGCCGGAAGCAAAACCGCCGGGTGGAATTTGATTTGGGTGTGAACTAGTCGGGGAGTTCCAACAAAAAAAGGCTGCGCTCCGTACAGGAGTGCAGCCTTTTTTATTGAAATACGTTCGCGTTAAAGCACTTTCAGCAATTGCGCTTCGAGGTCGGTCCGCGGATTGATCGCGGCGATATTGCCGTTGCGATCGATCAAAAAGGTGCTCGGTATCGAACGGACGCCGTACACCCCTGCCGGGGCACTGTTCCAAAACTGGAGGTCGCTGACGTGGCTGTCCCACACCAAACCATCCTGCTTGATCGCCGCTACCCAAGCGTCTTTCTGGCCGGGGCGGTCGAGCGAAACGCTGAACACATCGAAACCCTGCCCTTTGTATTTGTTGTATACCTCCACCACATGCGGATTGGCCATGCGGCATGGGCGGCACCAGCTGGCCCAGAAGTCGAGCAAAACGACTTTGCCTTTCAAACTCGACAAAGAGCGAACTTTGCCGTCGGGGCCGGGCAGGCTGATGTCGGGCGCAGGTTGTCCGACTTTGATCACTGCGCTGGACTGCTGCGCCTGAATTTGTGCCTCGAGGCTGCTGACGATTTTTACATATTCGGTGGTGTACTGCGACTGTGGCATCTTCTCTTGCAGCAATTTGGCGGAGCTTTGAAACTTTTCCAGGTTGTCGCCGGCATTCCGTCCGAACAACTGCATGGTTACAAAGGCGCGCATGAGCGGGTTGCAGGATTTTTCCACAAAACCAGCGGCCAGCTCTGGCGTAATCTGTCCGGCTTGCAGCATTTCCTTGATGACTTTGGTATAGCAGGCGAAGGTTTCCGAACCGGTCACGTTTACCTCCAAGCGGTCTATCGTGTTCAGGTCGCCTTCGAAAGCAACCGTTTTTTCGTCGCCGCCCAGCATGAAAAACATTCGCTTCGCGCCGATGGTCAGGCGGTAGAGTCCCTCGTTGAAGGCTTCTTTTTTCTCGATGGTAAATTTGCCGGAGGCGTCGCTCGTTACCCGGCCGATAGCAAGGGGCGTGGAGTTTTGATCAAAATAGATTTGTTCCAGCAGCACTTGCAGGTTGGCGGCATTGGCCACCGTGCCTTTAAACGTATAGGTATCAGGGCCCGTTTGACAGGCAGGCACGGCCGAAAATGCCGGCAACAAGAGTAACAGCAGATATTTCAAATTTTTCATAATACTTAATTTTATAGCATTGGAATAGAAAAGTAAAGGAACCCAAGCGGTGAAATGCTCAAGACATAAGTTCGGACAAAACAGTGTTGTACGTATTTTTCCAATCGGCAACTGCGCCCCAGTTTTCTCCATCTACGATTACGGAATCGCCCTCCACAGCGCCAATTTTTTCAAAAACCTGGCTTTGGTTCCGTAAAAAACGTTCGAAGTCGGGCACTTGTTCCGGGCGCAGGCTCACCACCATGCGACTCTGGGCTTCGCCAAACAACCAGGCGTCTTTCCGAACACCGGAGGGGCTGTGTACCGAAAATCCCAAACCGTTTACCTGAGCGCTTTCCAGCAGGCAAACAAACAAGCCGCCATCCGAAACGTCGTGTACCGAAGCCGCCAAACCTTGAGCGATCAATTTTTTAACCGTTTCCTGCACCTGAAATTCCGTTTCCAGATCGAAGTGCGGGCAAGGACTGTATTCCACGCCATGCACCTCGCGGAGGTACTCGCTGCTGCCCAAGTCGTCGCGACTTACGCCAAGGAGGTAAATTTGATCGCCTTCATGTTTAAAATTCAGCGTCATCAGGCCGGCGTAATCATCGAGTACACCCAGCATTCCGATCGTCGGCGTCGGGTAAACCGGAATCACCTTTCCGTTTTCGGTATATTGGTTGTAAAAACTGACGTTGCCGCCGGTGACCGGGGTCTCGAATTTCCGGCAGGCCGCTCCCATGCCGCGGATGGCTTCGGCAAATTGGTAAAATACCTCCGGGTTGTAGGGGTTGCCAAAATTCAGGCAATTGGTGATCGCCACCGGCTGGGCGCCGGCGCACACCAGGTTGCGGGCAGCCTCGCTCACAGCGATCATAGCGCCCCGGTAAGGGTCGGCGTACACGTAGGCCGAGTTGCAATCGGTGGTCATGGCCAGGGCTTTTTCGGTGCCTTTGATGTACACCACAGCCGCATCAGAAGCGCGGTTCGTGGTCATGGTTCCGGTGCGAACCATAGAGTCGTATTGCCGGGTTATCCAGTTTTTGGAGGCGATATTCGGCGAAGCCCACACTTTTTGTGCGGCAGCGCGCAGATCGGCGGGCACAGGGATGTCTTCCAGCCGGAATGCGGCGATACGGTCGAGGTAATCGGGGCGTTTTTGCTCGCGCACGTACACGGGCGCGCCGCCACCCAGCACCAGGGTTTCAGCCGGCACATCGGCAATTTTTTCGCCGTGCCAGTAGTATTCCAGGCGGCCACCCGGGATGGTTTCCCCAATTTTTTCGCAAGGCAAATCCCATTTGTCGAACACCGCTTTCACCTCCGCTTCGCGACCGGGCTGACAAACAATGAGCATGCGTTCCTGGCTTTCGGAAAGCAGGATTTCCCAGGGTTTCATATCGGCCTGGCGTTGGGGCGCCTTATCAAGGTCGATGCGCATACCTACCCCCGATTTGGCGCTCATTTCAGAAGTTGAGCAGGTGATGCCGGCGGCGCCCATATCTTGCATGCCTACCACGGCGCCGGTTTTGATCACCTCCAGGCTGGCTTCGAGCAGGAGTTTTTCCTGAAATGGATCGCCGACTTGCACGGCGGGCAGGTCTTCGTGGCTGTCTTCGCTCAGGTCGGCGGAGGCAAAGGTAGCGCCGTGAATACCGTCTTTGCCCGTAGCCGAACCGACAATGAACACCGGGTTGCCGGGCTCGCCGGCGGTGGCGCTTACCGTTTCGCCCACTTTTACAATGCCGACCGACATGGCGTTCACCAGGATATCGTGGTGGTAGCAATCATAAAAATAGACTTCGCCGCCCACGGTCGGCACGCCGAAACAGTTGCCATAGTCGCCGATACCTTTCACCACCCCGGCGATCAGGCGCTTCATGCGCGGGTTGTCGGGTTTGCCGAAGCGCAGGGAATTGAGCGCGGCGATGGGGCGGGCGCCCATGGTAAAGATATCGCGGTGGATGCCGCCCACCCCGGTGGCAGCGCCCTGGTAGGGCTCGATGGCGGAGGGGTGGTTGTGGCTTTCAATTTTGAACACGCAACCCAGCCCGTCGCCGATATCCACTAGCCCCGCGTTTTCTTCGCCGGCGCCGACGAGCAGGCGGGCGCCCGTGCGGGGCAGGGTTTTGAGTTGCAGGATCGAGTTCTTGTAGGAGCAGTGCTCGCTCCACATGACGGAGTAAATGGAAAGTTCGTTGAAATTGGGGTTGCGACCGAGAATGGCCACAATTTTTTCAAATTCATCAGCCGTTAAGCCGAGCTTTTGAGCGGTTTCAAGGTTGGGCAGCGGTTCCGCTGAAGCCATGGAAAAGCGTTGAAAAGTGAGGGATCGGGTTTGAGCCGCAAAGGTAGGGTGTAGCCGACGTAATCGGGGGCTGTACTTTCCGGAAAAAATCGAACCCGCAGCCGGTGGGGTAGAAAAACCGGAATATTTCCGCTTCCGAACAACTCGGAGACGACCTTTTCGCAAAATCTCGCAGGAATTACGAAAATTTGCGTCGACCAAAATGACGCCCGCCGAGCACATCCACATATTCATTTCCTTCAATACCGCCGACGTACACACGGCGGAAGGGCTTTACCACCAGCTGAATCAGGCTTTGGAGGGCCGTCCGTTGATTTTTTGGAATCCGAATGCCGTAGCCCCTGAAGATTTTCGAAAAGCAGCCCAGGTATTTTTGGAAAAAACCGACTTGTTTGTCGCCTGCCTGTCCAACAACTATTTGGATCACCCCGACGAGCGCTATGTGCTGGAGTGCGCCCTTACTGAACAAAAGCGCCGGCCAAACTTGCAAGTGCTGGTGGTGGTTGCCCGCGCCGCCTTTATCCCGGCCAGCCTCCAGGGCTTTCCCGTAGCGCCGGCAGCCGACCAACCCGTGGAGGGCTACAGCCTGGGACGGGATGTGCAGCTGAAACGCTCGGCCCAACGCGCCCGCGACCTGCTGTTTCAGGTCGACCGCAGCCGGGCGCTGTTCCCGGCGCCGGAAGGGCCCGAGTTCGAACTGACGTTTGAAGATGTGCGCGAACGGCTCATCGTGCGGCTGGAGCACTGCGATTTGGCGCCGCTGTTTCAATTTTTGAAACAACTGCTCCACCCCGAGCGCACGCCCGACGCACTGTTCCAACTCGAGGACGCCTTTGCCGAATGGCGCCAGCAGTCGCAACGAAACAAACTCGGTTTCGATGTTTTCAGCCAAACGGTGGCGGCGATCCGGCTCGACCTTCGGCATTTGATCGAGCAGCTGGAAGTACGGCAATTCCGCTCGACCTGGCCCCGTATTTTTGCCGCCAACTACTACGGTTGGGCGCCTGTCAGCGCTCCGGCAGATGCTTTGGCGGGACTTTTTTTGCCTTTCGGCGCCGTGCATGTTCCGAAAACACTCCACCTGCCCGACCATACCCCGCAGCCTTCGGAGGCTTCTGCGGAAACCGCGCTGGGCAGCTTGTCGGTTCAACAGCAACAGCGTTTCCGGCGCGACCTCCTGCTCGCCCAAGACGCCATCGGGATCGGTCAGTTCGGACGCGCCTATGCCTACTGCGAACAGGTGCGTGAACAAATTGACCCCCAGTCGGCCCAGCTATACGAGTTGCTGCTGCTGAGTTATTTAAAAAAAGAAGGCCCCGACCGCATCATCCACGACGCGGTGTACGGTAAAGGGCAAAAACTCAACCACGTGGTGGTGTATGCCGGCCGGTTTGCCGATTACCAACGCGCCGGAATCTGCCCGTCTGAAGCCGGGATGTACAACCTCGCGGCTACTGCGCAGGCGCTTTCCGACGCCTTGCTCCGGCTGTACAGCACCTACCAAAACGACTACATCCTGCACACCGGCCGTTACGGCCAGGAGGTACCCGACAACCGCGCCGCCATTGCGCATTGCGTGCAGGTGGCTATGGTCATTTATCGGACGATTCACCCCTACCGCGGCTTTTTGGAACTGGCAGTCAATGAATTGTGCAACGGCGGCAAATACGATTACATCCGCCAGGTCGAAATTGTGCACGATGAATTCCGCTTCGCCTCCCACGAAGATTTTGGGATCGAAAGCGAGATTCGCGAACTGATTGGCATGCTGGAAGCCGTGTCGCCCGACGACGACGATGTGCTGATGAACCGGCAGCTGCGGGAAAATTTATTTTTCAACCTGAAAGCCAAACGGTTTCGGCTGCAAAAACAAATCGCCGAGGAGCAACGCCGCTTCCTGCAATTTACCGACCTGCGCGATTCTGTCATCGAATTGATTCAGGCAGCCTTGCTGGGCTACAAAATTTTTAACGACCGCGAATACCCCGACGAAGAATCATTCCTGCGCTTGGCTGTGGAACAGTTGCTCCCCGGGTTGTTGCAACCCACGGCATCCGGCAGGCCGGCTCCTGCCGTTGGGCAACTCCGCTGGTTTTTACTCGACGAAAACGGCCAGGTTTGCACCCATCCCGATTGTGCCAACTACCGGTTCAATGCGCTGGAAGTGGTGGAAAAAATTGTCAGCGACCACGCCGGCCGCAGCGGTTGGCTCCATGTAGCGCCGAACATCAAAACAGAAGTGTTCCGGCAGTTCGCCGCCGACGCCGACGAGCAGTACCGCCAAATGCGGGATGCCCTGCAATGGACAGATATCCGCCGGCCCAACGAAACCGAAGTCCGCCAAACCGTAGTAACTTGCCTGAAAAGCTGGAAAAGCGCCTACCTGGCGTATCCGGAAACCGGGCAGGAATACCTGCAGCGCATCCTCCAGGAACTGGTGGGCAACCGCCTGCTCACGTGGCTGCATTTCGATCCCACGCGGCTCGTCAGCTTGCCGGAATGCCTGGGACTGGGCTACGATGCAGCTGCCGAATACCGGCAACTGCTCGAACTCCCGATCGGACTGGAACCGGACAAGGCCCACCAAATGCTGGCTCATCAGCTGCTGGGCCGGCAGATTAAACCCGCTTTGGAGCAACTGACCAAGGGAAACGAAAACCAGCGGCCGGCAGCTGTAGCCCTTTTGTTGCAGGCGCTGCATATTTTCCGGGATTTGCACGAGCTCCCGGAAGCGCTCGACCTGGTGTTCGAAGAACTGACCCTGGAGCGCAAATTCCGCTGGATCGATGTGTCGGAAGCTGGCGCGGCGGTGCCCTACCCGAGTCCTGCGCCCGTTGGTTTTCATGCGCCGGACATTGTTCGGCAAGTTGCCCAGTTGTTGCCCCAGCGGTTTAGCCGGCTGGAAGCCCGCCAGCGTATTTCGAATAATCGGCATCAGGATTTAAATGCGCTTTATTTTCGGGAAATCAGCGAATACCGCCATGAAAACCGCATCCAGGAACGGCAACTCGTGATCGAAATCATCCGCAAGCGAAAAGGCTTGTTTTTATACTATCCCGAGGCAGCATTTCTTGAGCTGCCCATTCGCGAACTGGAAGGCCACGGCCGCATCCGCTGGAACGAATATTTTCTGGGCTTGCTGCCCACCCGCAAAAACCACTATGAAAACCACTATTTCCAATTCGATTATTTACAGGAACTCAGCGCCTGCCGCATGTACCGCGACACCCGGCTGCAATGGATGGACCAGGTGCTGCGGGAAATTGGCGCTATTTAGCAACATGTTGCTTAAAATCCGTATTCCACGCCCAACCGCCAGTTCCGCCCGGGCAGGGGCCGGTAGGCGATAAGTTGGTAGGCCGAATCCCAGCAATTTTCCAAACTGGCCAGCGCCCGCAACTCCCCTTTTGCCATTTTCCAGGAATATTGAAAAAAGATACTTCCAACGTGAAAAGCCGGCAGTTGTTCCGAATTGCCGGCATTCGTAAACCGGCTGCCGGTCAATTGGTGCAAGTAGCTGGCCGACCAACTGTCGCCACGCCAGTGTATGGCTCCTTTTAAAATATGTTGCGGCGTGTACGGCAAAAAGCGGCCTAATGCCAAGGAACTACCGTCGTACACCCGGGTGTTGGTGGCCCGGACCAGCTGGTAGTTGGCTTCCAGTTTCCATTGGCTTTTCCAAAAACGGGCTTGCCAACGACTCGCCAGTTCCAAACCCCGCGACCATACCCGGCGCAGGTTGCCGGGACGAAACAAACCGTCGGGGCCAGGCTGCCACAGAATCCAGTCGTCGAGCAGGAGCTGAAAAACGGTGCTTTCGACCGACCAGTTTCCGCTGTTCCAGTGCAAGGTGGCATCACTGCCGTAGCCGCGCTCCGGTTTTAAATCGGGGTTGCCCAAGAGCCTCCAGAAGCGGTCGTTGAAGGTAGGCAGGTTAAAATTTCGGGACAAATGGGCTTTTAACCTCAAGGTTTGGTTCAGCCGGAATTGCGCGCCCAGCCCCCAGGTGAACGGCGTCCCCTGGTTTTGAGCCCATTCCTGGCGCAGCCGGAGACTGAGTTGATACCCATCGCGGCGGTACTCTGCCTGCCCGGCCGCAGCCAGGCGTTTTTGCTCAAACCAGCGGGTGCTGTCGGCATAACCATCGGCTTGAGCGCGCTGGTACCAGGCCTCGAATTGGCTGCGAAAGTTCAGGTGTGGAGAAGGCGCAACATGCTGTTCGGCGCGGAGTTGCAGCGTTTGCGAGCGGCTCGTATCGGTGTCGCCGTTGAGCTGAAAGGCAATCCATTCCGACCAGCCGGAGAGTTGAATTTGCCTGTCGGGCACGGCCGGGCGGGAGGGTGTTTGCACCCAGCGCAGAACGGCCCGGGTAGCGCGGTCGCGCTGCCAAGTCTGGTCCGGCGCCTCGGTCATGGCCGGCGGGATTTCGCGAAAGGCGCGTTGCAGCCAAAAAGCGGTTTCCAGCCGGTTTTTTTCGCCGAGTTTTTGGACGGTGTAGTGCTGCAGATCGAGGTTTTCAGTTCGGCTGTTGGCTTGGCGACGTTCCGGGGCGCCGATCAGGGTAGTATTTTTAAAGGGAAAATCGTTTTCGGCCTGCCGCCAGGAGCCCCGCAACAGGCTGTTAAATTTATTACCGCCCAGCACCAGGCTTCCGTACGCATTTTGGCGCTCAAAGCTGCCTATGCTGCAACCGATTTGTCGCCGAGGAGCGGTGGAATCGAAGCGTAGACTAGGGAGCAGGTAAAGCGCGCCCCCCATAGCCCCGGAGCTTTGGGTAGCGCTCTGGCCGCCAGGGCGATAGGCAATCTGGTCGTTCGGCCACAGCGGCAGTAGGGCTGCATCGACCACTCCGTTCATCGGGCTTTGCAGGTTGAGGCCTTGCCAAAAAATTGCCGTTCGGGAAGGTCCGGCGCCCCGGGCAGAAAGGGTAGCCAAGGCGCCGGGGCCGTTGGCGCGCAAGGCTATGGGAAATTCCAGCAGCAAACGTTCGGACAGGGTAGAAATGCCGGAAGTGGGTAGCGAGTCGCTGAACCTGTCGGCATATCCGGTTTCGGGCGGCAGAAAGTCGCGGATGCTGACTTCGGGAAGGGTGTGCAGGCTGTCGGTTTGTGCAACCAGCGGCAGGAACGGCCAAAGGCCCGACAGAGCCGAGGCCAGCAGCTGGCGGAGTACAGTTTTTTTAAAATTCACAGCATTTAACGATCTCCTCGTAATCGGGCCGGTCCCAGGCATGTTGGTGGACAAAGGCGTGCTTGATCGTCCCTTTGTGCAGGACAAAAACGCCGGGCATTTGAAAGCCGTCGCCGATTTCTTCGCTTTGGTAAGCAAAGCCATGGCCTTCGAGCACACCCGCTTCGAAACCGCGAATCCAGTTCATCAAGCCGAACAATTGAGCAGGGGTGCCCCGGCCCAAGCCAAAAGCGCGGTAATAGTTTTTATCCGGATCAGAAATATGGTCGATTGGAAAAAGTTTGTAGCGCCGGAAAAACCGTTCGGCTACTTGTTGTTCCGGGGCCATGTGCACAAAAACGATCCGGACGCCTTGTCGCTCCAGCCGTGGGCGCCGTTTGGCAATATCGGAGATGGCCTCCCGGCAAAACGAACAGCCGAAATGGCGCAGAAAGACCAGCAAAACCGGATTGCTTTCCGACAGTTCGGCCAGCGACGCGCCGGCATTCACCGTCTTCATTTCATGCCAAACAGCCGGGTGAATGGCGGAATCTGGCAGAGGCGCTTGCGGTTCCATGTTTTGGACTATTGGTTAAAAATATCGTGGCTAAAGATGATGGGGCGGATAGGGGCTGTCTCATAATTTCTATTTCACCACTAAAAACACCGAATAACACTAAAAAGGGCCTTTTGCCTTAGTGGAATTTCGTGTTTTTTAGTGCTCTTAGTGGTGAAGAGTTGCTTATGAGACAACCTCCATACAGCTGAAACTACACTAATTTCATATTATCCAGCACCGAAACCACTTCGGCAACAGCGTTAGCCGATTGGTGCAAGAGCGCCAGTTCGTCTTTTTTCAAGCGCAGTTTGATAATTTGTTGAATACCCTTGCGGCCCAGTTTCACGGGTGTGCCGACGAAAATATCCTTCAAGCCGTACTGCCCGTTCAAGCGAACACAGCAAGGATAGATTCGGTTTTCATTTTTAAGGATAGAAACTGCCATCTGGGCGGCTGCAGCGCCGGGAGCGTACCAGGCGGAGGTGCCCATGAGGTTGACCAGTTCGCCGCCGCCGACTTTGGTACGTTGGATGATAGCCTCGAGTTTGTCTTTTTTAACCAACTCGCCGACGGGGATGCCGCTCACGGTAGTGTACCGGGGCAGGGGCACCATAGTGTCGCCGTGACCGCCCATGAGAATGGCCTGGATGTCTTTGGGCGAGCAGCCGATTTCTTCGGCCAGGAAGGCGCGGTAGCGGGCGGTGTCGAGCACGCCGGCCATGCCGAACACCCGTTTGTCGCTGAGGCCCGAGGCTTTCCAGCAGGCGTAGGTCATCACGTCGAGCGGGTTAGACACGACGATGATGATGGGGTTTTTGGAATATTTAAGGATGTTTTCGGTGACCGAAACCACGATTTTGGCGTTGGTGCTGATCAGGTCGTCACGGCTCATGCCAGGTTTGCGGGGGATACCGGCCGTGATCACCACGATGTCGGAATTAGCGGTGAGGGCATAATCGTCGCCGCCGGTTACGCGGGAGGAGTAGCCGTCGATGGGCGCTTGCTGCCAGGTGTCGAGGGCCTTTCCCTTGGCCATATTTCCCTGGATATCGATCAGCACAATTTCATTGCAAATGTCTTCGTGGGCCAACACATTGGCGCAAGTAGCGCCAACGTTTCCGGCGCCAACGATCGTTACTTTACTCATTCGTTCAGGTAATTTGAATTTTTAAAAATGGTGAGCTGCCTGTCGGCTTTTGCGCTGCAAAAATAGACAAAAAACCGTGCGGAGTTGTGCCGCAACGCAATCCTAGGCCAAAAAAGCGCCGGATAGTAAAGTTTAATTGATTTCCGGAATTTGAATCGTGTCGCCGCTCAGTGAAAAGCCCGAAAAGTTGCCATAACCGCCCTGGATATTGTTGTACAAAGCATCCGGATCACTCCACGGAATATTATTGCCCTGGCGGGCCAGCGAAAGGTGGTAGCGGTAAAAATCTTCCGAGAGGGTGCGCCATTCTACGAAAAGCCTGCGCGGGCGCTCGTAGGCCGGATTGAAGGGGATGATAGCGTCGAGGTCCAGGCTGGCCGTTTCGTTGCTCCAGAAATTTTGATCGACCAGCACGACTTTTTCGGGCGTATCGTACACCAGCGCCAGGGTGCGGCCATCGGCGAGAAATTTGGTATCGGCTTCGTAATATTCATCCGGGATACGCTCCCCATTTACCCATTCGAAAATTTCAATTTCGTGTTTCAGCCCAAAAGCAAAGTAGCGGGCATTTTGCGGCAGGTTGGCCACCAAAATTTTTACCGGCAAGCGCAGGGCCAATAGGCCGTCGGACAGTTGAATGAGTCGGATGCCGGCGGTATCAATGGCGCTGGGCTGAAGCCTGACGGGGTCGGGCGCTTGCCCAATGGCTTCAATCGGAGGGTAACCCGGAACGCGCACGGCCAAGGCATACTGCGTGTGCGGCTCCACCAAGTCGCGACTTTCCCAATAAATACGCCCGCCATCGTCGGTCACGCGGAACAATTTATCCAGAAATTTTCCGCCTACAGCAATAGAAACGTCGGCATTGAATGGAATGACCGGATCGCCCGCATCGGTCAAGGACTGGCTCAACGAAACCTCCACCTGAATGGGTTGCCCCAAACTGAAGTGGCTGATGGCCACCAGTTTAGTCGGTTGGTCGGGTAAGTCGATCGTGGTTTCGCGGACACAATGCATCGAAAGCATCGCCACTAAAAGGGCCGGCAGCAGGGCACGTTTCAAACACATGGGCGGAGGTTTTGCGGTACAAGATACAGGATTAAAATTTTACGCTGTAACGGAATGCCGGTAAAGCCGGCAGTAAAGTGTACTGAATCGCTTTGGCGCCATCGCCACTGCCGCTGTCGACGTAAAGAAAAAAGGGATTGGCGCGGTTGTATACGTTGTAGGCCCCTAATTGGATCGCATGTTCGAGTTTTCCACGTCCGAAACTGGCATTCACTGCTGCGTCCAAACGGTGATAAGCCGGCAGCCGGTAGCCATTTACTTCGGTGTACACAAACACGTTGCGCTCCAAATCGCCATTGGGCGAGTGGTGTTGGAATTTTACCCCCGATAGCGTGATGGGATTACCAGTGGCAAAAGCCCAAACCAGACTGACATTCAGCCAGTTGGTTATGTGGCACTGCAAGTGGATATTCAGATCGTGCCTTCGGTCAAAACGGAAGGGGAAGGTCCGGCCAGAGTTGATATCCGGAAATTTCCGGTCGGCTTTCGACCAGGAATAATTCAGGCCTATGTTGACTGGGCGCACTTGTTTTTCCAAACTAAACTCCAAACCGTAGCTATTTCCCGTTCCGGAAGCCACGCGGTCTTCCCAGCCGCTGGCATCTTCGGCGCCGCCGGCAAACAGTGCGGTATTCGAGGACAAAAAGGTGAGCACTTGTTCGAACCGCTTGTAATAGGTCTCCAGGCGGAGTTGCCAACCGTCGCGAAACCAACCTGCGCCGAGCGCTCCTTGCCAGGTACGTTCCGGCGGCACTTTTCCGGTGGAAGGCACCCAGAGTTCGAAGGGCAGGCTGATGTTGAACGACCCGATCTGGTGCAAATACTGTGCAGTGCGGTGAAAACCCACCCATTGCTGCCAGCCGTTCGCCCCCCGGCGTTGAAGTTTTAGCCTGGGCTGAAGCGCGCCGAAAAGCTGGTTCCGGATTTGAAAAGATGAAAAATTAAGGCCCGCTTCCAGGGTCCAGTGTTTCCAAATTTGCCACTCGGTATCGAGGTATAATTCTGCTTCATCGGCGCGCAAACGCTCGTTGTTCAACAAGGCTTCCGAGAGGGAGTCGATGGTAATTGGCGACTGGCCGGGTACCAGAAAGTTGACCGACAAAGCGCCAGGCTGAAAGGTGTGAAAGGTGTAGGCGATACCCCAGCGCAGGGTCAATCGTTCGGAGGGGAAAAAACTGAAATCGGTTTTGCCCGACCAGTCCTGAATCAGGGTTTGGTAAAATTGGCCGTAGTTGGCCAACAGGTTTTCCTTACCCGAAGCGGCTAAAAAGTTGGACAAAAAACCCAGCTGGCTTTGGTAGTAAAAGCGGCTGAACCGCAGGGTTGTGTTGGTGAACAGGTTTTTGCGAATCAGGTGGTTCCAACGCAAGGCCGCAATGGCATTTCCCCAATCCGAATTGAGGGTGTACGCATCCATAATCAAGCCTTCGGGGTCGTCGAAACGTTGCTCAAACTGGTTGCGAAAAACATCGCCGCCCTGGTAGTAGCTGAGATACACCCGGTCTTGAGGGGAAAAAACATAGTTCACCTTCACATTGACATCGTAAAACCGGTAAGCAATTTGGTCGCCTGAAAAATTGAGCAAGTTTTCGCGCCGGCTGAACAAGTCGATCCATGGGCCGAAGTACGTCGTTCGGCCACTGAGTAAAAACGAAGCTGTATCGGAAATGAGCGGGCCTTCCAGGGTTGCGGAGGCAGCAAACAGCCCGGCCGTTACCTCACCATGGTATTCGCGAAAATGCCCGTCGCGCGTCCGGATATCCAATACAGAGGCGGCGCGTCCGCCGTAGCGGGCCGGAAAGTCGCCTTTCCACAGGCGGGCATGGTGCACCGTCGACGGATTGAACACGGAGAAAAGTCCGAGCGCATGGTTAGGGTTGTACACCGGCACATCGTCGAGCAGGATTAAGTTCTGGTCGGAGTTGCCGCCCCGCACATGTAAGCCGCCCAAGCCGTCCACACCAGTTTTCACCCCCGTTTGGAAAGCTGCCAGGCGCTGCAGGTCGGCTTCGCCGCCTGGCATGGGCAATACGGCCAGGTTTCGGATAGGCAAGTTGGTGGTGAGTACAGTGCTGCTGGCGCCGCCTTCCTGAATCGGGTTGGCCGTAACTAAAACTTCCGGCAGCGCGCCACTGGAAGGCAACCGCACCGTCAAGAGCCGGTCGGCGTCCATTTGCACGGTTTCCTGGCGCGGGTGGTAGCCGATATAATTGATAAAAATCGAATAGGCGCCTTCCTCCACGGGCAAACTAAAAAAACCAAACTCGTTGCTGATGGCACCCGCTGTCGTTCCCGGCCCTTGTACCCGCACGGTGGCGCCGATCAGGCGTTCCCCCGTTTCCGCGTCTTGCACATACCCGCTCAAGGTGAATTTCCGGATTTTTTGATAAAACACCACCTGGTTGCCGATCCAGCGATAAGATAACCGGGGGCAGGTATTGATCAAATCGAGCAGCTTGTTCATTGCCAATTGCCGGACATCGATGGAAACTCTGGGGCAGTTGGCCAAAAGGCGGTCGTTAAAAACGATATTGATACCCGTTTGCTGACTCAGACGGACCAGTGCATCGGAGGGCAGGCAATTGGAGCAGGAAAAGTCTACCGGAATTTGTTGGGCCGATTGCGCCGCTACCGGGCTGTGCAAACACAGCAACCCCAAGCAGCAGACCACAAAAATTCGAATAGCCATACCAAATACGTGAATGGCTGCAAGTTAGGGGATAGCCTTAAAATCTGCGCTTTTTTACTCCTGGCAAATACCGTTTGAGAGAACATACCGCCCCGGCGCCGGACTGGAAACCTGCAAATGGTAAACGACTGATAAGGCAGCGAGCACCTCGTCGATACTTTGGTTGGTGAGCGGCGCGGTGTGCTTGCAGGTGTATAGCGCCGGATTGCTCAACTCAATTTCGACTTGGTAATATTGTTCTAAATCTCGGACGACTTCCTTCAGCGGCGTTTGCACGAATTCCAGGCCGCCTGTTTGCCAGGCCAATTCGTTAAACGTGGCGACCTGCGAATACGTCAGCCGGTTGTGCTTTTTGTCGAACGTTGCTTTTTCACCTTTGGTCAGGATTTTACCGGTATGGGCGCCATCGGGAGAAAACCGGACTTTGCCGTCCCGGACCAATACGCTGGTTTGGTTGGTTTGTGCGACATTAAATTGGGTACCGAGCACTTCGACTTGCCCTCCGTTGGCCAGAGCAACCTGAAACGGCTGCTGCGGGGCATGCCGCACCTCGAAGTAAGCCTCTCCGCGCAGGGATACGCGGCGCTCGCGCTTATCGAAGCGGGCAGGATATTCCAAAACGGCATTTTTACGCAGCCAAACCCGGGAGCCATCCGGAAGCGTCACCTGACGTTTTTCGGCCTGCTCAACCTTTGCCACAAGCAGGGTTGGATTGTCGGGTTGGAATTGCTGGTACCCCCACCAACCGGCCAGCAGCAGCGCAATGGCAGCGGCTATGCGGAGTAATTGGCGGCTGATCGGTACGCGACGGGGCGCCGGACGCGCGACTTCCTGTAGCTTTGCTTGCAAGCGGAGAAATTCGGCATCCAGATCAATATCGAACGACTTTTTGGATTGGGAAGCACTGTGCCAGGCAGCTTGGTACTGCTCAGCAAGCCGGGCATTTTCATCCGAGCGGGCGATCCATGTCTGAAGGGCGTCGGCCTCAACGGGCGTAATGTCGCCGGAGCAACTTTTACTGATCAGGAGTATGTAGTCGAACTCTTGCATAATTTATTCGTCTTAGGGTTCGGGATTTGTTTTCATTTCAAATTTTGGCTTGCACTTCTTAGACAACTCCACCCCTGGTATCCCCTACCCTGCCCACCACCATTTTAGTACTGAAATGATAACCGGCGACAAATGCATTTTTTTTAACATCGCCGCCCGGAGTTGGTGCATGGCTTTCGTGATCTGATTTTCAACGGTTTTAACCGAAATGCCTAGCTGCTCTGAAATTTCCCGGTGCGAAAGGTCTTCAAAGCGGCTCAGCGAAAAAACCAGGCGGCATTTTTCCGGCAATTGTTCGATAGCCCGGTGCAAATCGGTTTCTAACTGCTCCTGATCGCTTTTGTATTGAAGTTCTTCGCCGGGCAAGTAAACAGGCTCCGGCCAGTCGTCGGTGTTGTCCAGAAGGGTACGGCGGTTGGATTTAATAAAATTTAAAGCCCGATTGATGGCCGCCCGGCGCAAATAGGCCCGCAAAGAACTATGAATGGCCAGTGTTTCGCGCTTTTTCCACAATTCCATAAATACCTCCTGAGCAATATCCTTACAGGTATCCTCATCCGGCACATAGGCATAGATGTCGCGTACGAGCAAGGGGAAGTGCAAATTGAAAATTCGGCGCAAAGCGGTCTCTGATCCGGCGCGCAGACCGGCCAACAACTCTAGCTCATTATTTTCAGTATCCGAGGACATGGCAGGCTTTACAACTTTACGCTTTTTTTTATTTGGTTGGCCCGGCGAATAGGAGCCACAAAAAAAATAATTTTTATAAAAACCCAAGGACCCCAAAATATATCCTCGCAAATCAGGCCATTTTTCCAGATTGGCTATCCTTGGCAAAATCCGTAGCGCAAATTTATTTTGTTTTTAGCGTAGGGGATTTTCAGCGGCTGGATGTCTTAAAACCGAACACATACAGAGAACGATCCGTACAAACTGCTCTAGCTCAATTATGGACACAAAAACTACTTTACCGATTTTTGACAGCAACCCGCTTTTTGCGGTGCTCAGCCCGGAAGAATTGAATTTGCTTCAACAAACCGCCGTACTTCAATCTTATGTAAAACACGAAGTACTATACAAACCCGGTCAAACGGCCAACAAGGTTTTCTTTCTTCTGAACGGGACGGTAAAGGTAGCTGTTCACGCCGAAAAGAAAGACATTATTAAGTATGTGGTTCGGCCAGGCAGCCTGTTTGGCGAATCCTGTCTGACTGGCGAAAATCAGCGGCGCGACTTTGCTTACGCTATGGACGAAAACGCCGCTGTTATCGAACTGGATGCCCAGGTTTTGCTTTCCATTATGCGTAAAAACTTCGCTTTCGCCCAGTCGTTGCTGCATTTTATTGGCGAACGCCTTCGCTACACGGAGAACCAACTGGAGAAAGTGGTACTGAAAGATTCGAAAAGCCGCATCCTGGAATTCCTGCACCAGATGGGGCTGGAACAAGGCAAACAAATTGGCTTCGAAACCCTGGTAAAACACAACCTGACCCACCAGGATATCGCCGATCTCACCGGCACCAGCCGGCAAATGGTTACCGCAGTGCTCAATCAGCTCAAACGCTCTAACGTACTGTATTTCAACCGGAAAAAATTCCTGTTCCGCGATCTGGACGCCCTCCCGCTCGCCGGCTAAACGCACCCGACAGGTGGTTTACCGAACTTTGTTAACAGTTTTGCTTCATACGATAGAATGGGTTTTGTTTGGCGGCGTGCAACGGCACGCCGCCTTCTTTTTTCACCCCCAGCCGTTTCTGGCATAATTTGCAGGAAAAATGCTCCAGGCTTTTTCTGAAATTTGTCGATCAACATTAATTCCTTAGGCATGACTCGCTTCCTCTTCACCTTATTTTTGCTCTTTTTATCCGCTGCATTTTTATCCGCACAGGTAAATACCGACCTGCCCAGAGGCTATTCCCCTCAGGAAAAAATCCAACTACTCGCGCCGCGCCTGGCCCCGCCTGCTTTGTCAAACGGCATCACCGAGCCCCCCGCCCTTCCCGTACGCGCCATGGGCGAATGGGAAGAACTGCAGGCCGTACTGATTACTTGGAATGCTAGCAATAATCCCCGGCGCGATATTCTCGTGGAAATCGTACGGGCAGCACGGGAAGAATGCCGGGTGATCATCTGTTGCACCGATAGCGGCACCCGAACCGCAGCGCAGAACTACTTGCTGGCAAAAAATGTGGATATCAGCGCCAACGTCGAATTTCTAATCGTGCCCAACAACTCCGTTTGGGTGCGCGACTACGGCCCGAACTGCGTTTACGCCAACGATGTCGACTCCCTCTATCTGATCGATTGGCGCTACAACCGCACCACGCGCCAACAGGACGACACCCTGGCAAACGGCGTTTCCCGCTACCTGAACCTTCCACTGTACACCACCACCTTGGCGCCCGCCGACCTGGTACACACGGGCGGAAACTTTATGTCGGATGGGCTGGGCACCAGCTTTTCCTCCGAACTGATTCTCAGCGAAAACGCCGCCGGCAACCTCTACAACGCCAGTATAAAAACTGAAGCGCAGATCGACGGAATCATGCAGGAATATATGGGCGTAGACCGGTTTATAAAAATGGACGTCCTGCCGTATGATGGCATCCACCACATCGATATGCACATGAAACTGTTGGACGAGCAGACGCTCCTCGTTGGGAAGTACCCGGATGGCATTTCCGACGGCCCCCAAATTGAAGCGAATATTCAATACGTCCTGAGTAATTTCAAAACAGCTTTCGGCACCCCGTACAAGGTCATCCGAATTCCCATGCCGCCCGATGCCACCGGCCGTTACCCTTCCAATTCCGGAGAATACTGGACGTATGCCAACGCAGTTTTTATTAATAAATCTGTTCTCGTTCCCCTGTATGCCGAGCAATACGATACCACAGCCTTGCGAGTTTGGCGGGAAGCCTTGCCTGGATACAACATCGTCGGCATCAACAGCCGCGCGCTGATCAACCTCTCCGGCGCTATCCACTGCATTACCAAGGAAATCGGCGTAGACGACCCGCTGCTGATCACCCACCAGGCATTGCCCTGCATGGATAACTCGAATGAGCTCCAATACCCGGTTTGGGCCAACATTCAACACCGCAGCGGCATTGCTTCGGCAAAAATTTACTATACCACCGATCTGGCACAACCCTGGCAGTCGGTGGATTTACCACCCTGCCAGTCCTGCGACACCAGCTGGAGCCATTTGGGCTACCTGCCCAAACAAGCCGCCGGCAGCACGGTTTTTTACTTCATTGAAGCGACCGCCAACAACGGCAAAGTAATCACCCGACCGCTCCCTGCCCCAGCCGCCTACTGGAGTTTTTGTGTAACGGAAACTACTAGCCTGGCCGAAACACCTGCTGCAAGCTTGCAGGCCATTTACCCGAACCCAGCCAGCGCGATTACAGCGGTAC
>CAZVZH010000012.1:0-43009 GCA_964630705.1 uncultured Saprospiraceae bacterium | reverse complement strand
AGCCACAATATCCATCCAGCGCATCAGGTACCCCCCCATGAGATTGCCCATGGGGTTGGTGTCGTTCGGCATGATCATTTCTGTCATGACGGTATGGCTGGCCGAAACTTTTTTAGGCTCAAGCGAGCGAGTAGCCATAGTTGTTTTTTAGAAATTAAGACAGGGTGCCGAGGCAAAACAAGATAAACAGGCGCTTAGTTTTTCGCCAAGGCCCAATTTTGCCGGCTCGCCCAGGCGTATCCGCCAAAAAGTACGGCGGAGAATACGAAATCGCCCAGCACCGTGTTGCCAAAAAACGGCAAGCCCGCTGTATAACAGGCGGCAAGGCCGGCGGCAGTTTTGGGGTATAGCGTAGTTTGCGCCCAGGTGCCGAAATTGCTGACGAGAAAAAATAGGACGGAAGCGCTCAGGCTGGCTCCAACAACGCGGGGGGCGTTCACCTGGCTGCCCAAAATCAGCCAGCCCACCAACACTACCAGCGCCATAGCCGCGTAGGTATAAAAAGAGGTGAACCAGGTAAAGCCGGGAAAGTAGGCGCTGTAAACGATGTTGTTTAACACCAAATCGGTTAGAAACAAGGCAAGCAATGGAACCAACACCGCCAGCCACCGCCGCTGAAAATACGCCGCACCAAACAAACCGATGGCGCCAAGCGGTGTGAAATTGTGCGGATGCGGCAATAAACGGGTCAGTGCAGCCAGTATAACTAAAACCAGGGCTAAGCGAATTTTCATAACAGTCAAATAAAAATACTAAACAGAAAGATGCAGCAAAGATAGCGCGCCTAAACCGACCTTCGGCCTTTCCCAGCCGGCGTTTTTCCAAAAAGGTAGCTGGCTGGAGGGTATTGCCGTATCCTTGTCCAAAAATTAACCGCACACATGAATCGACATTTTTTGCTTCTTCCGGCCTTTTTGCTGCCGGCTTTGGGTATTGCGCAGCCCGACCGTTGGCAACAACACGTAGATTATCAAATGACCATCGACGTGAACGCCAGCCTACACCAATATTCCGGAAAACAAAAACTGGTGTACACCAACAATAGTCCGGATACCCTGACCCAAGTATTTTACCACCTCTATTTCAACGCCTTCCAACCCGGCAGTATGATGGACGTGCGTTCGCGCACCATCGACGACGCCGACCCGCGGGTGGGCAGCCGTATCCTGGACCTGAAGCCCGACGAGCAAGGCTGGATCAAAGTGGAAAAGCTTCGTCAGGACGGAAAAAAGACCAAATTCGACATCAACGAAACCATTCTCGAAGTGCAACTGGCTGAACCCCTTTTGCCCCGCAGCCAAACCGTGCTGGAAATGGAATGGGAAGCGCAGGTGCCCCTGCAAATTCGCCGCTCCGGCCGCGACAACCGCGAAGGCGTCGAGTTCTCCATGGCGCAGTGGTACCCGAAATTGTGCGAGTACGACTACCAGGGCTGGCATGCCAACCCCTACATCGCCCGGGAGTTCTACGGCGTTTGGGGCGATTTTGACGTCACCATTTTAATCGATAAATCCTATGTGGTTGCAGCGGGTGGCTACCTGCAAAACCCCGACGAAGTGGGCTACGGCTATGCCGCCGAAGGGGCGAGCCTGCGCCGGCCAGCCGGCGACAAATTGCGTTACCATTTCAAGGCGCCCAATGTGCACGATTTCGTTTGGGCCGCCGACCCCGATTTTCACCACCAGTGGATCACGGCCGACGACGGCACGATCATGCGTTTTTTCTGGCAAAAAGGCAAAGGATATGATACCCAATGGGAGCAACTGCCCGCCATCATGAACCGCGCCCGGACGGTTATGAATCAATACTTCGGCGCATATCCCTACCGCGAATATTGTTTTATCCAAGGCGGCGACGGCGGTATGGAGTACCCCATGGCCACCCTGATTACCGGCAACCGGGGCCTCAGCAGCCTGGTCGGCGTATCGGTGCACGAACAACTGCACTCCTGGTACCAAATGGTGCTGGGCACCAACGAAAGCCTCTACGCCTGGATGGATGAAGGATTTACGTCCTACGCCGAAAATATCGTGGAAAACGAACTGGCCCGCGCGGGCTTGATGGGCAGCCGGAAGGCGCAGGAAAATCCGCATACCGGCAATTACAACAATTACCGCGCCCTGGTAAACAGCGGCCTGGAAGAACCGCTGACCACGCACGCCGACCATTTCAACACCAATTTTGCCTACTCTATGGCCGCCTATGTCAAAGGAAATGTGTTTATGCACCAGTTGGAGTATATCATTGGCCGGGAAAACCTGGCTGCCGGCTTGCTGCGCTACTACGATACCTGGAAATTCAAACACCCCAATGCAAACGACCTCATCCGGGTTTTTGAAAAACAAAGCGGCCTGGAACTCGACTGGTACAAGGAAGACTTTGTCCACACTGTGAATACCATCGATTACGGCATAAAATCGGTGGAAGAAGCCGGCCGGAAAACCACCCGCGTGGTCCTGGAGCGAAAAGGGCGGATGGCGATGCCGCTCGACATTGTGGTGACCTACAGCGACGGCGATCAGGAACTCTTTTACGCGCCGCTGGAAAGCATGCGCGGCGCCAAACCCAAAGAGTCGGATATGAAGCGAACGGTGTTGCCCGACCACCGCTGGGTTGATCCGGAGTATGTGTTCGAAATTCCGGAACGCGCCAGCAAGGTCGTCCGGATCGAAATCGATCCCAGTCAGCGTTTGGCCGACATCGACTTGCAAAATAATGTGTGGGAAAAACCTTGATCCTGGCGGACCGTTAATTTTTACGAATCCAACCGGAAGGGTTAAGCCGCTGCTTTTGGTACCAAAGTTCGAAGTGTAACTCGGAGGCGCCGGTGATCGGGTTGCTGCTCACGCGGCCGATGGTTTGCCGGGCCTCCACGCGATCGCCTTTCGACAGTTTGGTTTCGCTCAAATTGGAATACACCGTGTAGTAATTCCCATGCTGAATAATCACGGTGTAATCGTGCCCGGGAATAAATTGCACGCCGGCGACTTTTCCGCCATACACCGCGTGCACGGCGGAGCCTTCTTCCGTGCGGATATCGACGCCGTTGTTGGTGATTTCAATGTTTTTTAGCGTGGGGTGCTTTTGCCGGCCAAATCCTCGGGAAATAAAACCATTGGCGACCGGCCAGGGCAATCGCCCGCGGCTTTGGCGAAACGCCTGCGACTGGCTGTCGTCCGGAATTTCCACATTGTCGTCCTCTGCCGCTGCCTCATCCGACGCTGCGGTTTTCGGCGGATTCGGAGCGGCGGGCGTTGCCGGGCGCTCGGCGGCTGGGGCGGCCGGTTGCGGCTTGGGGCGCCGGGCGGCTTGAATTTGCCGGTTCACTTCTTCCTGGATGATTCGTTCGATAGCCTGGTTGAGCGCCTCGTGAGCGGCTTGTTTCGTTTTCAGGTCTTCGCGCAGCCGGCTCTCGTCTTTTTTTAGGCTGCTGAGCAGTTTTTCTTTATCGGAAAGCTCGGTGCCGAGGGCTGTTTTTTGCCCTTCCAGTGTTGCCAGCAAGGCTTCCTGTTTCGTTTGGCTGGCTTCCAGGGCGGCTATTTTTCTGGCCAGCATTTTCTGGGTGTCGGCGATAGCTTTGGCCTGTGTTTTACGAAACTGATCGTATTTTCTTAAAAAAAGCCAGCGGCGGAAGGCCTGATTCAGGTCGGTCGCCGACAGGATGTACAGCAGCGGGTTGCTCTGCATTTTCCGGCGCAAGGCGCTACGCAGCATTTTGCTGTAATCGGCTTGCATCACCTGGACGTCGCGCTGCAAGGATTCAATAATGGCTGCTGTTTGGCGGATCGATTGCCCGGAGGCTTCAATTTCAGCATTCAGGGTTTGAATCAGCGATTCCCGCCGCTCGATTTGTTTTTGCAGCGCAACAAACCGGTCGAGCGCAGCTGCTTTCGACTGGGTAGTTTTTTGCAGCAGCCGGTCGGTTTGTTCGATTTCCCGGATTAGTTTTTTTCGCCTGGACTCCAAATCCTGCCTGTTTTGACCAAAGCCCAACGCGGGCAACAGCAAGGCCAGCCCGAGGAAGGCCAGCGGAAATAACAGGGAATGTCGGGACAAACTATTCGACACGTTGGTAATGGCTTGGAATATCAAAACGAAAGGGCGTGGTCTTGTTGAGCGAAATTTCGGAAAATTGGATATCCAGCCGGGCTGCGCCGGATTCCGGGCTGTACCATTCTATCTGGCGAAGGTAGGGAAATGCGCCCATCCCCGACAAGCGGCCAAACTGGCTAAACTGAGCGGAAAGCAGCCGGGCGTCGCGTTTTTGCAAAAACAACTCGCGCCGGAGCGCAAAGTTGCCTTCTTCCAGCCGGTAGTCGACGGTAAGCAGGGCATTGCCGCCGCTGAGCCGGTGCAGGCTGTCTTGAATATCTGCCTGCAATTCAATTCCTTGCGGTATCCAGGCCGTGCCGAGGAGCAGGTGTTCGAGCAGGGGGAAGCCTTCAGGCAGGTTGTATTGATGTTGCAGGCTGGCGATGGACGTTTGCTGATAGGTTTTGTCCAGGCGGTTGATGATAAAAACCGAGTCGCGGGTAATCAGCGCCCGGGCGGCTTCGATGCCCAGTTTTTTCACATTGAGCCAGAGCAGGCTGTCGCGAATCCAAACCAGGTTGGCTACGGCTTCCACAGCCATACCTTCGTTTTCAGCATAGATATTGGCCCGGGCCGTAAAACTTTGCACGTTGTCTGCCCGGTTTCGGCTCAGCTGCTGGAGTAAAAAGCTGGCGGGACGCGCCGCGGTCGCCGGGGCAATGGCTTCACTGGCGGTTTTTCGCTTGCAACTGGTTTGTTGCGCGGAAAGTCCCAGTAAAAACAGACAGGCGTAGCCGGCAAACGTTAACGCGGAGCGCAGGGTCGAACCGTTTAATTTAAACTTCATCATCGTCATCGGGGCTAATTTCCTGAAGGGCTGCATACAGTTCGCTGTACGCGTGCCGGTCGTTTAGTTGCTGTGCGACCTGCATGCCGGCGCGGTAGGTTTCGGCGGCTGTTTCGGTTTGGTCGAGCCGTTGGTACAATTTACCGAGGTGGTAGTACAACCCGACGTAGTGGGGGTCGGCGGTTTTTAGTTTCAGGTAAAAATCGAGTGCGGCAGGCCAGTCGCCCAGCCCTTCAAATTCCTTGGCTATGGCAAACATGGCGAAGGTATCGCCGGGCGATTTTTCCAGAATGGCTTGAAGCAGGTTCAAACGTTGGCTCATAGCGCTATGAACGAAAAGGGCAGCGGATTGTTGATTCGGCTGAGGCGAACTTTCGCCGAGGGTTCTTCCAAAAAATGAGCGTCGATTACTACTTTTGCGGCGCTTTGGGAGGCAAAGGTACGTTTCACGAGCTACTTCTCTGATTTTTAACCATTTTTCACCCAAACTACAACCATACGACGCATTTATGAAATTTCTCGTTTGCATCAGCCAGACACCCGACACGACGGCCAAGATCAGTTTTAACGCGGAGGCGACCGCCTTTAATCCGGCGGGCGTTCAATTCATTATGAACCCTTACGACGAATGGTACGCCCTGGTGCGCGCCTGCGAACTGCGCGAGGCCCTGGGCGGCACGGTGGTGGCGTTGAATGTCGGTCCGGCCGCCAACGAAACCACCATCCGGAAAGCCCTGGCGATCGGCGCCGACGAGGCGGTTCGGATCGACGCTGAACCTGCCAGCGCCGGATTTACCGCCCACCAGATTGCTGAATACGCCAAAAAAGGCGCTTTCGATATTATCTTCTTTGGAAAAGAAACCATCGATTACAATGGGGCAGAAGTGGGCGCCATGGTCGCCGAACACCTCGACCTGCCTTTTATCGCCTTCGCCAGCAAACTCGAACTGAACGGCCAATCCGCCGTAGTGGAGCGCGACATCGAGGGTGGAGTAGAGGTGCTTGAACTGGAAATGCCCTTCGTGCTGAGCGCGGCCAAAGGCATGGCCGAACAGCGCATCCCCAACATGCGGGGTATTATGATGGCCCGCTCGAAACCGCTGGAAGTGGTAGCGCCGGTAGCCTACGCCGAAACCGTCAGTACGGTAAAATTCGGCTTGCCTCCCGCCAAATCCGGCGTCAAACTGGTCGATCCGGAGCAAATGGACGAACTGGTGCGCCTCCTGCACGAAGAAGCCAAAGTGCTGTAAGGCCCTCCAAACCACCCAATTCTAACATTTTAAATTCGAACTGTAATGGTTTTAGTATATGCAGAAAGCCCCGGCGGGCATTTGAAAAAAGCCGCTTTTGAGGCGGTGTCTTACGGCAAAAAAGTTGCCGGAATATTGGGCGTGGACTGCGCGGCCATCACCCTCGGCAGCAAGGTGGCGAACGCCGGCGAGCTCGGCCGCTATGGCGCTTCCCGTGTGCTGACGGTTGCCGATGCCGGTTTGGATCAACTCGACGGCCAGGTGGCAGCCCAAGTGCTGGCCACAGCGGCGAAAGACCTAGAGGCTACGGTTCTTGTGTTGAGCCACACCTCGACCGGAAAAACGCTGGCCGGCCGCCTGGCTGTTCGGCTGCAGGCAGGGTTGGTTTCCGGGGCAAACAGTTTGCCGACCAAAAACGGCGATGCGCTCCGGGTATCCAAGTCGGTGTTTTCCGGTAAAGCCTTTGTGGAATACTCCATCGACACGCCGGTGAAAATTATCTCCCTGATGGGCAATGCTTTGCGCCCGGAAATACAGGGCGAGCCGGTTTCCGTTGAAAACCTGGCTGTCCCGGTTCCGAAAAGCCGCATCCAGGTCAAATCGGTGAAAACGGTGGATGGCCGGGTGCCTTTGCCCGAAGCTGAAGTAGTGGTATCGGCGGGCCGCGGCATGAAAGATCCTACCAACTGGGGCATCGTAGAGGCCCTGGCCAACGAGCTGGACGCGACGACCGCTTGTTCCCGCCCGGTTGCCGACAGCCACTGGCGTCCGCACCACGAACACGTGGGCCAAACAGGCATTGCTATTCGCCCTAATTTGTATATCGCAATCGGTATCAGCGGCGCCATTCAGCACTTGGCTGGGGTGAACAATTCGAAGGTGATCGTCGTGATCAACAAAGACCCGGAAGCGCCCTTTTTTAAGGCGGCTGATTATGGGGTGGTCGGCGACTTATTCGAGGTGGTGCCCAAGCTGACGGAGGCGGTGAAGAAATTCAAAGCCTCCAATTAATGGGTGAAATACCACGGCGCAATTTTTTTGTTCTTTCGGCAGGAAAAGGCTCGTATTTTTGCTCCTCCACGCAGCCCATTGGGGCTGCACCGGGCAAACAAAAACCCCGTAAATTACTCAGGCAATGAAACGAATTGAACTGGATATAGTCGCCTTGTCGCACAGCGTCACCCAATCGCACAACTATGCTGTGGTGTTGGGTGAGCGCCGCGGACAACGCCGGCTGCCGATTGTAATCGGAAGTTTTGAAGCGCAGGCCATTGCTGTGGCGATGGAACGCATGGTACCCAACCGGCCGCTCACCCACGATTTGTTTAAAAACACCCTCGACACCTTCCATATCGAACTCCGGGAAGTGGTGATCAACAACCTGTTGGACGGCATTTTCTACGCCCGGCTGGTTTGTGTAAAAAACGGGGAGATTTTTGAAATCGACTCCCGCACCTCCGACGCCATTGCCATGGCGGTGCGCTTCGATTGCCCGATTTATACCTACGATTTTATCCTGGAAGCCGCCGGCGTCATCCTGGAGGACCAGGACGAAGAAGGTGGAGGCGGCACAATTGGCAGCGGCCGGACCGCCACGACCGGCGCGCAGGCCCTCGACACCAATGCGCTGGAAACCTATACCGCCGAGGCGCTCCAAAACCGGCTGCAGGAAGTGCTGGAAGCGGAGGACTATGAGACCGCCGCTAAAATCCGCGATGAGTTGAAACGCCGGGAACAGAAAAGTTAAGGAGCGATCTCGAAGCGATACTCCACAATTTCGATCCGCGGCACGCCATTGGCCTGTTTGTTTTTGAAAATGACGTTGATCGAAATGGTTTCAGCCGCCGTTTTTTCCGTGCTGTCAAATACGACATCCAGTTTGCCTTTCCCGCCCTGGGCAATAATTCCACGTGGAAAATCCACCTTGGTGCACTCGCAGGCATCCACAATGTCAATTTGAATAGCCTCCGCCGAGGTGTTCGTGAATTCGTAGGAAAAGGACCGCTTTTCCCCTTTTTTTACCGCTCCCAGTTCGATCATTTTTTTATCCCAGGAAACAAAACCCGGCGGGGCTGCCGGCGGCGCGGTGCGCACGGAACAGGAGGTTAAAAACACGATGAGGAAAAGCAAAGAGCGGTTGATGCGGTGCATAAGTGTAGTGTGTTATTTCCCAGATACTTGTTTGCCGTGCATGGCTGCCTGAATGGTGCGATCCATAGCCCTGTGCGCCAAGGGGGTAGTGAAGGCATTCAAGGTTTCGATGGCATGGAGGATGCTGTCTTTATCCTCGCCTTTAACCGCCTTTTCGAGTAAACTCAGCAGATTTTTGGTTTGTAATTTTTCGGGGTCGGAAAGCAGGTCTTTGTTTTGTTCGAGAAACTTGACGCCTGCCAAAAGCAGGTTGTTCGCTTCATTTCGGGCCTCGAGCAAGCCCCGCGCCTGCATGTCTTCCTGCGCATGGGCGATGCTGTCGAGCAACATGCGCGCCATCTCTTCTTCGCTGATGCCATAACTCGGGCGGATGTCAATTTCCTGTTGCACGCCCGAACGCAATTCGGCGGCGCGCACCGTGAGAATGCCGTCGGCATTGATTAAAAAGGTGATGTCGATTTTCGGCAAGCCGGCAGGCATCGGCGGGATGTTGCGGAGGATAAACTCGCCGAGTTTTCGGTTGTGTTCCACCAGGTCGCGCTCGCCTTGAAAAACAGCAATTTTTAAATTTTTCTGGCCATCCACACTGGTCGTGTACTGGCGACCTGCTTTCGCCGGCACTTTGGTGTTCCGCGGAATGATGGTATCCATCAAGCCGCCAACGGTTTCGATGCCCAGCGAGAGCGGCGTAACATCGAGCAGCAGCAAGTTTTTTTGATTGCCGGCGAGAATATCTGCCTGGACCGCTGCGCCAAGCGCCACCACTTCATCCGGGTCGATGCTGTCGAAGCCGGGTTTGCCGAAAAACCCGGCTACCATTTCCCGCACCAAGGGCACGCGGGTGCTGCCGCCGACCAAAATAATTTTGTCGATCTCGGCTACCTTTTTCCCGGCATCTGCCAAAGCCTGACGACAGTGCTCGATGGTGCGCTGGGCCAAGGGCCGGATCGCGTGTTCAAAAGCCGCGCGATTTACCAGAAGCCGCTTTCCCAGCAATTCGCCTTGAAATTCCGTCTGGGAAGAAAGCGACTTTTTGGCCCGTTCGGCCAGCAAGCGAATCGCTTGTCCCAAAGATTTATCCTCCGCCAATTTTTCCGCGCCAATATTTAATTGCTTCAAAAAAAGATCGATCAGCGCGCGGTCGAAGTCATCGCCGCCCAGAAAGGTGTCGCCATTGGTGGCGAGCACTTCAAAAATGCCGTTTTGAATCCGGAGGATAGAAATATCAAAGGTGCCGCCGCCCAGATCGTACACTGCTATGGTTTCCGAGGTTTCGGGGTCGAGGCCAATTCCATAGGCCAGGGCGGCGGCGGTGGGTTCGTTGACGATACGCAGCACATCGAAACCGGCGAGTTTGCCGGCGTCGCGGGTGGCCTGACGCTGGCTGTCGTTGAAATAGGCGGGCACTGTGATCACCACCTTTTCCAGTGTCGTTTGCAATTCCGTTTCTACCCGGCGCTTCAGCTCCCGCAGAATATTGGCGCTCAGTTCAATGGGCGTGAAGAATTGATTTTTGACCCTGATTTTCACCAGGGCCTCCGGGTCCTCATCCAGAATTTTATAGCCGAAATAACCTTGTAAACCGGCAACATCCTGATACGATTTGCCCATCAGGCGTTTGACGGAGTAAATCGTGTTGGCCGGGTCGGCGATCAGTTTCTCCTTGGCTTGTTCGCCCACCACTACCTCGGCCTCCGCGTTGAAATGCACCACGGAAGGCAATAAGGCGCTTTTGCCGGCGGCATCCCGGACACAGTGCGGCTGCCCGTCGCGCATGTACGCCACCAGGCTGTTGGTAGTGCCCAAGTCGATGCCGATGATAATGGGTTGCTCCTGTTCAACAGAGCCGTCCTTTAAATTAATTGAAAATTTTGCCATTGCAGCCTAACAAACCTGGGTTGAATTAGTTGATCCGGGAAGGCGGGGTGGGATTTAGAGCAGGTTGGTAAATTTCTGCTGGAGGAAAAAATTCCCCAACCTGCTCTAAATCTCCCGGGGGAAATCGGCGCCGCTGAGCCGGCTTTCCAGCCCCTTGATGATCAGCGCGAAAACATCTTCCGGCCGGCGTTCGGTGGTATCCACCACCAAATCGAAATTGGCCCTATCGGAACAGTCCGCTCCGTATTTGGCCAAAAATCGGGCGTTTTCACTGGCCTTGCGCGCCAGGATTTTCTGCCTGGCTTCTTCGCGGTCGGCATAGGCTTCGCTGTTGCGGTTCGGGTCGTGCAGAATTCGGTCAGCCGCCACGGCGGTGTCGGCTTTTAGATACACCTTAAACGATTGGGGTAAAAAAAACCAAGCCATGCGGCTGTCTACCACGTACTGGCCCGGATCGTCTTTTAGGGCAATGAAAATGCCGTCGATTTTTTTATCGATATCGGGGTCGGTGTCGGCCAAACGGTTCATTTCCAGCGTGTCGACCCCCATTTCCTGGGCCAGTTTGCGCTGGATTTGGCCGGTGGAAATGTACTGAAAGCCTGTGCGCTCGCTCAGCATTCTGGAAACTGCGCTTTTTCCACTGCCGAGGTCGCCAGTGATCGTAATTTTTATGCCAGGAGGAAAATTCATATTGCGCGCCTGCTCTGTGAAACGGGCGGCAAAGGTAGGCAAGATTCCAGGAAATTACAGGTTTGCACAAATCATGCCGCCCATCAAAGCCAGGGTAATCAGCCAGTAGCCCATGTTTACGGCGATGTACTTAAATCCCTTGCGCTCAAACAAGGCATTGGTGCCCAAGACCGGCAGTACGAAAAAAAACGCGGCCAAAATGCCATGAAAAGCGCCGTGCTGGAAGGTCCTGAAATTCCGGCCGTACTTGGCCATGAAATCGCTGACAAAGCGACCGATTTCCGAATTCGGGTCGTTGATGCCGGGCTCATCCAGTAAGATCGACCCCAGATGGAGTTGGTGAATAGTGATTGTACTTAGCATGACGGAGAGCAGGAGCGCGAACAAAAAGGCGAGTCCGAAAATCAAGCCCATGTTCCCGCCTTTCAGCGTCTCAGGCGTCAGACCGCTGGCGCGCATCCAGGCTTTTCCAAATACCTTTTCATTGTACCAGACAAAACCGACAGCAAGGGGGATCAGAGCGGCGCCGAACAAGGCAATCCAGTTAAATTCCATTCGTGAAATGTTTTAAAGGCGAACAAACAGTGCAGATTCAAAGGTAAAGCAACTTTTAAAAATTGCCCATCCCGGGCCGTACCTTTGGCCGGAAACTAGTGCCGCCCCCAATCATGAAAAATAAACACCTGGTATACCTGTTTTTGTGCGTATTGGCGCTTGGCCTGATCAGCCGGCTTTTGCCGTTTCAATACCGGCAGGAGATCAGACGGCCGTTGGCAACTATTGATACGTTGGCGGTTTCCAAAATCATTATCAGCCGGGCCACAGCCGCTGATTTGCTGCTTCAGCGCACACCGTTGCATTGGACGGCCACCCAGGACGGCCGTAGCGCGCTCGCCCGCGGGGCGCAAGTTCAAATGCTCCTGCAGCTGCTCTCCGCCCTGAATTCTTGTACGGTGAAGCCCGGGGCGGTTCCGGAGCAGCTCGGATTTGCGCCCGCCGAGGCTATAAAACTTCAAATATCGCAAGCCGGAAAACTGCCCGAAACGCTGATCCTTGGCGCGGAATATGCGGATTCTGGTTCTGTCCGGACCTACGTGCGCATACCGGAAAACAAAAGCACTTTTACGGTAAAAGGCGCGCTTCGGACCGGATTTGCGCTGGAATTAAGCGATTTTCGCTCTAAGGAGATTTTGCCGCAAAACCTGAAGGAACTGCGCAAAATCAGCATTCTACGCCCCGGGCGCCCTCCGGTTTTTTGGGCCCGGAACGACTCCACAGACATCTGGCTTAGCCCCAACGGCACAGGCCCGATGGCAATGGAAACGGTGCGGGCCTGGCTCCAATTGCTCCGACAATTGCCCGCTGAGTTTTCCGACAGTTTCGACGAAACCAGGGCCGACGAAACCCTGCATACCACCCTTCATTTTACACTGGGAAGCGGCGCGGGCTTTTCGCTCCGTTTTTTTTACCAAAAACCGCCGGAATTGCCAGAGGATTATCGGCCCAATCCAGCCTCCAGGCAGCAGCTCACGGCGGCCTACGTTTTCCATTCTTCTCTGAACCCGCTCAACTATTTTGCCTTGAACGATACGCTGCTGGCCCGTCGGATATGCTCCGGACTACTCCCGGCTTTCACCCCGGCTGCTCAGCCGCTCCAACGCGATGAACATGATCGATAAATACTCCGGCACGGTAAAGAACTGGGGGAATTTCCCCCAATGCAACGCTGAGGTATACTGCCCCGAAAACAGGGAGGCCTTGTTGGCAGCATGCCCTGCCCTCGACCGGCTCATTGCCCGGGGCAATGGCAAGTGCTATGGCGATGCCGCGCTCAGCCCGAATATTATGTCTACCCTCCGCCTGAACCGGCTCCTGGATTTTGATGCGAAAACCGGGCGCATCCATTGCGAAGCCGGCGTGCTCTTGGTCGATCTGCTCGATACCATTGTGCCTGCCGGTTGGTTTTTCCAGGTAACGCCAGGCATAAAAAACATCACGGTCGGGGGCGCCATCGCCTGCGATGTGCACGGCAAAAACCACCCGGCGAAAGGCTGCTTTTCCAACTGGCTGGAAGCATTCGAACTGATGCGCGCCGATGGGACGGTGCTGAGCTGTTCCAAAACACAGCATCCGGAACTGTTTTGGCAAACCTGCGGCGGCATGGGCTGGACCGGAATCATTCTCTCCGCCCGGTTTCAACTCCTGCGCCTGCCGAGTATTTTTATGCGCCAGACCGCTGTTCGCGCAGCGGCGCTCGAAGGTGTTTTTCAAGCCTTCGAAGCCAACAAATCCTGCGCCTACGCCGCAGGCTGGATCGACGGACTAGCCTCCGGCAAGAATTTGGGTCGCGGCGTAGTCTATTTCGCTGACCATGCCGAAGCCTCAGACGGCGGCTTGAATTACCCCCATCGCAACACGCGAAACGTGCCGTTTTTTGCCCCTTCCGGCTTGCTGAACCGCTGGAGCATCCGCTTGCACAACCACCTGTTGTTTTCCAGGGCCAAAACCGGCGAGCAGCTGGTCGACCTCGACCGTTATTTCTATCCGCTGGACCGCATCCGGAACTGGAACCGTTTGTACGGCCGGCGGGGATTTATTCAATACCAGTTTTGCCTGCCCGAAGCCTTCGCTTTTGCCGGCATCCGCGAAATTTTACAGACCATCCAAAAAAGCAAGGACCTGCCTTTCTTATCGGTGATCAAACGGCATGGCGACCGGCCGCCGGAGGCCGTCCACAGTTTTCCGGAACGGGGCTACTCCCTGGCTTTGGATTTTCCAAGAACCGACACCGTTTTTGCTTTGGTGCGCCGGCTCGACGAAATTGTCTGGCAGTATGAGGGAAAAATTTACCTGGCCAAAGACGCCTGCTCTGCCGGCCGCATGGGTCGGGTTGACCCGGCGACCTTCGGCTACGAAAAATTTTACTCCCTGTTAAAAGGTCGCATTCTGAACACCTGAGTCCTTGTACATGTCTTGTATGCGCGCGTCCTTGACTGACCAGACCGTCTGGAAAATCTTGTTTTTCGCCTTGCCCTTGGGCTACTGCTGGTGCTATGCGCCTTTCGGGATCAACGAAACCGATGGCGGGTTCATCACAGGCCTGGCTTGGCAGTTGCTTTCAGGCAAAAACCTGTACACCGATGTGGTGTATGTGCGGCCGCCGTTGCCGGTATGGTTGCGCGCCGTGGAGTTGTACTTATTGCCTGAAAACTGGGCGGTGCTGGGGGAGCGCTGGCTATTCTACTGGAAAGTGGCCGCGTACGCCTGGCTGGGCGCCGCTGTTTTGTCGACCGGGGCCCAACAATGGCGGCTGGCGGTATGGGCTTTCGTGATGTCGGCGCATTGTTATCCGGCGGCGGCCTGGCACACCGTCGACGGCCTGTTGTTTGGAAGCCTGGGGCTGTGGCTGTGGTTTCGGGGCAGGGGAGCGGGGGCCGCATTCGGGTCGGGAACGGCTGTGGCAGCTATGCTTTTGTGTAAACAGTCGTTTTACCCGATGTTGCCGCTGTGGCTGGCGTTGGTTTTTTTTGAAAAAAACAGGCTGCCCCGGCATCGACGCTGGGCGCTAGCAGGTGCGGTAGTTTCGCTGGGACTATTTGCTACCGGGCTCTATGCTCAAAATGCGCTTGGCGCTTTTCTACAACTCACCCGCTCTGCCAGTTCGGGCGGCCAGGCCTTCGAGCATGGCGTGTTGGATTATTTTCGACTCGAACCGGCCGTTACCCTTCCTGCTGTGGCGCTGCTGGCCAGGTCGTTTTGGTTGAGCGGTCGCAGGGCTCCCATTTTCTGGTATTTGTTTTTGCTTTTTCTGGCCGGCAGTTACGCCTTGGCGATCGGGATCCGGCAGGAATTCACGGCGCCTTTCACCCAGACCCGGCTGTTGTTTGGGCTGGCGGCCGGCTATGCGTTGTGGTCGTTTTACCAAAAAAATTGGCCCCTCAAAAAAAGCCTGGCTTTTGCCGCTTTGCTCGCGCTGAGTTGGAGCGCGTCGGTCAGCTGGGGCTACAATCTACCCATTTTGTTTGCCCTGCCCTGGGTATTCGTTTTGCTTGAAATGTCGGACCGGCACACCAAAACGTTATCGCTCGGCCGGCTACGGTTTGCCCTGTTGGCCCTGGCATGCGCGCTGTTGTTGTTCCGCTGGGGCTATACCTATGTTTACCGGGATGGCCGGCGCCCGGAAATGACGGTATCGCTCGGAGCCATTTTTCCAAAACTCAGCGGTATTTACTCGACGCCGGACCGGGCCGCTTTGTACCAGGATTTACAGAACCTGAGCCAGCGCTACGGACCGGGTTTTAAAACACTTCCGGCCTTTCCGCTGGCCAATTTCATCACCGATACGCCTTCGCCTTTGCCGCTCGATTGGGTGGTCAAAAGAGAAATGGGGGCGGGTCGGCTGCTGGTCGATCAAACCAGACAGCAGACCCGCCCCCATTTATTGGTAGAAAAATCGCAGTGGAAAAAAATTCAGTCCGACCCCGAAATGGAACTCGTGCGCTCCTGGGTTTCGGATAAAACCCCGGTGGATTCGACGGCGTATTTCCTGGTTTTCTCTCCTGATTAGTTGTTGTGGTAGGCCGAGTTGTGGGCGAGGTCGCCGCCGCAAGAAGCGCATTTGCCCGCTGCGCCGGCGCCGCCCTTGCAGCCTTTCGGGCAGGTGTAGTGAAATACCCCGGCTGCATTTTTCGCAGGCGATTCAGCCGGCGGCGTCACCGGCGTTGCCGTAGCGCCGGGCGTTGCTGCATTGGGCGTGTTGCCCGGTTGGCCGTGGAAAGCGGCGTTGTGTACATAAGCGGTACCGCAAACCGGACAGGTTCCGGCAGCGTCGCCACCGCTGCCTTTGCAATTTTTCGGGCAGGTGTAGTGTTTGACGCCAGCGGGCGGCGTGGTGGCCGGCGCCGGGGCGGCAGAAGGAGCGGCCGGGGCTGCGGCTGCATCGGGAGCGGGGGCGGCGTTCAGTCCGCCCGGACCTGCAGCAGATGGATCAGCCGGTTGGGCCGCCGACTCTGTGTTGGCGCCGCTTTCAGAAGTCGCGGAAGCAGCGGAATCGCTGCCGCAGGCCGCGAGGGCCAGCAGTCCGAAGAAAAGGATAACGGGAAGTAAAATCTTGAATTTCATGTTGTTGCCGTGATGGTGTGTGGTTAAAATATGTATGCAAAGGTATTAAAAAGCGCTTCCTTGTATCGTTTGGCCATAAGCTTTTAACAACCGTGCGCGCAGCTGTTCTTTACGTTCATCCGGCGCGAAAGCATGCCGGACGGCCTCGAGGTTGCATTTTAAAAAATGGTCGGCTGGCCAATCGAAGTGCTCGTGCAACTTTTGGTATTCCTGATTGAGATTAATTTGCGAAATCGTCCGCGCATCGGTATTGATACTTACAGACAGCCCTCCCCGGAACAGACTATCCACCGGATGATCGGCGTACCGGGCATAAACATCGGTTTGAATATTGCTGGTTGGGCATATTTCCAGATGCAGGTCCTGCTCGAGCAAATGGCAGATCAATGTTGTATCCTCCGCGCTGCGCACGCCGTGGCCGATTCGTTGCGGCGCCAATAGCCGGAGGGTTTCCCACACACTCTCCGCCCCCCGCGCTTCCCCGGCATGCGCTGTACAGGCCAGGCCGTGCCGGCGCGCCCATTGGAATGCCGGCAGGTGGTTTTCGATCGGGCAGGCCTCGTCGGAGGCGAGATCGATTCCAACCACTGCTGTTCCATTGAATTTCGTGGCCAGGCGGGCCAATGCCATACTTTGTTCGGGCGTGTAATGGCGCAGGTCGCATAAAATCAGGCCGGCAGAAATTCCGGTTTGCCAGCTCCCTTCTTCCACGGCTTCCAAAACGGTTTGGACCACCGCTTCGGCCGACAGCCCTCCGGTCAAATGTTCCAGGGGGGCAAAGCGTATCTCGGCGTAGATTACGTGGTCGTCAGCGAGTTGTCGAAACAGATCGAGCGTGGCGATGCGTAAAGCGCGGCTGGTTTGCAGCATCCGGATGGCCTCGACGGCGCGGGTCAGGTAGTCGGTCAAACCAGCACATTTCGGCGGCGCTACGAGCCGGTCGCGGAATTCCGCCCGGCTGATGGAAGCGTCCATTTCCCGGGCCGCTTCAAAACTGATCGAGCAGTCAAGGTGCAGGTGCAGTTCAATTTTTGGCAAACGGGAAAAATCCATAAAGCGGAATATTTCAGGCGCTCAAGGTACCGGATTCTTACAAATCCAGGCCCAGCACCACGCCGGTTCGGTATAGTTCTCCGCCAAAAAAACCAGTGGCGATGTTGACGTGCAGGGGCCGGAAAAACTTGATGCCGATGTTGTAAAAACCGAAACTGGCTTCCCAGTAGGGCAGGGTAGCGTTGGGGCGTTGGCTTTCCCAGGCATACTGGTCGGCGTAGTAAACGTTCAGGCTCAGGGCTTCCTTCCAGTTCAGCTTGCGGATGCCGGGAAGTTTGTCTAACAGCCAGCCGTTGAAATGGTGCCGCCAATGGGCAAAAGCAAAAGCGTCGGCCGTGCTGAACTCGTAATAGGGCAGCAGGAAAAAACCGCGGATGTAATTGTTCGGCTTGCTGAAGATCGTCTGGTTGCCTTTGGGGTGGTAAAAGTCCATGAATTCGACCCGTTTTTTTCGCCAAAAGGTTCCGCCGCCGATATTCCATTCGCTGTAGCCAAACAAACCCATTGAAAGGTCGGATTGCGTGACCCGGGCTTGCAACAAGTCGAAGTCGACATCGCTCCCCAGCACCCCAGGCACGGCTTTGGTGTATTGTAAAAACAAGGTTGGCCATTTGGAGCGCTCATAGGCCCGGTAGTCCGGATAGGTACTGTACGTTTCTTTAAATCGTATCCGGGCGTTGAGTTCGAGCAGGAAAGCCTCGTTTTCCTGGAAAAAATTTGGCTCAGGCGTTATTGCCGGAACGGGTAATGGCGCATTCGGCCAATAGGCGCGGTCTTTCCGGAACAGGCTGTAGTCGCTGTGGTTGACCAAAGGCCGGCGCCGGGCATACTCTGTCCTGAATTCCAACCGCAGCCCCGGCACAAGGACCCGGCCGATGCGCGCCGCGACAAATGTTTTTTCATAGAGTTTGAGGTAATTCTGTTTCTCCAGCATGGAGTAAAGCAAGTTGGTCAGCTCGCCAATTTGTTTTTCCTCGTCAAACTGAACCGCGTCCACGCCTCCGCTCAGTTCGGCGCGGGTAAAGTAGATGCTTTCAAACTGGCGCTCCAGGCGGAACGAGGGGCGGAGGCGTTTTTCGGCAAAACCATAATTGAGCCGGCCGCTGGCTTCCCAGTATTTGGAGCGCCGGCGGCCGTCGCTTTTGCGGAAGGTCGGGCGGAAATTCAAGGTAAGTCCCTGTACGGCATTGAATTGCATGCCATCGGAAAGAGAGGGATACGAGAAGGAAATATGCCGGTAGGAATTGTTCCAGGAGTAGCCGAAGAGCAGATTCCGGAATTTGAACCGGTTCTCGCGCCGGTCGGTACTGTCGAGGTAGGCTTTAGACTCCCAGATTCGCGCCAGGCTGTCTTTGCGCACATAGTCGCCGGCTTCTTCTGCCGTGAGGGGCACCGGGCGAACGCTTTCCCAGTAGGCGCTGTCGCGCTCCGAAGCGATTTTTTCTACTTTAAACGTTTCGCGATTGAAAAAATCGGGTCCGAAAGCCGGTTGGAGGTTGTAGTTGGAAAACACCCCGTTAAAAAATCCGCCGACCTTAAAGCCCAGGACGGCAAACCGAAAGCCGGTCAGTTGGGTAAGCAGCAGCCATTCGTCGGGTTTGTTCACCAACACAAACTCCTGCTTGATATCCATGGTGTCGAGCACCGGCTGCTGGATGGCCTTTCCCGTCAGTTTCAGGTCGACGCCAGCGAGGTTCCACCAGTCGCTCACAATGTAAATGTATCCGTGAAAAGTAGGGTCTTCGTCGCGCTTCGGAATCACTTCGATTTTATAGATGTCATAGCCATTGTCGTCTTTGAACTTGCCTGCCAAACGGAAGCGGTAATAGGAAAAAGCGTTGTCGGCCAGCGGGGAGAGAATATCCCGGTCGATATTGATCCGCTCGTCGTACAGGTTAAAATCGGTGAGCGTGGCGCGGTTGAGGCTGAAGCCGTTGGTGCTGCCGCTGACCTTGCTGGAAATCATCACTTCTTTTTGGCGCAGCGGTTTGGTTTGCACGAACAATTGCGATACCGATTCGGACAAATAAATAACGCCGGCGCGGTTAGAGTCGAGCACGCCTCCCATGTCGCCGATATCCTGTCCAAAAATTTTTTTCGGCGCATCGAGCAACTTGTAAAACCCCTTGATGTAGGCGTTGCAGCTGTAGGCGGCTGTTCGGTTGCGGTAGAAGGAGCGTTTGGCGATGGCTTTGCGCATGATCGGGTAGGCAGGGTCTTCGGTGGTGATGACCACTTCCGACAGTTCCAGGTCGGATGGCTCCATGCGCACATCGAGCCGGATAGCTTTGCCGGCATACTGCACCGTTTCCAGTTTTTGCTGGTAGCCAATGTATTGAAAAACAATGGTGTGGGCGCCGGGCTCGAGGTTGAGCCGGTATTCGCCAGTAGCGTTGGCAACGGTACCGTTGGTGCTGTTCCGGACGTAAACCGTGGCATAGGGTAGGGGTTCGCCGTTTTCATCCAACACGGCGCCTTGCAACTGGCCCCGGCTTTCAGGGAGAACAAACAGGGAAAAGAACAAAAGGGCAAAAAAAACAGGACGGAGGTAGTTTTTGTACTTCATAAAGGAATGATGGCGTATACAGGTAAAGCAGCGTAAAACTTGGGAATTTATTACCCAGCCGCAGGCTTGCGGCTCTAACTTTGCAGCAAAGGTCTAAAGTCGGCTTGAAACAAAATTGAAATTTTTCTTTTAAGAACTATGGATCTACTGCACCGTTTCCAGGAGTTTTTGCGCAGCCAAAACCTGCTCTCCGGCGAGTCGTCCTGCCTACTGGCGGTGAGCGGCGGCCTGGATTCGATGGTCTTGTGTGAACTGTTCCTCCAAACCCAATTGGAATTCGGCATCGCCCACGCAAATTTTCAACTGCGCGGCGCGGAGTCTGACCAGGATGAGACCTTCGTACAATCCTGGGCGCTCCGGCATCGAATCAAATTTTTCAGCCAGGGTTTCGAAACGGAGGTTTTCGCCGCCGAAGAAGGACTTTCCATTCAAATGGCCGCCCGGAAACTGCGGTACGACTGGCTGGAGCAAATCCGCGCGACCTATGGTTTTGAAAAAATCGCCACCGGCCACCACCTGAACGATTCGGTGGAAACCGCGGTGCACCATTTAATTCGCGGAACCGGCCTGACGGGTCTGACGGGCATCCCCCAGCAAAATGGAGCGGTCATCCGCCCCTTGCTGTTTGCCAGCCGCGCCGAAATTCTGGCATTTGCCCAAGAAAACAACCTGACTTGGCGCGAAGACAGCAGCAATGCACAGCTGGATTACACCCGAAATGCGATCCGGCAGCAGGTGCTTCCGCCGATGGCCGCCCTGAATCCGGCTTTTTTGGCCGGCGCCGCAAAAACCATCGCCAGGCTTCGGGCAGCCGACGCCAACCTGAATTTTCTGCTGGGCCAGTTGTGGAGCAAGCCCGATGCCAACGGAGAAAGGCGGCTCGACAAAGCCCTACTGGAACAATTGCCTGCCCCGGCAGACGCCTTGTTCGATTTGTTGCAGCCCTTGGGTTTCACCGCCGAACAGGCCCGGCAAGTCGTCGATAGTTGGGACCAACCCGGCACAGAATGGCTCGGCGCCGATGCGAACCGCCTGGTGATGGACCGCGATCATTTGTTGTTGGCTACCCGGAATAACACGGAGGTTTCCCATGAAGTACAGGTTGGCCCGGATGACTTGCTGGTTCGGCTGCCCGACGGCAGTGCGCTCTTTCTGATGCCGGCTTCGGAAACCACCGGACGCCCGGACGACAACTGGGAGTCGGTACTGGTACCTGCACCGGAACTGCAATTCCCCTTACTTTTGCGCCACTGGAAACCGGGCGACGTTTTTCAACCGTACGGCCTGAACGGCAAAAGCCAGAAAATCCAGGACTTCTTTACCAACCATAAATTATCCCGGTTGGAAAAAGAGAAAGTCTGGATACTGGAAGACCAAACCAAGCGCATCATCTGGGTATTGGGCATGCGGTTGGATGAACGTTTCAAACCCAGCCCCGATGGCATTAAACTACTGAAATTCACTTGGGTAAGATCAATTTAAATGGTGCGGACCAAAACCTGCGCGCTGCGAGTCAGCCGCTGGCTTTCGCCCTCCGGCTTTTCTGTTTTTGGCTGTGTTTCTTCGCTGCTTTTCGCTTGTGGTTTGTGTTGTGGCTGGCCAAAGACTGGGCGGAAGAAGCGCCCTGGGCCGCTTTCTGGAAAGCCTTGCCGCTCGACCTGAGCATGGCAGGCTACCTGGCCGGGCCAGCCGTCCTGCTGTGGTTTGCGCTCGCCGCTTCGAACCGGAAAGACCTGTTGCGCAAAATCTTGCGCTGGTATCACGCGGCCCTGCTGCTCATCCTGGTTTTTTTGTTCGGCGCCAATGTTTTTATCTACGAGGAATGGCACACCCTGCTGAACAACCGGGCCCTGGACTACTTTCGCACCCCTGCAGCGATGCTGGACTCGATGTCCTTAATTTTCAAAATCGGAAGTGTGCTGACCTATGTGGGCGTGGTCGGACTTTGGTTTTGGATGTACAAAACCGGGATTGAGAAAAAAATACAGGGCAACCACAGCCGGCTGGGCCAGCTCAGCTGGGCGCCGGTGTTGCTTCCCCTGATCGTTTTGGCTATCCGGGGCGGCTGGGGCAAAGTACCGATCAATGAAAGCGCAGCGTACTACTCCGCTTACCCCTTCAACAACCACGCCGCCACCAATGCCGCCTGGCATCTCTTGCACAGCATGATTGAAACCCGCTCGACAGACAACCATTTCCGCTCTATGGACGATGTCGAGGCGCGCAGGCTAACCCGCGAACTTTTTTCCAGCGATTCCAGCGCCGGCGCTCAAACAGGAAGCTGGCTGTTGTCCACCCCGGGCGTGCAGCCGAACATCGTTTTCATCCTGATGGAAAGTATGACAGCCCAGGTGGTGCAGGAACTCGGCGGCGCGCCCGGCGTTTGTCCAAACTTGAGCCGCTTGATCCAAACGGGCATTCTGTTCGAGCAGTGCTACAGCAGCGGTTACCGGACCGACCAGGGCCTGGTGGCGGTGCTCGGAGGTTTTCCGGCGCAGCCCGACCAATCGGTAGTGTTGCTCCAGGACAAAGCGGAAAAACTGCCTTCTATTCCCAAAGTTTTGAAAAACAACGGCTATCGAACGGCCTTTTTCTATGGCGGCCAACTCACCTTTGCCAACATCGGGGTGTGGTTGCGCAACCAGCGATTCGAGCAGGTTTTCTCTGAGGCCGATTTTACGAACGCCGAGCGCAGCCAGCGCTGGGGCGCCGACGATACCAAGGTGTTCGACAAAGCCCTGAGCACTTTTTCCCAAACCCAGCAGCCTTTTTTCGGCAGCATCCTCACCTTGAGTTTGCACACCCCCTACGACGTGCCGTTTGAAAGCCGCTGGTCCGGACCGTCGGAGCAGGAGAAATTTTTGAACAGCGCGGCCTTTGCCGACCATGCGATCGGTCGTTTTTTTGAGCAGGCTGCCCGCCAGTCCTGGTTTGCCAACACACTATTTGTTTTGGTAGCCGATCACGGCCATCAGCAACCCGGAGGCATACGGATGGACCAGCCCCGGTCGCGCCAGGTGCCTCTGATTTTTACCGGGCCCTTGATCGATCCGGCTTGGCAAGGGAAACGCATCAACACCTTGGGCAACCACCATGATATTCCGGCCACGCTGCTGCCGGCCCTCGGCTTTTCTGCCGGGGAATTTGGCTGGAGCAAGAACCTGTTGGAAAAATCGACCCGCGATTTTGCCTATTTTTCAAATGAAAATGGCCTGGGTTGGATGGCTGGCGCCGGCAGCGGCTTTTTCCCTTTTTCCAAAAAAGCCTGGCAAGCGCAGGCGGGCCCGGGCCTGGATAGTTTGCAGCAACGCCAGGCACGCGCCTATTTGCAAACCCTGTACAATGATTTTTTGGCGCTTTGAAACAAATGCGCCGGTTTTTCTACATTTGCAACCATCGTTTTACAACCGTTTTTTCTGTATGAATCGTGAAATACACCAGTGGGTCAGCCCGCGCCTGAACAAAAACATGGAGATCGCCATGTACGGCCATTTCGGCTTTGCATTGTTGTTGTTGCCCACCGCGGCGGCTGACTTCCTGGAATACGAACGTTTTCACCTGATCTCCGTCCTGGAGCCCTACATCGACGCCGGGAAAGTCAAGGTTTTTTCCATCAACAGCATCAACTCGGAAGCCTGGCTGAACAGCCACATGCACCCGCGCCACAAAGCCATCCGGCACCAGCAGTTCAACGGTTACGTGGAAAACGAGGTGGTCCCCTTTATCCGGATGCATACCAGCGCAGACACGCCGATCATTACCTGCGGCGCTTCTCTGGGCGCTTTGCATGCCGCCAATATGTGTTTCCGGCGGCCCGACTTGTTTGATGGAACTATCGCCATGTCGGGGGTATACGACCTGACCTCTTACACCAAAGGCTATTTCGATGAAGACGTGTACTTCAACTCGCCTTGTCATTACCTGCCTCAACTCGACGACGATTACAACCTGCCGCGCTTGCAGCGCCTGCCTCACGTCCATATCCTGACCGGCTCCGGCGATTATGAAGATCCCGAGGCTTCGAAGCGGCTTTCCGGCATCCTGTCGTCGAAAGGGATTCCGCACGAACTCGATATCTGGGGGCCGGACATGCGCCACGACTGGCCGACCTGGCGGGCCATGCTCCCGTACTATGTCGAATCCCGGTTTTGATTATTCGGCTTACCCATGCGCCCTTTCGGACTACTTCTCCTGTTGCTTATGAGCGCCTCGAGTGTCAGCGCCGGGCATGTCGATACGTTGGAAGTATTTAGCCCGGCCATGCGAAAAGCCGTGCGCTGTGTCGTTATCACGCCCGACCAGTACAGCCTGCAAGGGTCCGCTTATCCGGTCTTGTACCTGTTGCATGGCTACAGCGGCAACTATTCCGGATGGTTGCGCGACGCTCCCCAATTGCAGCAGCATGCCGACCAGTATGGGATGCTGATAGTTTGTCCCGACGGCGGTTACGACAGTTGGTACCTCGACAGTCCGGTCGATTCTACAGTGCGGTACGAAACCCACATCACACAGGAGCTCGTGCCTTTTATCGACTATTATTTCCATACCCGGAAAGAGCCGGCCGGCCGCGCCATCGCCGGCTTGAGCATGGGCGGCCATGGGGCCTTGTATTTGGCCATCCGCCACCCGGAACTGTTTGGCGCTGCGGGAAGTATGGCCGGCGGACTGGACTTGAGGCCCTGGAAAAAGAACAATTGGGACCTGGAAGGCGTGCTGGGCTCCACCAGCAGTAATTGGGAAAATTGGGAACGCGCATCGGTGGTCAACCTGGTATCGAGTTTAACACCCAATCAGTTAAGCATCATTATCGACTGCGGGGAAGACGATTTCTTCCTCGATGCCAACCGCGAAATGCACCGGCGTTTGCTGGCCGCAAAAATTCCACACGAATACACCGAGCGCCCCGGCGGCCACACCGGCGAATACTGGAGTAGCGCGGTGGATTTCCAAATCTTGTATTTCGATAAGTTTTTTCGAAAAAAATGATCAGCCCGCTGCAAAACGGCGAATGTCAACTTCGGCATCCAGCGTTTTCCCCTCCAGCAAATGATCGGCAAGGTGGACCGCCCAATATGGCGCCAGCAAGGCGCCTTTGGTGCCCAGGCCATTGAAAATAAACAGATTTGGATGTTCGCGGCTGGCGCCCAAAAACGGCCGCCGGTCGAGCACAGTAGGCCGGATGGCCGCCAGGTGATCGATTACCTGGTAGTTGACGCGGAGGATTTCCTGCAGCCGCTGTTCGATGTCCGCCCGCCCGCTTTCCGAAGCAGCGCCATCGGAAAAGTTCCAGACAGAAGTAGCGCCCGCCCAAATTTTTCCGTTCCCAAGCGGCGCCAGTATCAAATTTTTTTTCAGCAATTCCCTGGGTTCCGGCCCTTTGAGCTCAAGCAAGAGCGCTTCACCTTTCGACAACTGCCAGGGCAGGTTTGGAAAAAAAGGCGAGGCCGTCGCGTCGGCGCCCTGGCACAAAATCACGGCGTCGAAGTCGGACAACTTTTCCAATACTTGTTCAGGCTGAAGTTGCGCCGGCAAAAAGGCGCCGGATCGTGTGCGTTTTTCACCAAGCTGTTTCAACAAGGCTGTAAAATCGACCCGGGCCGCCTGCCGTATCGCTCCAATGGCAAAAGGCGGATGCAGCTGCGCCGACCAGGAGCCGGCCTCCTGGCGGATGCTCAACAAATTTTCATAACCCGGGCTGGCTTGGCGGGCAGCCCAATCGTTGAGTTCGCCGGCAGACCCCAGTAATCGGAATATTTCCACATCATACCAAAGCCTGGCGCCCAGATCGCGCTCCATCGCCTGGTAGGTAGCCCGGGCTACGGGGTAAAACAGATCGAAATTCCAGGATTTGACGAATCGCTTACCGGTCACCGGGTTGATAATCCCGGCTGCTACCCGGGATGAGGATGAGCGTAGTTTAGGGTCGGCGAGCTGCACCTTGGCGCCGCGCTGCAGCAGCGTCCAGGCCAGTACCGACCCTGCAATGCCTTGTCCGACAATCAGAAAGCGCATCTAGTCGCTGAAGCGGCGGCGGACCATTTTAATAAATTTCTTGGCTGTCTCCAGGCGTTTTTTCTCCGTCCAGCGGTAGCGCATGACGCAATGTTCGAGCAGGTAGTTTTTTGCGGCATCGAAATCGGCCAGACTGTTGATTGTTTCCAGGGCCTTGTCGAAGGCGCCGTTATCGTCGGCGAACAGTTCGCGGGTAAGCAGCAGGCGATCGTTGAGGGTGACGGCCTTGCGCAAGTCGGGGATAGGCAGGTTCGACAGTTTTTCCGACAGTTCTGTAGCCTCTTTGAATTCAAACAAGGCCTCGGCTTCCGGCGGAATAGCCGGGAAGCTCGCTGGCGCCGGCGCTTTAGGCTTGATGGTTGGCAGCGGCTCTTCCGGCTTAATGGCCTCTACAACAACCGGGGGTGGGGGTGGCGCCGGGGCGGGCTTTTCCTCGGGCGGCGGGGCAGGCTCTGCCACAGGCGGCTTGGGCGGCGCCGATTGGGCTGCCACCGGGGCTGGAGGCTCTTTCGGCTCAGCGGGTTTTACCGGCATACGCACCGGGGGCGCGGGGTTTTCATGATCGGACAACAGGGCGTCGTAAAAATCCCGCACATAGGCCATCATAATGTCTACGTCCAGCCGGACGATATTTTCAGGGTCTTTACTCATGCGGGCAAACTCCCGGTTGATTTTATCCAAAAAGATTTTCGATTTTAATAAATCCATGGTTGCGGTGTTTTCGAAATTCAGCCGATGGCGATGAAGAGGTGTTGCGCAATTTTTTCTCCGGCGAAGTTCAAAAAATCGCGGGAACATTCGGTAGCGGGTTTTAAAAAATTGCATTTTCGCCGCCGATAGCTCAGCGCGGCTGATTTTTTTCTGTTGTCCCTTACTCCATTTGTCAAATTTCCCATGTTTCTGGAACCGCATTTTAAAGGCAAAAAAACAGGCTGGATCGAAGTGATCTGCGGCTGTATGTTTTCGGGCAAAACCGAAGAACTGATCCGGCGGCTCAAACGCGCAACCATCGCCCAACTTAAAGTGGAGGTGTTCAAGCCACAGGCCGACACGCGCTACGACGAAGCCAAAATTGTGTCGCACGATACCACCGCCGTGCTGGCTACCCCGCTTAACCACTCTTCCAAATTGCTCCAGTTGTCGGCAGAAACCTCCGTTGTCGGCATCGATGAAGCCCAATTTTTTGACGCTGAACTGCCCGACATATGCCAGCAACTCGCCTTGAGGGGTGTCCGCGTGGTGATTGCCGGCTTGGACATGGACTACCGGGGCAAACCCTTCGGCCCTATGCCGGATTTGTTGGCTATCGCCGAATATGTCACCAAGGTCCACGCCATTTGTGTGCACTGCGGCAATCTGGCCACCCACTCGTACCGGCTGGCTGAAAACGACGAAGTGATCCTGCTCGGAGAAAAGGAACACTACGAGCCCCGGTGCCGCTCCTGCTACAACAAAGGCAATATTTTGCGCCTAAAATAAGTCCCTGTTTGCCGAACCTGCCGGCTTCTGCCCGGGGTGCGTTACCTTTGCGGCTTCTAAAATTTTAACATGGCAAAATCTGTAATTCCCGGCGCGGGCAACACCAAAATTCGCTCTGCCCTGGTCTCCGTTTATTCCAAAGACGGCCTGGCGCCGATCATCCAAAAACTGCACGAACTAAACGTCAGCCTGTACAGCACCGGCGGCACCCAAGCCTACATCCAGCAAATGGGCATTCCGGTTATTCCGGTCGAACAACTCACCGGCTATCCCAGCATCCTCGACGGCCGGGTAAAAACTTTGCACCCCGCCGTTTTTGGCGGCATCCTGGCCCGCCGGGAAAAAAAACACCTCGATCAATTGCAGGAATACCAGATACCCGAAATCGACTGCGTCATCGTCGACTTGTATCCTTTTGAGGAAACCGTCGCGGCGACGAACGACCCCGCCGAGATCATTGAAAAAATTGACATCGGCGGGATTTCCCTGATTCGGGCTGCGGCGAAAAACTGGAAAGACGTGGCGGTGGTGGCTTCCCGCGACGAATACCCGCTTTTCGAATCCTGGCTCCAGGAACAAGACGGCGAACTCAGCGCCGCCAACCGCCGCGAACTGGCCCGCCGGGCGTTTAAAGTGAGTTCCAACTACGACATCGCTATTTTCAACTGGTTCAACGAAGGCACCACCGATATATCCTTCAAATACTCTATTCACCGCTCCGACATTCTGCGCTACGGCGAAAACCCCCACCAGGCAGGCGTCTTTTTTGGCGACTTCGAGCGGATGTTCGACAAACTCAACGGCAAGGCCATCTCTTACAACAACCTCGTCGACATCGACGCCGCGGTGCAACTCATGCGCGAATTTCAGCTGGGACGCCCCACGTTTGCCATTCTCAAACACACCAATACCTGCGGAGTAGCCCTTCGGGACAGTCTCCTGGAAGCCTGGACGGCCGCCCTGGCCTGCGACCCCGTTTCGGCCTTCGGCGGAATCTTTATCGCCAATACCCGGATCGATCTGGCAACAGCCCGCGAAATCGACACCCTTTTTTACGAAGTGCTGATCGCGCCGGAGTTCGATGCCGATGCCCTGGATTTGCTGCGCAAAAAAAGCCAACGCACCTTGCTGCGCATCAAGTCGTTCGAGGTGCCGGCCCGCAGCTTCCGGAGCTTGCTCAACGGGGTGGTGGAGCAAGACGCCGACCTGAAAACAGAAACGCTCGCCGACCTGAAAGTGGTCACCCGGCGCACCCCCGCACCCGACGAAGTCGACGAATTATTGTTTGCCGTAAAATGCGTCAAACACCTGAAATCCAACGCGATCGCACTGGTGAAAAACCGCCAGCTGATCGGCATGGGTTGCGGCCAACCCTCCCGCGTTGACGCATTGCGGCAGGCTATTGCCAAGGCCCGAGCCTTTGGTTTCGACCTTCAGGGCGCGGTAATGGCCTCCGACGCTTTTTTCCCTTTCCCCGATTGTGTGGAAATTGCCGCCGAAGCCGGCATCACGGCAGTGGTTCAGCCCGGCGGCTCGATCAAGGATCAGGACAGTATCGACGCTTGCGACCGGCTCGGCCAGGCGATGGTCACCACTGGGTTCCGGCATTTCCGGCATTGAATGCCCCGAAAAACAATCGAACCATGTCCTCCAGCGCACTGAAAAAAAAGGCGGCAGCCATTGCTGAAATGCTCGACCGGCTGTATCCGGAAACGCCGATTCCGCTGCTGCACGATGACGCGTACACCTTGCTCGTAGCCGTCGTGCTGTCGGCGCAATGCACCGACGAACGGGTAAATACCGTGACGCCGCGCCTGTTTGCGCGCGCCGGCAATCCCTTCGACATGCGCAAACTCGATGTGGAGGAAATCCGGGAAATCATCAAGCCCTGCGGCTTGTCGCCCTCGAAATCAAAAGCCATTTGGGGTTTGTCCAACATTTTGGCCGAGCAATATCAGGGCCAGGTGCCTCAAAGTTTCGAAGCCCTGGAGGCCTTGCCGGGGGTGGGCCACAAAACGGCATCGGTCGTGATGTCGCAAGCCTTCGGCGTGCCGGCTTTTCCGGTAGACACCCACATCCACCGGCTGGCCGCGCGTTGGGGATTGAGCAATGGAAAAAACGTGGAACAAACGGAGCGCGACCTGAAGGCTTTGTTTCCGGAGGCCAGCTGGAACAAATTGCACCTGCAGATCATCTACTTCGGCCGGGAGTACTGCCCGGCGCGCGGGCATGCGCCGGAAAAATGTCCGATCTGTTCAAAATACGGGGTAAAAGTCTGAGCCTATTCGCATTGAAGCCGGGCTGCGCGGACCAGTTTTTTTGCAAATTCAATTTCCGGCCACAGCAATTTGTGCTCCGGGTCGTCCAGATTTTTTTGCAAATCTGCCTCTACAGAGTGAAAATCGCCCTGGCTGATCGCCCGCTCGTAGTTGAACAGATTGGCATCGCGGAAGGCCTGAAACTGGCGCGTGTGCGGGCTTTTGGGTTGCAAAAAAAGGATGTAGCCAACGAGCAGCACCAGTCCGCTCAGGAAGCCGGCAAAACCGCTTAAACTCAGCGCTTTCAATCCAAAACCGCCTTTTTGCACCCGGAGTTGGCTGTAATCGTGCTGGAGTTGTTGGCGTTCGGCCTGAAGTTGTTTGTTGGCCTGGCGTTCGGCGAAAAGGTCGTCAGCGTATTGCTGCCGCAGTTTTTCCAACTCTTGCTTGTATTTTTGCGCCGTGTCGGCGGCCGCTTGCAGGGCGGTTTCCAGCGCGGCCAGCCGTTCTTCGTTGTTGGGATGGTTTTCCATAGAATTTTTCAATAGTTGCTCCAGCAAAATTACACATGAAAATAGACATTCTGGCCATCGGCATCCACCCCGACGATGTGGAATTGAGCGCCTCGGGCACCCTGCTTCGCCACGCGGAAATGGGCTACCGGTTTGGGCTGCTCGACCTGAGTCGCGGCGAACTAGGTACCCGCGGCTCGGCGGAATTGCGGACCCGGGAGGCCAACCAGGCCGCACAAATTCTCGGGGCAGCTTTTCGCGAGCAGCTCGACCTGGCCGACGGTTTTTTTCAAAACTCCCCTGAAAATACCGCGAAAATCATCCGGGCCATCCGCCAATTCCAACCCAGTATCGTTCTCTGCAACGCGCCCGACGACCGGCACCCCGACCACGGCCGCGCCGCCAAACTCGTGGCAGACGCCTGCTTTTATTCCGGCTTGCCTAAAATTGAAACCCTGGACACCAAGGGCCAACGCCAAACAGCCTGGCGCCCGCAGGCTGTTTATCATTATTTGCAAGACAAACAACTTGAGCCAGATTTTATCGTAGACATCACCCCGTACTTCCAGCAAAAAATGCAGGCGATCCTGGCTTTCCGTTCCCAATTTTATGATGAAGGCGAAGCAGACCAAGGACCGCAAACGCCAATCTCCGGCAAGGACTTCCTCGACTTCATGGAGGCCAAAGCCCGCGTTTTCGGCCGCCCCGCTCAGGTGCAGTATGCGGAGGGCTTTGTCTGGGCGCGCACGCCTGCTGTTCGGAATCTATTCGATTTGGAGTAAACTCAGTTGCGCAGCCGCAACACCACTTTCGTTTCTTCGCGGTAGATATTGGAGTCGTGGTTGTACCGGATTTCCAGGCTGATCTGATCGTTGGGAATACCTTGTGTAGCCAGGAAATGACGCCAGGCTGCCAGTTTCAGCGCGGCCAAAGCCTCCAGGCTGATGCGCTCGCCCGCTTGCACGGCCAGGGTTTTGTTTTCCGATGTTCCGGTTTCGTTATCCACCAAGGCATAGGGTGGGGGAGTGCCGGGCAGGCTGCCGTCGTATTCCAGCCCGAGACGGTAACCCAAGGTGCTGCGGTCTTCCTGCAGTTCAGAAACCAGGGCGATTTTATCCAGCCGGACGCCTTGTTGTTCCAAGTCGCGAATTTGTTGAGCCAGGTGCGCTGCCAGCACCTGCTGGTCGGCCCGAAGGGCGTATTGTTCAGCGTCGTTGGGGAAATGGTAGGTGATGGCCGCCGCTGAGCTGATGGAAAAACACCGTACTGGATACATGTTTGCCGGGCGGCCGGGCGTCTGGCTCAAGGCTGTTTCAAAGAGGTTTTGCAAGCATTCCGAGTCGGCCAACTGGATACAGCTGGCGGCATTTTGGGCTGGCCGAAGTTTTTCACAGTCCAATTGCAGAGCTTGTTGGCGGGAGAGCAATTCCTGCAAGTCGCCCTGTATGGCAGCGTTGCGCTCCTGGATCTGTTTCAACGTTTGCCGGGTGCTGGCAGAAATCATGCCGCCCTGGTTGCCGGCGTTGCGCACCGTTTGTTCTGCTTGTAAGCGTCGCACATCGAGCGACTGGGCGCCTTGCCGGGCTTGATTCAGTGCGTTGGCGGCTAGCTCCAGTTGTGTTGCGCAGCGGTCGGAGGCTTCCAGGAGGGCATTCAAGTTGCGGGCGGCCGCTGCAGTTTGCTGGTCGTTCCGGATGGTTTGTTGCTGCGATTTTAGTTCAGCCAAACGTTGCTCCAGGGCTGTGGCAGCGCCTTCGAATTCCGACCAGGCGTTTTCAAGCAGGTTTTCCTGAAACGATGGAGGAATGGCCGGGGCAGCCGGGGCCGCGGGTTTTTCTGTTGCCCGCCGGAAGGTATAATTTGCCCCGACTTCATAACTCGGCCCCAAAGCCGGATGCAGTTCAGCAGAGGCTAACAGCCAGATGTTTTCCGCCGGCGCAAGGCCCATTTGAAAATGAGCGCCCTGCGTGTTGCTCCGGATACCCGCTCCCACCATCAGGCGATTTTCTTTTAAAAAATAGGCATTCAGGTTGACGTCGAAAACGCCGGCGGGCACCGGCTTACCGCCTCCCATAACCCGAACGGCGAGCGTAGGCTCTACAGCAAACCCCGCGCCTTGGATGCGCGCCCGCGCGTTTGCCAGCACATGCGGCACCAGATCGTACACGGCTCCCGGGCGGGTATTTCCGGGTAATCCTGTAATTCGGACATCGCTGCTAAAAAGTTGGGTGGCGGCCACATCGAGCGCGAAAACAGAGCCGCCTGCAGTCTGGTATTCCAGGGCCAGCCCGGGCCCGCCGTCGAATTGGTTTTTATTGACATCCCCGGAAAAAACGGAGAGGTCTAGAATATCGCTCAGCCGCCGGCCGTCGAAGTTGATGTTTTGGGTGAGCCAGCTGGCTGCAGCGCCCAGGGAGAGCCGAAACTGGTCCTGTTGAATCAAATGGTAACCAAAAAGCGCGCTGGCCTGAAACCGGCTGATCAAATGCGCTTTATCGCCCATCACTTGAACGGCCAGGCCCAGGCGCTCCGGCATCCAGGGCGACATGTCGGCGTGGAACAAATAAGTGTTGGGCCGGTCGGCTGCCTCCAAATCTTGAAACTGGCTGCGGTAAGCGGCAGCAATCTGGCCTACTGAGCCTTGGCCCTGAGCGGCAGGATTGAAGAGCCGTGGGTTCCAGGTATATTGGTTTAAAAAAGGAACTTGCTGGGCGGGCAGCTGAGGTGCGCAAAGCGCCAAAAAGATACAAATCGGGATGATCAGGATATTTCGCATGGCAAATCGGATTTTAGGCATACTCTTAATCCCGTCGGAGAATAGTGACAGCGCCGCGCACTTTTCGGCCATCCGGGATAGAAACGGCATAGAAATAGGTGCCATCTGGCCAGGTTTCAACCGGAATCGATTGGCCCAGGTTGCCTTCGTAAACCTGGGCGCCAAAGCGGTTGAACAACAAAATAGTGTAGGCTGATGGGTCGCTGATGGACGCTGGCAGTAGAATTTCCCATTGATCGTTGAGCCCGTCTCCGTTCGGCGTCACCAGTTCGGGAATAAACAGTCCGGCATCGTCGGCAGGCAATACTATAGTCATTATTTCCTGCTTCGGGCTGGTACAACCACTGTTTTGCCCGTAAAAAGAAAACCGGACAGTGCCTGGCCCCTGGTTGTTGCTCAGGCGGACTTCCTGGTCGACCACTTGGCCGACTCCGGAAAACGGCACGCCGGCGACGTTTACAGCCTCAGCCAGCCAAAATAACTGGCCGCCGGTTATGGTGCATCCCAGGTTCACTTGTTGGCCGTCTTGTACGGTTACAGCGCTCGGAAAACAAGTCAATGCGGGTGGATCGATACGAAAAACAGACTTGAAAGCCGTATTGGTGCAACCATTATCATTTGCTGTGACGGTGAGTGTAAATGCATTGTCGCCGTCGTTCGCAGGCAGTACTGTGGTGGTATTTCCCGTGTTCCCATCACTCCATTCAAAAACCACGGGCTCTTGCGTATTGGCGGATAAGGGCAAACTTTGGCCCGCACACAAGGTGTCGCGCGCACTGATAATTTGAACAAAAGGCGCCGAAATATCCTGCATGATCAGGATGTTGGAAGTGCCCAGGCAACCGCTTTGTGTGGAAGTGGCTGTTACGGCGTAAATACCGGGCTGTTGAACGGACAATTCCGCTCCGCTGCTGCCATCCGACCAAAGGAAGGTAAATCCGGAAGGTCCGGAACTTTGCGTGGCTTCAGCGGAGAGTTTTATTGTTTTTAAGCGGCAATCCAGGGGGCCGCTTGCGGGCGCGCGGGATATTTGGGTTTGTATCACTGGTACGATACCGGGCACAACCAGTAAGGTATCCGTATCGGTACAGCCGTTGTCGGAGCGGGTAACAGAAAGCACATACCGGCCCGGGGCACCTACTGTTGGTTCCGCGCTGTTTGCGCCGCTCAGCAGCAAGCCATTGTCGAGCGCCGTCCATTGGTACCCGACATTGCCGGGCGGCCCGCCGAATCTGACGCTCATGCCCGTCACTTTTTGCGCACAGGCCTGCAATGTTATTGGGGATGTTAAAAAGTCAATTTCCGGCATCTGGGGTGGATTTACAGCGATAAAGTTATCGCCGGTACAACCGGCCGGGCCGGTCAGGGTAAAGCGATAGGTGCCGGGTTGGGTAGCAATTAAGGTGGTATCAGTTTCTCCGGCCATGTTTACAAACTGGTTGTTTTGCAGTACCGCCCATTGGCCTGAAAACGCATTGGTTGGCGGGGCTGTGGCGGTGAGTTTGACGGAACTGCCTGAAAGGCAGGTTAAGACGGCCGGGGTGGGCGCTGATTTGATATCCACTAAAATCAATACATCGGTATTGTATTTTAGATAGAATTCATAGTTTATGGAACAGTTGTTACAATTCAAGCCTGGCGGCGCGCAATTGATGGCGCTTATATTCAGCTGATAAAGTCCATCTTGAAGCAGATGTTGATCTCCGGACAGCGAAAACACGTTTTCAGCCTTGTCATACTGTAGAAGTATTGTCGATGATTTGTAGTATAACACGCCGCTGAGTTGCCCCTGACTTTCAAAGTAATCTTCTACGCCAGGCATAAATTCGACAAAGAAATTAAAGTTGGCAATAGATTGCGTACAGGGTACCAAAACGGTGTCCCGATGATTGGGAAGGGGCTTGTCGGCCCCGGGTTCCAGATGGATGCTGGAAAGGGAGGAATTGACATTAAAACAATACTGCGCACGGCCTTGGTTCAAACCAAGGCCACACACAAATAAAAGAATAGCAGGGGCGTATGATCGTTTCACGATATAAAAAATTTAATCCAAGGAACTTATTAGCGCGATGAATCGGAATCTCGTTTTTCCCAGTTTTCGATGTCCCGGAGCGTCTTTTCATACACATACCGTTGCCGGATACGGGTAAGCGGTTTGTATAGAAAGTAAATCAGGAGCAACAGAGCGATTCCGGTAATTCCCAGCAGGTAATAGTTGATCCGGGTAATCTGAATGCCCTTGTCGATACGCAGCAAAAGGGTACTGAAGTCGCTGTTGTATACTTCCAGCGTATGCGGGCCATTTTTACACAAAACGCAGGCGTCTTTCTGTACCGACCACAAAGTATCGGTTGCATTGACCACAAAGCGGGCTTTGGGAATTCGATTTTGCGATAGAAAAACAATGAACGGCGGCGTGCCGCCGGCAAACCGCAGCACGAACGAACTGCGGTCTTCCTTGATCAAATGAACTTGAATTTTATCGAACGGGCGAATTTCTTTCGGACGGTTATACGGAGCGTTTTTCCCGATATCGGTGATACTGAATTGATGGACCGAGTCGCCTAAATCGCGCAGGGTCAACTGATACCGGCCGGCGCCTTCCTGCGACAAATCCCATTGCCAGCCGCGCACTTTTGAACTATCGATAACCGGATTCACCGCGTAATTCAAAGTGTAGGAATAGGTGCCTTTGCCGGCGTTTTGCGGCAAACTGGTACCCAACGGCACATTTTTTATCGCCTCGGCCACCAGCGGCGACTTGGGTTTGTCCGGGGCGTATTTGTCCACAAAATCCAGCAGCGCTTTTATCTTTTCCGTAGAATCCACGGCGCCCATCGCCACCCGGTATTCCTCAATTTCCGGTGCGGAATGCGATTCCTGAACCGAAACCGGAATCGGGATTTCTTTTCCTTGAATGGGGCTGACCGGCGGGCTTTCTGGGAGCGGGGTCGACGCCTCCGGATTTATTTTATCGCCTTCCAGTACTGTGAAATCCAGCTTAAAGGGCGCCGCCAAGGCGACCACTTCAAACTGCCCGGACCTGCTGCGTTTCCAAATTTTAGGACTGATAACTAAGCTGCCGCTTCCAATACTGTTCAGTTGAAATCGCTGGAACAGCCGCATACTTCTCGACTTTTTTTCACTGCTTGCCGGCGTGATCAGGCCTCCGTTCTGGGCGAATTGAAATCCCCAAAGCAGGTCCTGATCGGCAGGAATAGAATCGTATTTGAATTTAAAATTTACGGCAAGGTCAAAGGTCCCGTCCGCTGCGCGATCAAAAGACAAGGCGCGGTCTGCCCGGAATTCGGCATTGTTGTGCTTAATCCCCCAACTGATCTCCGCCTGATGCGTATAGCCATCTGAAGAAAAGGAAATATTGCTCTGACCAAAAACCAGATTTGCAAGCGCTGATCCAACAATCAACAAACAGGTTCGGATGCCTGCGCCAAAACCTGGATGGAATAAAATCTGGAACCCAAACATGCGCCTAAGCTGCAAGTACACGGTTATAATCATACTGTTTTTGAGATGTCCGGCTCGAATCCTGCGGCACGGATTTGAAGCGTTATTAGCGGGTAAAAGTAGGATGAATACGATTCCCAAGCGGCATTTTTAAGCCTTACCGCAAGTTAAGTTGTTTGCCGGGTGGCCGCCAAATACTTTAAACAAAAACTATACCCGAAGGCGTTTGGCCGGGCAAATTGGCGGTTGACTCATTTCAAAAACACCGCTGCGGCACTCCGGAAAAAAAGGCTGGAATCCAATACTTCGACGCCCTGGCGCTGTATCTTGGCCCCGCCATTAACAAATTTGATCAAATTATGCTTTCGGACATTGAAATCGCCCAACGCGCGACCCCAAAACGCATCATCCCGCTCGCCGCTGAAAAACTCGGCATCCCCGACGAAGCGCTCGAACCTTTCGGACATTACAAAGCCAAAGTCGCCCTGGATTACCTCGACGGTCTGCCCCGGCGCGATACCGCCAAACTGATTCTGGTTACTGCTCTTAGTCCCACGCCGGCAGGCGAAGGGAAAACTACCACCACCGTCGGCTTGGGCGACGCCCTGAGTCGAATCGGCAAAAAAACCATGATCTGCCTGCGCGAGCCCAGCCTGGGGCCGGTTTTCGGCATGAAAGGCGGCGCTGCGGGTGGTGGCTATGCCCAGGTGATCCCAATGGAAGATATTAACCTCCATTTTACCGGCGATTTCAGCGCTATCGGGTTGGCCAACAACCTGCTGGCCGCTATGCTAGATAACCACATCCATCAGGGCAACGCCCTCGATATCGACGTGCGCCGGGTAAGTTGGAAACGCGTGGTCGACATGAACGACCGCGCCCTGCGCGATATCACGATTGCGCTGGGCGGCATTTCCAACGGTTACCCCCGGCAAGACGGTTTTGATATCGTAGTAGCCTCGGAGGTGATGGCCATTTTTTGCCTGGCCACCTCGCTGAATGATCTGAAAGATCGGCTCGGCAATATTGTCGTGGCCTACAACAGCCAACGGCAGCCTATTCGTGCTCGCGACCTGAATGCTCATGGCGCCATGGCCGTACTGCTGAAAGATGCTATCAAGCCCAATTTGGTGCAGACACTGGAGCACACCCCCGCTTTTATCCACGGCGGCCCGTTTGCCAATATCGCCCACGGCTGCAATTCGGTAATCGCTACGCAAAGCGCGCTGAAACTCGCCGATTATGTGGTAACGGAAGCCGGATTCGGCGCCGACCTGGGGGCGGAAAAATTCCTGGATATCAAATGCCGGAAAGCCGGCTTGCGCCCAAATGCGGTGGTGCTGGTGGCGACTTTGCGCGCCCTGAAATACCACGGCGGCGCCAGCCTGGAGGAGTTGAACCGGGAAAACCTCGACGCGCTGGCCAAAGGTATTGTCAATGTAGAGCGCCACGTCAAAAATATCCGGGAAGTGTTCGGCTTGCCTTGCGTAGTGGGGATCAATCATTTTACCTTCGACACCGCCGCCGAGATCGCCTTGCTCCAGGAAAAACTGGCGCCGTACGGGGTTTCTGTAGTCGTTTCAAAACACTGGGCAGAAGGCGGAAAAGGAGCGGAAGCCCTGGCCCAGGCAGTGGTCCAATCCATCGAAAACAGCGAAAACAATTTCCGCTTTGCCTACGAAGACAATCTTTCGCTTTGGGATAAAATGAAGGCTGTCGCTACCAAAATCTATGGCGCAGCAGACATCAGCGCAGACGCCGCCGTTCGGCGCCAGATCAAAAAACTGGAAGAAGAGGGCTACGGCCATTACCCGGTATGCGTGGCGAAAACCCAGTACTCCTTTTCCACTGATCCGAAGAAACTGGGCGCTCCCAGCGGACATACCGTCGACATCCGGGAGGTGCGGCTGGCCGCCGGCGCAGAGTTTGTCGTGATGATCTGCGGCGCCATCATGACCATGCCGGGCTTGCCCAAGGCGCCGTCGGCGGAAAAAATTGATTTGGATGAAACCGGAAAGGTAGTCGGCCTGTTTTGAACAAAAACAAGCTGGAACGGGCGCAAATATTACAGAACGCAAACTCCATGGTCTGCTTCTTTTATCTTTGCGCCCGTTTCACCATTATCTTTCTGCATGCACACTGAAAAAGAAAATCCGGAGTCGGGCGAAGCGCTCAATTTTATTGAAGAAATCATCGAAGCCGACCTGAAAAGCGGCAAACACAGCTCAATTCAAACCCGCTTCCCACCCGAACCTAACGGATATTTGCATATCGGCCACGCCAAATCCATTTGCCTAAATTTTGGCCTGGCTCAAAAATTTGGGGGCAAATGCAACCTCCGCTACGACGACACCAACCCCTCGGCTGAAGAACAGGAATATGTCGACAGCATTCTGGCGGACGTCCGGTGGCTGGGCTTCGAACCCAACCTGATTTGTTACGCTTCCGATTATTTTCAACAACTGTACGACTGGGCCCTGCAACTGATCCGCCAGGGCCAGGCTTATGTGGATTTTTCCAGCCCGGAAGAAATTGCTGCGCAAAAAGGCAGCCCTACCGTGCCGGGCACGCCGAACCGCTACCGCGACACAAGTCCGGAAGAAAACGAAGCGCTGTTTGTGCGCATGAAAAATGGGGAATTCCCCGACGGCCACTGTGTCTTGCGCGCCAAAATTGACCTGGCTTCGCCCAACATGCACCTGCGCGACCCTTATCTCTACCGCATCAAACGCGCCCACCACCACCGTACCGGTGACGACTGGAATATTTACCCCATGTACGACTGGGCGCACGGCCAGAGCGACAGCATTGAAAAAATTACGCATTCGATCTGTACCCTGGAGTTTATTCCGCACCGGGCGCTGTACGACTGGTGTATCGAGCAGTTGAATATTTTCCCTTCCCGCCAATACGAATTTGCCCGGCTGAACCTGACCTACACGGTGATGAGCAAACGCAAGTTGCTCCAACTGGTCAACGACGGTTTTGTGCGCGGCTGGGATGATCCCCGCATGCCCACGATCAGCGGACTGCGCCGCCGCGGCTACACCCCGGAAAGCCTGCGCGAGTTTGCGCGCCGGGTGGGCGTGGCCAAGCGGGAAAATATCATCGACGTGAGTTTGCTGGAATTTTGCGTCCGGGAAGATTTGAACAAACGCGCCTTGCGGCGTTTCGCTGTGCTCAACCCGCTGAAAGTCGTCGTAACCAACTACCCGGAAGGCCAGGTGGAATGGCTCGAAACGGAAAACAATCCGGAAGCCCCGGATGCCGGCAGCCGCCAACTGGCTTTCACCCGCGAGTTGTACATCGAACAGGACGATTTTATGGAAAACCCGCCGCCCAAATATTTCCGGCTTTCGCCCGGCGGAATGGTACGCCTGAAATCGGCATTTATCATCGAATGCCAGCAAGTGTTGAAAAACCAGGACGGCACGGTTCGGGAAATTCATTGCCGCTATGTTCCGGAAAGCCGTTCCGGGCAGGATACCAGCGGGCTGAAAGTCAAAGGCGTGATCCACTGGTTGTCAGCTGCGCACAGCCAAGCCGCCGAAGTCCGGTTGTACGACCGCCTTTTTCAGGTGGAAGACCCGGCTGCGGAGGAGGATTTCAAAAAAGCTATTCATCCGCAATCGTTGGAATCCATCTCCACAGCCCTTGTAGAACCTGCTTTGCTCGAAGTTCAACCGGGTGATTCCTTTCAGTTTACACGCTTGGGATATTTCTGCGTAGACCCGGATAGCCGTCCGCACAAACCGGTTTTTAACCGGACGGTGACGCTGAAAGATACCTGGGCGAAGGAAGTAGCCAAACAAGTTTAAGCTGCTCCAAACAACTGGTTTATTCCACCGAATGCTGCTAATTCCATACCATTTGCAGCATTTTTCCCGCAGACTGGCGCGTCGCAGCCTACCTTTGAATAAGTTTCTATTCTTTACACTCAAATAAATGTACACATGAAGCAACTACGCCTAACAAGCACTCTTTTTACCCTGCTGCTGATCGGTAGTTCCGTTTTGGCGCAAACGCCGTTTTGGACGCAGGACTTTGCCGGCGGTATTCCCATGGGATGGACCAATGCCGACGCCTCCAATCAGGGCGCCCTCTGGACCTGGTGCAACGACCCCGCTGCTGGCAATGGCCAAACGGGTTGCCCCAGCGTTTGGGATGACGCCTTGAACGCCCAGGTGCCGTTTCAGGCTACTACGGCAACCAATGGCTTTGTCACCGTTGATTCCGATGAGTATGGTAACATCCCCAACAACCACATCTCCCAATTGACCACCTCCGCCATCAACTGCGCCGGGAAAAATGAGGTATTTATCACGTTTCAAACCCACATTGGCGTGTACACCGTTGGCGCCGACGTGGGCGCTATCTTGCGTGTAAGTACGGACAAAGTCAACTGGACGAATTACACCATTTTCCCTGGCCTGACTACGTCGGTTCGTTGGTCCGACAACCCGGAAGTGCCCATCATCAACATTTCCGATGTGGCCGCCAACCAGGCGACGGTGTATGTTCAATGGCAATGGACGGGCAATTACGAGTACCAGTGGAACCTCGACGATATCGCCATTTTTGGTGAAAACCCCACTCCGAAGCACGATGTAGGCATTGGCGTGTACTTCTTCCCGCCCTCGAGCGTGGCGCAACCGGTTTCTCAGATCGCTACCGACACCTTCGGCTTTTCGGCTGAATTGTCGAACCGCGGTACTGTTGCCCAAACCAATATTTTGCTGAAAGTGCAAGTAACGACCGACACCGACGAACAACTGTTTGCCGACAGCATCCTGATCCCCTCGCTGGCGCCGGGTGTAACGGACAGTTTCTTCGCGTTGCCCAACCAGTATGCTCCGGAACTTCCGGAAGGCGAATACCGGATCAAATATTCGGTTAAAGCGGACTCGGTGGACCTTCGCCCCGCCAACAATAATTTTCAGAACACTTTCTACGTCACCAACAACCTGTTTTCGAAAGAAGACGGCCCCGAACAAGGCTACCGCCCCAGCGGCGGCGGCGACTGGTATGTGGGCAACCTGTACCGCATGAGCGCCGGAACCTTGGATAAATACCAAGCCACCGTTGCGCAAATCTCCTTCACCACGAATGCCGACGATCTGCCGATCACCGATGTGGAGGCTACGGTGTTCCTGTTCCGGGTGGTGGATACGATCGATGTGAACTTCGCCAATTTCGACGATGCGGACTTCCTTTCCAGCAGCCTGGTTTGGGTAGGCGTTGGCAGCTATGAGGCGCCCGATACGGTTCAAAACTACCAGCTGCAAACCGTACCCTTGCTCGATTTTAATACGAATCTCCCTGGCGTCGTACTGGACAAAGGCGCACGGTACATCCTGGCGGTGGGCTACTCCGGCGCCAGCAATGTGACTTTCCACGCTTTCAACGACGACGTTTCGATGTATTTCGTATCGACGCTAACCTACAGCGACCAGTGGTACACCGGCGGCTTTGGCGAAGACGTTAACGCTGTGGCCCGCATGGCAATCAGCCTGGTGAGCACCACCGACAACAAACCGCTGCCGGAGTCGACTATGAAAGTTTTCCCCAACCCGGTGCGCGAAACGCTCCAGCTGGCGGTGAATTTTGAAAAGCCGACCGATGCCACCATCACCATCGCCGATTTGACCGGCCGGGTGTTGACTATTCAGGACCGCGAAGGCCTGACGGAGAACAACCTCAGCTTCCCGATGTCGCAACTGACTTCCGGCGCTTATCTGGTCCGTATCGCTACGGCAGAAGGCACACTGACGAAGAAATTTGTGGTGCAGAAATAATTTTCCGGAAAAAATCTTACCCCGAGCATGAGTCGCCTGCGCGGCTCATGCTTTTTTTTCGCCCTTTAAAAATGTGGCAATGCTGTGCGCGGCCCGCTGCGAAGCGCCGCCGGCGCCAAGTTTTTTCCGAAGTTCCTGGTAACCGGCCTGGAGTTGCGCTGCCGTTTCGGGCTGTAAAATTTCGCGCAATGCGTGGCGAAGGTTTTCCCGGTTCAATTCACCTTGAATTAACTCCCGGACTAAAGGCTTGTCGAGAATCAGGTTTACCAGCGAAATGTAAGGCACCTGAACGAGCCGCTTTGCAATGGCAAACGACAGGGGGCTGCCGGCATAGCACACGACTTCCGGGGTTCCGATCAAGGCGGCTTCCAAGGTAGAGGTACCCGATTTTACCAAAGCGGCTTGCGACCGTCGCAGTAAATCATAAGCGCCGCCTTGCTGGAGTCGTACGTTCGTTTGAGCGCTGAGGTAGGGCTGAAAAAAATCTGCCGGAATAGCGGGGGCCGCGGCAATCACAAACTGGTAGTCGGGAAAATCAGGCGCCACCGATAACATTTTGGGCAGGATACGCTGAATCTCCTGGCGGCGGCTACCGGGCAGCATGGCGATCGTTTTTTCAGTTGCTGCCCGGCCCTCAGCAACCTGCGGCACATCGAGCAAGGGGTGCCCGACAAACTCGACTTCCAGGTCGTAGCGGCGGTAAAAATCGGGCTCGAAAGGCAGGATAACCAGCATTTTGTCGATATCCCGGCGGATAGCATGCGCCCTCGAACTGTGCCAGGCCCAAATTTGAGGCGAAATGTAGTAGATCACCCGTAGGCCTTGTCGTTTTGCCCAACGGGCGATGCGGAGGTTGAAACCCGGATACTCCACACCGATCACGGCCGCGGGTTGACGTCTCTGAACCTCAACGAGCAACTGGTCCATCGTGCGCTTGAAGAGGCTGTAGTGTTTGAGCACCTCAACGAGTCCGACCACGGCGAGGTCGCTCATGGTGCCGCCGCCACCGCCGTAGGCCTCGGACAGGTGCACACCCAGGAACCCGGCTGCGCCCAGCTCCTTCCACAGCTCTTCCGGCTCCTCGTGGGCCTTCGCCTTCTCCATGAAGTAGCTGTGGCCGTAGC
>CAZVZH010000011.1:17538-47335 GCA_964630705.1 uncultured Saprospiraceae bacterium | reverse complement strand
CCCAACAACGGCGAAAAATTGTGGCCCAGGAGGAGTACGGCACGCTGTTCGGCAATATCGTCGAGAATATCGTCCCAGTTGAATGCTTCCATCGCGGATGGGGAAGGTTGCATGGTTTGGTTTCGGTTGATGCAACAGCGAAAGTAGGCAAATTGGGTATATCGATGATCTGGTTGTGGCAAATGAAACCAGGCACTTTGAATGCCCCCGATTACCTTATTTTTGCAATTCCGAGCGCTTGCGCCGGAGGGTGAGCTTAAAAAGCTTAACACTAACTTAATCCACCAGTAACCGCCCTGCCCAAAAGCCGAAACCTACCTTTGCGCAAAACTACACTACCATGAAAGAACACCAGCCGGCGAAAAAGATACTCATCGTCGACGACGAGCCGGATATCCTGGAGTTTTTGCGGTACAACCTGCGCAAAGAAGGCTATGAAGTCCTCACTGCCAACGATGGCCGGCAAGCCATTCAAGTGGCCGAGCAACAAATGCCCGACCTCATCGTCCTGGATATCATGATGCCCGAACTCGACGGCATTGAAACCTGCCGGATCCTCCGCCAAAAAAAAGACTTCGCCCAAAAACCGATTGCCTTTCTCACGGCGCGCGACGAAGACTTTTCCCACATCACAGCCCTCGATGTCGGCGGCGACGACTACATCACCAAACCCATCAAACCGCGCGTGCTCATCAGCCGTATCAACGCCCTGCTGCGCCGGGCCAACCGGCAAGAAGAGGAAGAAGACGCCCTCCGCGTACACGACCTGGTTATCGACCGCCTGAAAATGCTGGTTTTCCGAGGCGAAACGTCCATTGAACTGCCCAAGAAAGAATTTGAAATCCTGTGGCTTTTGGCTTCGAAGCCCGGGCGTGTTTTTACCCGCGAAGAAATTTTTGACAAAATTTGGGGCCGCGATGTGATTGTCGGCAACCGCACCATCGATGTGCACATCCGCAAACTCCGCGAACGCCTGGGCGATCAGTACATCAAAACCATGAAAGGCATCGGGTATAAATTTGAGTTCTAACCCGCCTTTTGCGCCGGCCCGCCTTATCTTGCCTCAAAAAGCGCACAGCGCCCATGTTCAAAAATCAAAGTCCGCAGCAACTCACCCTGGTGGCCACCGCAGCTGCTACGGCTGGCATTATGGGGCTACTGCTGGTTTCGGGCAGATTCTCCCAGCAAGAATTGCTGGGGCTTGGACTTGCGATTTTCGCCAGTATTTTTTTTGCCAATTACTTTTTTATCCGGTATTACATTTTCCGGAAAATCAAGCTGATCTACAAGGTCATCCACCGCCACAAACTCTCCAGCGACTTTAAGGCGGGAAAAATCCAAATGTCGAGCAACATCCTCGACAACGTGGAACAGGAGGTCAGCAAATGGGCGGAAGAACACAACCGCGAGCTGGATGAACTGGAAAAACTGGCCGCCTACCGCCGGCAGTTTATCGGCGATGTGTCGCACGAACTGAAAACCCCGATTTTCAACATACAAGGCTTTATCCACACCCTGCTCGACGGGGCGCTCGCCGACCCCGAGGTGAACGAACAATACCTCCAGCGGGCCGCCAAAAATGTAGACCGCCTGCAAGCGATTGTGGAAGACCTGGAAACCATCAACAAGCTGGAATCGGGACAAATGGTGCTCGAAGTGCAAGATTTTGACCTTCGCGACCTCACCGAGGAGGTTTTTGCCGACATGGAAATGAAAGCCGCCGAACGCCACATCCGCCTGAGTTTCAAAGAAGGCGCCAACCAACACTTCCGCGTCCGGGCCGACAAAGAAAGCATCCGCCAGGTGCTGCTCAACCTCGTCCAAAACTCCATCAAATACGGCCGCCCCGAAGGCACTACCAAAGTCAGCTTTTACGACATGGACAGCTACATTCTCGTGGAAGTAAGCGACAACGGCATCGGCATGGCGCCCGAACACCTGCCCCACGTGTTCGACCGGTTTTTCCGGGCCGACAAAAGCCGCTCGCGCGATGCCGGCGGCACGGGCTTGGGCCTCGCCATTGTCAAACACATCATCGAAGCCCACAAGCAAAGCATCAATGTGCGCAGCAAATTGGGGCAGGGCTCTACCTTTGGGCTCACGTTGGAAAAAGCCTGAAAATTCTCCAGATGCAGGTTTGCCGATCTGGTTACTTTTGTGGGTAGTGTTTACCGGTAACACATAAAACCCACCTCCCATGTACGTAAACTACGGCTGCGGCTTCTGCGCTCCGCCTGATTGGCGCAACTACGATGGCTCGCCCTCCCTGATTGTTCAAAACAACTTTTTTCTCAACGCCGTGCTGGGGCGATTTTTACGAACAAGGTTTCCGGAAAATGTAGTTTTCGGCGACATCTTGAAAGGCTTACCCGGCTGTACAGAAAACGCTTGTTCGGGGGTGTATTGCTCGCATGTGCTCGAACACCTCTCGCTAGAAGACTTTCGGCTGGCGCTCAAAAACACGTTTCATATTTTAAAACCCGGCGGCATTTTCAGGTGTGTGGTGCCCGATCTCGAACATAACGCCCGAACCTACTTGCAACAGCTGGATGAAGGCCGCCCCGATGCATCACTTATCTTTTTACAGGACGCCCTGCTGGGGCAACTTAAATCCAACCGAAGCTGGAAAGACAAATTTGTCGCCTTGTTTATCAGCGACCGGCATCAGTGGATGTGGGATGCCCATTCGATGGCAGCGGAGCTGGCCGAAGCCGGTTTTTCGGAAATCCGTTTGGCTACCTTCAACGATTGCGAAGACCCGCATTTTAAAAGCGTGGAACAGGAGTTCCGGTTTGTACACGCCGTGGCCATGGAAGCCCGAAAACCGGTGCGATGACTAGGGAAGAAATTCCACCAATTTTTGCACCGCCCGCGCCCGATGGCTCACCCGGTTTTTCACCGCCTCGCCCAACTCGGCAAAGCTGTTTTCAAAACCCTCCGGGATGAAAACGGGGTCGTACCCGAAGCCGCCGGCGCCCCGTTTCTCGGTGGCAATTTTTCCGGTACAAACACCTTCCAGTAGCGTTTCTTTCCCTTCCTGGACCACGGCAATCACCGTCCGGAATTGCGCCCGGCGCGAAGGTTTGTCGCGTAATTGCTCCAGGAGCAAGGCAATGTTGGCCTCCGGATCGCGTTCCGGGCCGGCGAAACGGGCGGTGTGTACCCCTGGAGCGCCATCCAGGGCTTCGACTTCGAGGCCGGTGTCTTCCGAAAAGCAATCGTAGCCGTAGCGGTCGCGCACATACCGGGCTTTGAGCAAGGCATTGCCCTCCAGCGTCGGTTCCGTTTCCTCAATTTCCTCCAGGCAGCCGATGTCTTTCAGTGTTTTGATCACGTACCCCGAGCCTAAAATCTGTTCGATTTCGCGGGCTTTGTGCGGATTGTTGGTAGCAAAAACGAGGGTGCGCATGGGTTAGAGTGGAATATTGCCGTGTTTGCGTTTGGGTCGGGCTACGGCCTTATGCTCCAGCATAGCAAAAGCTTTGATCAATTTCCGACGCGTTTCGCGGGGTTCGATCACCTCGTCGATGAAGCCACGCGCTGCCGCCCGGTAGGGGTTGGCAAAGGTGTCGGCGTATTCCCGTTCCTTTTCTGCTAATTTGGCTGCCGGGTCGTCTGCCGCGTCGATTTCTTTTTTAAAAATAATTTCCGAAGCGCCCTTAGCGCCCATTACGGCGATTTCGGCGTTGGGCCAGGCAAAATTCATGTCGGCCCCGATGTGCTTGGAGTTCATCACGTCGTAAGCGCCGCCATAGGCTTTGCGGGTGATCACCGTTACCCGTGGTACCGTCGCTTCCGAAAATGCGTACAACAACTTGGCACCGTTGGTAATGATGGCGTTCCACTCCTGATCGGTGCCGGGCAAGAAACCCGGAACATCCTCCAGCACCAACAAGGGGATATTGAAACAGTCGCAAAAGCGCACAAAACGAGCGCCTTTTTTCGAAGAATTAACGTCGAGCACCCCGGCCAGGCTCATGGGTTGGTTGGCCACAATGCCGATGCTGCGGCCGGCCAGGCGGGCAAAACCGACGACGATGTTTTCGGCGAACTGCTCGTGCACTTCAAAAAACGAGTCGGCGTCTACCAATCCGCGGATCACGTCTTTGATGTCGTAGGGTTGGTTGGCGTTTTCGGGCACGATACTATCGAGCTCCGGCCGGAACTCATCGCCGAGTTCGTAGGCCAGTCGCGGCGGTTTGTCTTCGCAATTTTGCGGCAGGTAACGGAGCAGTTGTTTGATCTGCTCCACACAATCCACATCGTTGGAGGCCACCAGGTGGGTGACGCCCGACTTGCTGGCGTGGGTAGTGGCGCCCCCGAGTTCTTCGCTGGTCACCGTTTCGTTGGTGACGGTTTTGACCACGTTGGGGCCGGTGACGAACATGTACGAGCTGTTTTCCACCATGATGATAAAATCGGTCATAGCCGGGCTGTACACCGCGCCGCCGGCGCAGGGGCCCATGATGGCGGAAATTTGCGGCACTACCCCACTCGACTGTACGTTGCGGTAAAAAATATCGGCATAGCCGCCCAGCGAGCTCACGCCTTCCTGAATACGGGCGCCACCCGAATCGTTCAGGCCGATGAGCGGGGCGCCATTTTGGACGGCGAGGTCCATGATTTTACAAATCTTTTCAGCGTGGGTTTCGGAGAGCGAGCCGCCGAAAACGGTAAAATCCTGCGCGAAAACATACACCAGCCGGCCGCCGATGGTACCGTATCCGGTGACCACGCCATCGCCGAGCACAATTTGTTCCGCCATACCAAAATCGGTGCTGCGGTGCGTGACCAGTGCGCCGATTTCTTCAAAAGAACCTTCATCCAGCAGGAAATGAACGCGTTCGCGGGCAGTGAGTTTGCCTTTTTTGTGCTGTGCATCGATGCGGGCCTGGCCGCCGCCAAGTTTGGCCTCAGCCAGTTTTTCGCGTAAAATCTGTACTTTTTTATCCATAAAAATTTACTCGTAAGCCAATTGGTGGCGCAGTTTGAAGGGAGGCAAAGATAGATTTTTCCCGTTTGCATTTTGGTCTATTCCTTTTGCCAGCCTGCCGGGTAACAAACCCTGAAAAACACCAAAAGTGCCTTGTTTTCCCCCAGGCGGATCGATCTAATCCGGGCAATTTTGCAAAGGCCGGTTTGTTTTTTTTAGTTCACTCAAGCCCTCCTGCATTGCTCACAAAACTTTTAAAACATGTTCCGTTTCCTGCTCAATGTTTTTCTGATTGCACTATTTTTTACCCCTGTGACGGGCCCTGCACAAACCGATTTTTCACTTCGCCTCGAGCTCCTGCCCATTTCGGGGGCGCCCGGCTTACAGTCCTTCGCCATTACCGAATGGCAAGGGCATTGGCTATTGATGGGCGGCCGAAAAGACGGCTTGCACCAGCGCCAGCCCTTTGCGGCTTTTGATGAAGCCGGCCAGAACGACCGCGTTTATGTGCTGCACCCGGAAACCGGCCAGTCGTGGTCGGCTCCATTGACCAGCCTGCCCGCTGCTATTGCCGAGCAGTTGAGCAGTACTAATCTGGAATTTAGCCGCAAAGGCGATGTCTTGTACCTCATCGGCGGCTATGGGTACAGCGCCACGGCGGCCGAGCACATCACCCACCCGCGGTTGTTGGCCGTGCAGGTGTCCGGTTTGATTCAGGCGATCCAGCAAGGCGCCAGCGACTTAAAACCCTATTTTCTTGCGCTAAACGACCAGCGCATGGCGGTTACGGGCGGGCAGCTGGCCGAGCTGGGAGGGGCGTTTTACCTCGTCGGCGGGCAGCGCTTCGACGGCCGGTACAACCCCATGAACCACCCGACTTTTACCCAGACGTACACCGATGCTATCCGGATATTCACAATTGAAAACACGGGCGCCAGCCTTTCCATCGGCAACTACCGGGAATGGAAAAATGCCGATCAACTCCACCGGCGCGATTACAACATGGCGGCGCAGATTTTCCCCAATGGCCAGCCTGGCCTCACGGCTTTTTCCGGGGTGTTTCAGGTGGCGCAGGATGTCCCCTGGTTACACCCGGTGGATATCGATACCAGCGGCTATACGCCCCAACCAGGGTTTTTCCAATACCTCAACCACTACCACTGCGCACATGCACAACTTTACCAAGCCGCTGAAAACCAAATGCATACGGTGTTTTTCGGCGGCATGGCGCAGTATACCCTCGACGCCGCAGGCCAATTGGTGCAAGACGACAATGTGCCTTTTGTGCGTACCATTGCCCGCGTGACGCGCTATGCCGACGGGCGGCTGGAGGAGGTAAAACTTCCGGTAGAACTACCCGAATTGTTGGGCGCCGGCGCCGAATTCATCCCCAACCCCGGGCTGCCGGCGTATGCCAATGGCGTGCTCCGGATGGACGAATTTTCGGGCGACTCGGTTCTGCTTGGGTATATTTTCGGAGGAATAAAAAGTCCGCAAGCCAATATTTTTTTCACCAACATCCCCAGCGCCGCCACGCCGGCAGCCTATCGCGTTTGGTGGCGCAGGCCTACCAGCGCCGTGCACGAACAGGCGGTCGCCAACCCGCTGCGTTTGCTGGTAACGCCCAACCCGACTTCGGGCGAGCTGCTCATCAACTATCAACTTGAAGAAAAACAGGCCGTTCGCATCCGGATTTTCCACGCATCGGGACGCCTGTTGGGCGAGTTTGACGAGGGAGCGCCTGCCGCCGGTCCCCATTTTTTAAAACTGGAAACCTCTGGTATGCCAAACGGGTACCTGATCGTACAGTTGCAGGCCGGCAACCAGCAGAGTACCCGAAAAATTCTGCTCGAGTGATTTACATGAGTCATCCCTCTGAATTTTTCAGAGAACCCAGACAACCGGGTTACACGCTGTGACAAGACTTTTTCGACAGGATAAACAAGATTGATGGTTTGGTCGGCTTTGCCGACCAAACCATCGAAGGCGGCTCTGCCGCCTTTACAAAATCCTGGAAATCTTGTTCATCCTGTCGAAAATCTATTCGGGCGCTGTTTTTCTATCAAAAATAGAATCGGGATGCCAGTAAAATTCGGGATGACTCATGTTAATTCATCTGCTGGATAATCGCCCGGAGCTGTTCCGCAGCAGAGGTATTGCCCATAGACTCGTAGATGAGGGCTGAAAACTCGTAAGCTGGTTTGAATGTAGGCGCAATCTCGATCGCTTTGCGCAAGTGGGTGAGCGCCGTTTGATTGTCGCCCTGTCGCTGCGCGATAGTAGCCATGTAATAGTAGGCGGCCGGGTTGGAAGGTTCGCCTTTGAGCGCCCGTTCAAACTGGCCGATGGCCTGCGCGGCGTCGCCTTTGTTCATCCAGTACAAACCGATCAGGTTGTTGGCCTGTACGTCGTCGGGATAAATGCTCAGTACTTTTTCCGCCGCCGCTTTGGCTTCTTCCAATTGGTTGGTGTTCAGGTAGGCCTGCGCAAGGTTGGCCCAGGCCAGTTCGTTGTCGGGCACGGTTTCCACTTCTTTTCGCAGGCGTTCGATCGCGCTGTTGTAATCGCCGAGTTGGAGTGCGGCCATACCGAGCGCACAGTTTTTGTTGCTGTCTTTGAGTACGGCCAGAATGGGCGCGCCGCCGGCCATGACGGTGTGCACGGCATTGTCGGGTGGCCATTTGCCAGTTTGGAGCGCATCGCCGTCGATAAAGCGCGTGGGGTAAAGGCCGTAGTCCCAGGCGTCGTCGCAACGGCGTTCCCACTTCAGGTACTTTAGCGTCACTTTGTCGCCGTATTTGGCGAGCAATTTTGCTGCCGGGTAATACATGTTGGTGGCGATGATGACCTTCTCCTGCATGTCGGGCTTCAGAATGCCCTGTTGTTCCATCCATTCGATGCCTTGCCGGACGCTCAGGCCCCAGTAGTCGGTTTCGAATTTGCCGTAGGCGCCTTTTTCCCCTCCCGCCAGCGGGTTGAAATAGATGTAGGGGATTTTCGGGTTTTGTGCGATAAATGCGCCTGCATCGACCAACAAAAGGGCCAACACTGCGGAAAGAGCGTACTGGTAGGTTTTTTTTGCAGAAAAAATTTCAAACAACTCGTTCCAAAACAGGGCGGCGGCGATGGCCAGCGCGGGATAAACAAAACTCAGCTGGCGCCAACCGTCGTACAAGTTGGAGTCTTTGTAAATGATATAAACCACCGGAAAAATAGCGGCGAACAGGACCACTCCGATCCAAAGCGGCTGGTAGCGGCGCAGCAGCCGGGGCAACAAAGCCAGACTGCCCAGGAAGCCGCCCAAGGCAGCCAGCGGAATCGTATTGGCAATCCACACCAGCGGATAATGCCAGGGCGTGTGATCCGATTTGATATTTTCACCCTGGTACAACACCCGGATGGCGATTTCGTAGGCGGAAAATTTCTCCAGGGCAAACAGGGGGTTGCTCAGCGGTTTTTGCAAGCCGAAGGGCCAAAACAACAAGGCGCCCACATAACCGGCCACTGCCGCGCCCAAAATGACGAGCGCGTACCGGCCCACCGCCTGGCTCCTGAACAAATTTCCCCAACCGTTTTTCAGCACGAAAAAGAGTCCTGAAAAAAAGAACAGGTACACAAAGTTGAGCAAACCGCCCGCGCGCATGGCCAGGGCGATGGCCAGGCCGACAACCAGGCCGGCAATGTTCCAGCGCCTGGGATTGGGCATCCGGGTCAACACCGCCGCCATGTTGTAAATAGACATCATATAGCCCGCTGCAAAGGGGATGTCCTTCGGGTTCATCAGTGAATGGCCGACGAAACGCGGCGACAGCAGTAAAATCGTCAGCGCGATAACCCCGGCCCGCCAACCGGCAATCAGCTGTGCCAGCAAGGCCGCACACAGGATGGCTATCCAGCCCAGCACGGCGCTGGTAGCGTGGCGCACGTGGTGGTAGGTCAAATCGGCGTCGGTGACGCCCAGGGCTTTGTTGGTAAAGCCGGTGACGATTTCGAAAAAACCGCCGTACAGGTGCATAAAGCCCTCCGGGACGTTGAGCGCGGCGGTGTCGCGGCCGAAGGTGCTGTAATAGTTTACCAGTTTGGCGCTGTAATCCGACTGAAAGCGGTCGTCGGCATTGATGCCGCTGCCAAACGACAAACCGACCAGCGCAACGAAGCCCAGGATGGCCAGGCCCCAAAAGATTTTTTTGAACAAGTGGTCGGAAGCATGCTGAACCGGCGGTCGCTCCAGGTAGTCGCGGGCCGGTTCGGCGGCGGAAGAAGCGGTGGCGGCAGCGCCTTGTTTTTTTGAATATTTAGATGTCGGACGGTGTTTGCCGGATTTTGCCATGGCTGGTAAGCGGAACGTAACTCGGTGTGAAAAACGCCCGCAAGGTAGGGAGATTTACCGGATGGCAAGCGGGTTTACCGCGTTTGCAGGTGGGTAAAATACCAAACCAGTCCGGCAGCCAGCAGCAGCAACAGAATCGTCAGCGCGGCGGCGCCCAGTTGTAGAAACCGGAGCTGGCGGCGGCGGCGCTTCCGCTGTTTTTCCAACCGGTCGTGCAACACTTTCCAGGCCTGCTCCGAGGGTTGCTCGTGCAGTTGGGCGGCGTTTTCTTTAAAAAATTCGAACAGATCGGGCACGGTTTGTACATTTTATCAGGCTGGTCCGGGAGAAAGTTACTACCCCTGAACGATGCCTTTGGCTTTCAACAGTTGTTTCATTTTGTCTTTTGCTAGGATCAGTTGCGACTTGCTGGTATTGATGCTGATGCCCAAAAGATCGGCAATTTCCTGGTGTTTGTAGCCTTCAATGACATACAAATTAAAAACGGTGCGGTAGCCATTGGGCAACTGATCGAGCAGGTTCATGATTTCGCGGGCGGAGAGCTGCGCCTCCACGGAAAACCCGTCTTCCTGATGGTGCAAGCCGGGGTGATCGTCGCCGGGAAAAACCAGGGGTTGGGCCTTTCGCAGGAGCATCAGCGCTTCATTCACCATGATCCGCCGAATCCAGCCTTCGAAACTACCGCTGCCGGCAAAACGGTCGATGTTGGAAAATACTTTGTAAAAACCGCTCACCAGCGCTTCCTCGGCATCCTCGCGCGATTTCAGGTACCGCCGGCACACCGCCAACATGAGCGGGGCATAGCGGTCGTACAGCCATTTTTGGGCGGCCGGGTCCTGAAATTTCAGCTGTTGGATGAGCGCGGCTTCGGTCATACGCGGGTAAAGATGCGGATAGCGCCTGGAATGGTGTCTTCCCACAAAATTTTTATTGCTGCGGAGTCGCTACTTTTGCGGACTTTTTAATAAAAATCAACCTTTTACACCTTGGAACTCGTCAACGGAAAATACTTGCTGACCGGCGGAATCGACCCGCTCGAATTGTGCAAAACCTACGGCACGCCTTTGTATGTGTACGACGCTGCGGTGATGGAACAACAATACCGCCGCATCACCCGGGCGTTTACCTATCCCAACCTGCGCATCCATTATGCCTGTAAAGCGCTGACCAATATGAACGTGATGCGGCTGTTTCACCAGTGGGGCGCCGGGCTCGACTGCGTGTCGATCCAGGAGGTGCAGTTGGGACTAAAGGTGGGGTTTGCCCCGGAGGATATTTTGTATACCCCCAATTTTGCGGCGGCCGATGAATACGAAGCGGCCGTGCGGCTGGGGGTAAAAGTCAACATCGATGCCATTCCTATGTTGGAAACCTGGGGCCTGCACCACAAAAATGTCCCGGTTTGCATCCGCATCAACCCGCACCTCATGGCGGGCGGCCACGAGAACATCAGCGTAGGCCACATCGACTCCAAATTTGGGATCAGCATCCACCAACTGCCGCACGTGCTACGCGTAGTGGAAAGTCAGGGGCTGAAAATTGAGGGTCTGCACATGCACACCGGTTCGGATATTTTGGATGTGGATGTGTTTCTGCGCGGCGCGGAAATCCTGTTTGAGGCGGCCCGGAAGTTTCCCGATTTGAAATACATCGACCTGGGCAGCGGCTTTAAAGTGCCGTACAAACCCGATGATATTGAAACCGATGTGGAGGAACTGGGGGAAAAACTCAGCGCGCGCTTCGCCGAATTTTGCCAGGAGTACGGCCGCGAGCTCACGCTGATGTTCGAGCCCGGAAAATTTCTGGTAAGCGCTTCGGGCTATTTATTTGCCCGCTGCACCCTGGTAAAACAAACAACCTCGACCGTTTTTGTCGGCCTCGATACCGGCCTCAACCACCTGATCCGGCCTATGTTTTACGGCTCCTACCACAAAATTGTCAACGTCACCGAGCCGCAATTCAAGCCGAGGATTTACACCGTAGTGGGCAACATTTGTGAAACGGACACCTTCGGCAGCGACCGCCGGATCGCCGAGGTCGTTGAAGGCGACATCCTCTGTTTTTACAATGCCGGCGCTTACGGCTGGATGATGGCCTCCAACTACAACTCCCGCCCGCGGCCCGCAGAAGTGCTGCTTTTTCAGGGAAAAGCCCATTTAATCCGCCGGCGGGAAACCGTGGATGATTTGCTTCATACCCAGATTTATCTTGATTTTCAATAAATTAAGAATGATTGTTTGCCGCCTCCAAAGCCCGGAAAACAATAATTTTTCACAGCAGATTATCGTGAACGAAAGTTTTATACATTTGTCCATTCGTAAAACTTAATCGTTCACTTTTCAATCTTACTGTGTATGATCAAACACCTCTTTTCAATCGCCGTTTTGGCTCTTTTTGTTGCCGGTTTGAATTCCTGTGCGAGCAAACAAGACGACCTTAACCAAACGCAGGGATTGTCTCTGGACATCCAGCAAAAAATTGCCAAGCTCGGCTTTAATCCTGAAAATGCTTTTGCCGCCGACGGTGGTTACATCGTTGAAGGCGACATTTTCTTAACCAATGAAGACCTGGAAGGAAACACGCACAGCGATCTGCCCACGCTGATTGTTGGCAACTCCGAACAGTACCGCACCTTCAACCTCGTTACTGGAACGCCGCGGACCATTGTAGTTTCCACCAGCGGCAGCAACATTACGGCCGGGCTTTCCAGCGCTATCGATGCCGCTATTGCCCGGTACAATGCCGAGAACCTGTCGCTCACCTTCGTTCGCGGCGGCAGCGGCGGCGGCGGCAACATCAACATCCGGGTGGTCAACACTGGGCAGTACATTGCTTCGGCAGGTTTCCCCAGCGGGGGCAATCCGTATCCGGAAATCAAGTACGCCAAAACGTACAACAACTACAGCGCAGGCTTTATGACCACGGTGATCGCCCACGAAATGGGCCACTGCATCGGCTTCCGGCACACCGACTACATGAACCGCTCGTACAGCTGCGGCACCGGCGGCAACGAAGGCCAGGAAACTACCGGCGTAGGCGCCGTTCATATTCCAGGAACACCCACGGGCGTTGACCCGAATTCCTGGATGCTGGCTTGCCTGAGCGCCACAACCAACCGGCCGTTCAACGCCAACGACAAAACCGCACTGGCTTACTTGTACTAATCACCTCGCCTCGGGCAAAAAAAATTATAAAAGGCCCTTCCTGCTTTAGCGCAGGAAGGGCCTTTTAATGTTTACAAACGCCCACCCAACTCGATTCGATGATTGAGTGCTGTTGCGGCTTTTTATACATTTCCTTCTACGGGCGACCAACCAGAATTTTTCCCGTGCACAACCGCCGGCCGTTTTGCATCAAAGCGCAAGGGTAACACCCGGGGGGAAGCGCCGGCAGCTCGATGGTTAGAAGTTCAGATTCGGGTTGCATCGCCAACAACTGGCGTCCGAGCATATCAAAAATCACAAAAACCGCCGCTTCGGGTAATTCCGGTAAAACGATCTGGACTTGCCGGTTTCCATCTACCGGGTTGGGGAATACCCAGATTCCCCCCTCCGGCTTGCTGAAAAACAGGTCAAGTGTATCGCTTTGGTACCGGCCGGCATTCGCCCCAAGTACGAGGCTGGCCCGGTAGCGGTTCAGGCCGGGGACAGGGTTGGGGTCTTCCGCTTCAAACCGTAGCCCGGAAAACGGCGGCGCCCATTTGGTCAAAGGAAGAAAGCCGGATGCAGGCTCCCACTTTTCAATTATTATCTGTTCCAGGCCATAAGTAGTCCCCAGCTCGAGCCGCAGCAGCGCTGTCCGGCTGGTTAACTTTTCCGCCAAAAAATTCCGCAGGTAACAGTCCAGGCCTTGCTGGGAAATATCCACGGCTCCACTCCGCAAGCCCGTCCAGCCCATAGCTAAAACAGGAGAAACGGCCCAACGGGTTTGCGGAAAGGTTGCGCGCGGCACCACAGCGAAGGTGTCGCTTGAAACAAGCAGGGGTTCTAAATACCGATCGCCGAGGCCCCACAGCTGATACATCCAGCCGGAGCCGGCAGCATTCCAAAACACCAAGGTAGAATCCGGACAAAAAAAACCGGTTCGCAGGTGCAGCTCGGGGCCAACAGCAAAAGTGTCACTGAGAAAATGCCGCCCATCGGCTTTCAGGCGCAATTGCAAGAGCGCCGCAGTGTCGGGCGGCGTCCAGCGGTAATAGGCCGGCGCTAAAGCCACCGCCGTGTCGATCAGTTCCCAACTGGAAAGGCCAACTTGTCGGAACTCCAAGCGCCCCGTCGAATCTTGCAAGGCCTGCGACCACTGCAGCACCGTCGACTGGCCGGCCACCAAGGCATCGGTGCGCGCAGGCATATCCCACTCGAAGGTATCCGCAGGGTACGAATGGTAGGCCAGCGCAAATTTTTGCCCGCCAGCCGATACTTTTCGGGCTTTCACGATTACCCGGTAAATACCTGGCGCCGGATTGGGCAGCCCAATCTGTTCTACCGTGTTCAACGAATCTTGCCCAGGCGCTGCAGGCAATCGCAGCGAATCCGGATGCGGAACCGGCCGCAACACCCAGGGCTGAAACCGCTTACCGTTTGGCGCTAACACCTCTAAATCGAGGTCGTGCACCAAGGCCACGGCGGCGCCCGCCTGGGCGGGAGGATCATCCCAGGCAAGCGTAATTTTAAACCTGCGACTGCCGGCCGGCACTGCAACGTCAACAAAAAAACTATCCTGGCCGGTCATCTCAGCCATCAAATAATGCCCGGCATCGAGCACGCGCGCACTGGTCAGCGCATTCAGGCTTCCGAAGCCCGTGAAAAAATCCGGCCCAGGCGCCCCCAGATCATCGGCGCCCTGGAGGAGCCATGCCCGCACCAGGGCTGCCGGCGGAAGGCTGTCGTGGTGCTGGCTGGCGTATGCTTGCTGCAATACGGCAGCTGTTCCGGACACCAAGGCGGCGGCTCCCGAGCTGCCGTCTTGCCCGAAAGCGACCAAGTCGGGTTTGATGCGGCCGTCGTATGCCGGCCCCCGCGAGCTAAACGGCAGCAGTTGGCCAAAAGAATCTATGGCTCCTGTGAGCACGACATTTTTGGCCATTTTAAAGTTGCCGCTGAGGTTTGCAAAACCTTTCAGGCCGGCGAAGACACCTGTTTGCGCACTGGAATCGCCCAGGTTGCCTGCTGAAAACACGTGTAGCAAATTGGGCCGCAACCAAACGCTTTGGTCGTAGGCCAATGCCCCGGCGCCGTAATAGTTTTCAATTCCGAGTCCGTAGGAGTGGTTTTGAACAGAAATATCCCATTGGCTGTACATCGAATCAGCATCGGGAAGCAGGCCGGCAAAATCAGCCGGCGTCAGCCGGGCGGCCCAGGCTACCCCCTGCCCAGCCCTGCCGGAGTTGGCGGCGCCGCCAATCAGGGTAGCCATCACGGCCGCGTGCGGGTCCACCTTTTTTGCGCCGCTAAGCGCAGGCCCTACCCTTCCCCGGAGATCGACGTCTAAGGTGTCAAACAAAAATTCTTTGATCGAAACAGTTCGGCCAGCGCCATTCCAGTCGGGATAACGGGCGTGCAAGGCGCCGATTCGATTTGCCGATAGGTTGTGTCCCGGCACCGGCAGTTCGACTTGGGCTTGCTCTGCCCCTCGGTCGGCAAAGCGCACTTCCGGCAAGGGTAAAATTTGCTGAAGCAAAAAATCGTAGGAGCAGCGCACCACGGCAATATTGGCAGGCGGATAAGCGGCCACCCACTCCAGTTCGCCAGACCAGGCGGATGTTTTTTTTCGAAAGTCCTCCAAGTCGGTTATGACCAACTGAATCAACATTTTTTCCGTGCTACGCAGCTGCAAACGAAGGGTTGGTGCGCATTTTTCCCGGTCGGATTGGCCGAATACTCCGGGCAAACCGGCCAATAGCAAGGCGCAAAGCAGGATGCCTTTTCGCATAAGTCGTTCGGCGAGGTAAGGTTCAAAGAATTTGAAAGCCCGGCGCGGGTTTTCCCGGCAAGAATAATTCAATTGGCGGGCAAAACAAAATGCGCCGGTTTGTTGTATTGCCTGTCGGGTTGTGGGGCCGTCTGGCTGAATAGCCCTAATTTTGCCCTTTCTCATTAGCAACACTATTATGACTTCATACGCACCTGCCAAAATTTCGTTCGATACTGTAAACGGCGACCCCATCCAGGTTCTGCAATATACCCTGGGCAACGGCCTGAGGCTGTTTTTATCTGTTAATAAGGACGAACCCCGGGTGTATACCGAAATTGCCGTTCGGGCAGGCTCCAAACACGACCCCGCCGACACCACCGGCCTGGCCCATTATTTCGAGCATATGATGTTCAAAGGCACTGACCGCCTGGGTAGCCTCGACTGGGAGCGGGAAAAACCACTGCTCGACCGGATTGAACAACTGTACGAGCAACACCGCGCCGAACAAGACCCCAACCGGAAAAAAGAACTGTACGCCGAAATCGACCGGCTCTCCTCCGAAGCGGCAAAGTACGTGGCGGCCAACGAATACGACAAACTGGTGAGCGCCATCGGTGCCAAAGGCACCAACGCTTATACCTGGGTAGAACAAACAGTTTATGTAAACGATATCCCCTCGAACGAGCTGGAACGCTGGTTTGCCCTGGAAAGCGAACGCTTCCGCCGCCCTATTCTCCGGCTGTTTCATACAGAACTGGAAACTGTTTTTGAGGAATACAACATCAGCCAGGACCGCGATTTCCGAAAATCACTTAAAGCGCTTCAGGAATCGCTGACCCCTACCCATCCCTACGGCACACAAACCACGCTGGGGCGCGGCGAAGACCTCAAGAACCCCTCCCAGACCAATATTTATCGGTTTTTTAACCGGTACTATGTGCCCAACAACATCGGGATCGTCCTGTGCGGCGACTTCGACCCGGAGCAGGCTGTCCTGCTGGCAGAACGGTATTTTGGCCATTACCAGCCTAACAAACTTCCGCCTTTCCAATTCGAACCCCAGCCCGAACTACATCAGCGGATTCAAAAAGATGTGTACGGCCAGGAATCGGAGTGGATTGAAATGGGTTGGCGCTTTGCCGGCGGAAATTCAGAGGAAGCCATGATGCTGGCGCTGGTGGCGGGTATTTTACACAACCACCAAGCAGGCCTTTTCGACCTCAACTTGCTACAGCAACAACAAGTGCTGGAGGCCTTCGCTTACCCTCGAATTTATGAAGACTACAGTAGCCTGGTATTGCATGCCCGGCCGCGGGAAGGGCAATCGTTGGAGGCTGTGGAACAACTTTTAATGCAGGAAATTCAGCGTTTACAAACAGGCGATTTTGAAGACTGGCTGCCGGAAGCGGTAGTCAAAGACCTAAAACTCAGTGAGATCAGAGAGTTTGAAAAAAATCAAGGCCGGGCCGGAGCCATCACATCGGCGTACATTCTGGGCATCCCCTGGTCGGAAATGATCGGTCGTTGGGAAAAATTGAGCGCCGTTACGAAGGCCGATGTAGTGGATTTTGCGAGAAAGCACCTTCGCCCGGACAACTATGCCGTGGTGTACAAACATCATGGCGACGACCAATCGGTCATGAAAGTGGAAAAGCCCGCCATCACCCCCGTTGAGCTCAACCGCACCGACGCCTCAAGTTTCGGGCAAAATTTTCTGCAACAAGGCACACCGGAAATAGCCCCTGAATTTGTCGATTACAAAAGCCTGATAAAAAATGCCCGAATCAGTCCGAAAATCCGGCTCAAAGCGGTGCAACAGCCGAACAGTCAAGTTTTCCGGCTGTTTTATATTTTCGACATGGGCAAAACCAGCGACCGGCGCCTGTCGGTAGCGGCGAGCTACCTGAGTTTTTTGGGTACCCGGAAATATAGCCCGCAAGAAATGCAGCAAGCATTTTACCGCCTGGGCGTACATTTTTCGGCCAGCTGTAAAGATGAACATCTGTACCTGTGCCTGACAGGGCTGAACGAAGCGTTTGAAGCTGGCATGGAGCTTATGGAGCACCTGCTTGCCGACCTGCAACCTAACCCTTCAGCGCTGGAAAACCTCAAAGCGGACATTCTGCAGCGCCGGGAAAACAACAAGAAAGACAAACGAACCGTGCTGACTAAAGCCATGCTCCATTACGGGAAGCATGGAAAGTTGAATCCGTACACGGATAAATTATCCCGGGCAGAATTGGATGCGTTGGGCGCGGAAGAGTTAGTGGGCTTACTCAAAAGCCTTCCTACATTCCGCCATGAAATTTTTTACCTGGGGCGCCGTACCGCCCGGCAGATTGCCCCGGTAATCCGCCTATACCACCGCGCAGAAGCGCCCTTGCGCGCGCCCTTGCCTATGCGGAAGTACCGGGAGGTTTCGGCACGGCAAGACAAGGTATATTTTGTGCATTTCCCCACGGTGCAAGTTGAGTTGTTGCTGCTTTCCCGGGGCACGCCACGATTTAATTTGGAGGAATTTATTTACTCCGAATGGTACAACCAGTATTTTGGGTATGGCCTTTCCTCTATTGTTTTTCAGGAAATCCGGGAGTCCAAAGCCCTGGCTTACTCGGCGTACGCCTATGCCAGCAATCCGCTGCGGCGCAACCGTTCGCACTTTTTGCAGGCCTATGTAGGTACGCAGCCCGACAAATTACGGGATGCTGTTTTGGCCTTTCAGACTATCCTCGAAAACATGCCGATTTCCCATTCGCAAATGGAACACGCCCGCCAAAGTGTGTTGAAACAAATCGCAGCCAGTAGAGTCACCCATTCCGATATTTATTGGACCTGGCGCGCCAACCTGGACCGCGGATTTCGGCATGATCTGCGGCAGGACATTTATCAAACACTGAAATCCGCACAACCCGAAGACTTGATCCGCTACCAACAGCAGTACATCAAAAACCGGCGTTTCCAATGGCTGGTTTTGGGCGACCGCAAGGCTGTGGATTTTCAATATTTGAAAACGCTGGGGAAAGTTAAGGAGTTGACGCTGGCTGAAATATTTGGGTATTAAGGTTATGACACTGAAGCATTTGCGCAAAAAGCCGTTTTTCGGCTTGTCCCGGCCATTCCCCGGTGGCTTGCCGACATCTGTTTTTTTCCTCCTGTTTCTCTGCGCCGGTCAAGCCCAACAAGCGACGCCGTTTGACTTTCCAAGGCCGGTGGATACCAAGCCGCGCGCGATTCAATTTCAAGTAAAAAAAACCTGGGCGCCGGGAAAAGACATTTTTGTGAGTAACCAATTTGCCGGCGCACGACTCAACGATTTTCGGCAAAAAGACGACAGCACGTTCATTGTGTATATCGCTCCGGAAAACAGGCCGATCAATCCAAGCCCCTGGTATGCGTTCAAAATTTGGTCGGCAGAGCCTCAGGTTGTTCGGTTAGAATTTCAGTACAGCGAAGCCAAGCACCGCTATTTTCCCAAAGTAAGTCGTGACGGTCAAAATTGGGCGCCCATGGATTCCAGTTTGATGGTGCAAGCCGATAGCATGAAAGCGCCTGTTTTTCGTCTTTCCTTGTCTGCCGATACGCTTTGGGTTGCTGCGCAAGAAATTCAGAATTCCCGGCAAGTGCAGGATTGGTGCAATACTATGGCCGCGCATCCGGATGTGCAACTCAGGGAGGCCGGAAAAAGCCGGTTGGACAGAACCTTGCCGATAATCGATATTCAGGTCGATAGTGCGCCGGCCAAAGAAATGATCGTGCTGTTTTGCCGGCAGCATCCACCGGAAGTGACGGGTTATTTGGCGCTGCAACCCTTTGTAGAAACGATTCTGGAAAACAGCCCTTTAGCAAATTCCTTTCGAAGGAAATACCGTGTTTTGGTATTTCCGATATTGAATCCTGATGGTGTGGATCTCGGGCATTGGCGCCACAACGCTGGTGGGGTTGACTTGAACCGGGACTGGGCATATTATCACCAGCCGGAAACCCGGCAGATTGCCGATTACGTGGTGCGAACAACAGCAGAAAGCAAGCAACAAGTAATTTTAGGGATGGATTTCCACTCCACTTGGAATGACATTTACTACACCAGCGTCGATACCAACTGTTGTATCCCGGGCTTCAAAGATTTTTGGTTGCAAGCCCTGCGAGAAAGTTTGACCGGCTATCAACCAGTAGAAGAAGCTTCTGAAATTAGCCAGCCCATATCGAAATCTTGGTTTTTCACCCAATTTGGCGCAGAAGGCATCACTTTTGAAATCGGCGACGATACGCCCAGAGATTTTATTCGAAAAAAAGGGCGGCAAGCAGCCATCGAAATGATGCAATTGTTGGTGCTGCGCCAATAGTTGGCGCCGATGGTTCTTACCCAGCTGGCACGCTGAAACGTACCCATTCTTTTTTAAAAAAAATTAAGCGAAGGAAATCCGAAACCCCACCGGGCTTCGTAGGTATTCATGTTTATAAAATTTCTTCAACCAAACATTATTGAACATGAAAAAGAAGAATCTGCTTCTTACAACCGGCCTGGCTATTGCCACGTCGATGGGTTTGCTCTTTGCTGCCGACCATATCGATGCTCCGGCGGTTAGCTCTACGAGTTCCGACATCACCGATTTTTACGCCTTTGCCAGCCCGGAGAACAGCAATAACCTGGTTTTCGTTTGCAATACGCAAGGATTGCTCGACCCTGCGGCCACCTCCGCAGCCCGTTTTGACGAACAAGTAATGCTGGAATTTAACATCGACAATACCGGCGACAATGTGGAAGACCTGGTGATCCAGGCGACTTTTAAAGACGGAAAGGTTCAGGTGTATGGGCCGGTCCGGCCGGACAACACGGGTACCATCAGCAAAATTCAGTCGGGCGGCCCGAGCGTCTCTGCCAATATTACGGCCTATGGCGCGAGCCCAACGGTCGGCAGCGCCAATGGCATGAAAGTATTTGCCGGCCCGCGCGACGATCCGTTCTTTTTTGACCTGACTCAATACACCGCTATCATCGGCGGGACGGCCACTGGGTTCAACAACCCCGGCTCGGATACTTTCGCTGGCACAAACGTTTTGTCGCTGGTGGTGGAAGTGCCGAAGTCGATGCTGGGCGCCGCGGCCAGCCTGAACACCTGGGTGGAGAGCAAACGTAAAATTTAGGCGTGCCCCACGACTCAGGTAATCAACAAGTCCTCCTGATTATTTTCCATATCCCAACAAGTCGGGGAGCGCCTTTATGCTTGCGCTTTCCAAGTCAACGATTTAATTTTTAAACATCTACGAATGAAAAAGATATTTCAATTTGCCGCTTATGCGCTGTTTGCCGCGAGCGTCTTCTTTAGTTCCTGCGACAAAGACGACAAGGTCGACGACGCCACTTATATGCAGGAAGATCAAATGGGCCGGCCGGCGATCAATACCGTTTTCGTGGCTGCTGCTGAAAAGGATGCTTTTAACACAACGATCCCCTCGCAACAAGGCAGCGCCTTCGCCGCCAAATTTCAACAAAAACTGCTGGCGCTGAACTCCGGCTACACGACCAACGCGCTTGGCTTGGATGCCGCCACCTTTACCGGAATCCTGGCAACCGATGTGCTGGGCGTGTCTACAACCGGGGTAACTACCTTTTTCGACGGCACCAACGTACTCACCGGTCGCGCCCTGAACGACGATGTGATTTCCGTTGAACTGCTGTTGTTGTTTGGCGGCCCGAACGGCGCGGCTAACCCGCAGTTGACCGACGACAATGTTGACGCCAACGATAAATCGTTTTCGAATACCTTCCCATACCTCGCTGCGCCGCATTGATGGTTGCTTTCAAAACTGGGGCCGGACCGGGTATCAGCCTTGTCCGGCTATTTTTTTCTATCTTTTTCAACAGAACAAACAAGCCATGCAAAAACTACCTTTCCTGTTCTTGATCCTGCTAACCGGTTTGGGCGGTATCGTTTTTTATTACCGGAACCAGCCAACTGCCATTGCTAGCCCGGCGGATTACTCGCGGTATCTGTCGGAAAAACAAATTGAATCGCACCGGGCTACCCTGTCCGCCAGGATTGCTTTTTGGGAAAAAAAACTGCGTCTCGATCCGGATAATTTCGTGTTTCAAAAAAAACTGGCCGGTTTGTTCGCGCAGGACTTCCGGCAGCGCGGCGACATCGCGCAACTCCGGCGGTCGGATAGTTTATGGCAATTGGTGCTTACCCGGTACCCAGACCAAACGGATGTTTTATTAGGCCTTGCAGCCAATGCCATTACCCGCCACGCCTTCCGGGATGCAGAAAAATATGCTGCAAAAGCCTATGCCTTGGGTGAAAAAAAATTTTCCTGTAGCCTGATCCTGGCAGATGTCCACCTCGAGCGCGGTAATTTTACGGAAGCCGGATTCCTTTTGGAAAATGTGGCATCTACCCACCACTTTGATTACCTGATCCGGAAAGTGAAGTTGTTGGATCAAAATGGCAACTTGGATGAGGCGGTTGTTACCATGGAAAAAGCGGCCGGTCTGGCCAAGTCATCCGGCTCCGATGCGCTGTACAATTGGTCGCTTTCCAACCTGGCAGATATGTACGGGCACCAAGGCAAAATCAGGCTATCGTATCAGACGTATTTGAAAGCGCTGGAATACAATCCCGCAGATTTTCATGCCCTGAAGGGGATTGCCTGGATCGCCTTCGTGGCAGATAAAAATAGCGTCGAGGCTACCAGAATTGTACAGTTTCTGAAATCGGTTCACATCAGTCCGGATTACGACCTGTTGTTGTCGGAAATTGCCGAAGCAAGCGGCCAGAGCGAAAAAGCAGAGGAGCATCTCCAGGCATTTCTGCAGCAAAGCGCCGATGCGCAATATTCCAATATGTACCGCCTGTACCAATGTCAGATAAAAAGCGATTCGAAGGAAGCGGTCGATGTGGCCCTGCATTTGGCGCAACAGGAAGTAGACGAGCGTCCGCATCCCGGCATTTACGCCTTGCTGGCTTGGTCGCAATATAAAAACGGGGATAAAGCCGGCGCTCTGACGACCGTTGAATCCTTTGTTTTGGGGCGGACGGAAGAACCCCAGGCACTTTTTTATTGCGGTGTAATTCTGCGGGAAAACGGTCGCCATGCGTCGGCCAAAAAGATCCTGTCGCAAGCGCTGGAGGCACAGTTTGAACTTGGGCCGTTGGTGACAAGGGAAATTCAAGGGCACATGGCCGCACTGTAGGAAAGCTGCGTTTACTGCGCTTGGGCTTTCACTACCTTCCGCACAATGGTCTGGTTGCCAATTTGGCATTTGACAAAGTACACGCCCGGATTCACATTGGGGAGTTCCAGCCGGTAAAAACCTGCATTTAGTTGGCGATAAGGCAGTAAAACGGCAGTAGTTACGCCGGTTTCATCGGTCATCTCAACGGCGACGGGGTCCGATTTATCTAACGAAAGATCGATGGTCGCCTTTTCAAAATAAGGGTTTGGGTAAATTTTTAAATCAACGTCGGCCGGAGTGGCAGCAGCCTTGCCGGTTCCGGCAAAAAGCATTTCTTCGCGACGTTGTACAGACCGGTTAGTCCATTCGCCGCGATTGTCCGAAACAGCAGCCAGATTGCCGGCAAGAGCATCGGCCGGCGCCAGCCAGCGAAGCGTATTTTCTAAAATATTAGTTGAAACTGCTTCATCATAATAATATTCCAGTCCGATATACACCACTTTCCCCGCTCCAAAGGGCTTGTAGCCGAGCACCGGATAACCCCGAACTTCAGCCAGCGTTACGAAATATGGATCAGAAATATCGAGTGGGTATACGTAATTGGCAAGGGAAAAATCGGCAGGTGTACCTTGAAAAAGAGGGTGCTCCAACAAGGCTTCATGTACCTCCAAGTCGGAGCAAAAATATCCAAAGTCAAGGTCGATTAATCCGTATTGCTGCAGAATACCAAATTGATCTGTGCCGCAAAAAACCACTGCTCCACCCTTTTGAACGAATTGGGAAAGCACTTTCCCAAATGCTTTGATCTGCTTAAAATCGCCTTTTGCGGGGTAAGGCAACAGGACAACATGCTGATTATTAAGCGCCCCGGAAAGTGCAGAAACCGTGCCTGACCAAAATTCAGTGACCGCCACACCCGGCAAACGGCGCTGCACCATTTGTTTCATTTTCAGGGCATATGCACTATCGTATACGGAATAGTTCAGCAACAGGATTTTTAAATCTTGTGCGGAATCGAAAGCGGAAACAGGCGCCTCCCAATCGTCGGTAGGCTCGGTTTCGGAAAGGATAAAGTTTAAAATAGTGGAGTTTGCCGGAAGAATCTGGTCCGAAAACTTCGGAGCTCCAGCATGGAAGGCAGCCAGGCTGAACAATCCGGCTACCAACGCGGTAAATGAAGCAACTCGAAGCATGGGAAAAGTAAATTTTGATCGATAGTTAAACGTTTGTTTTCAAACGCTAAAATCGCACCAAATTGTACTGGTGTGTGAAATTTTAGGCGGCAAAAGTACAATACTTCTGTAAACAAAATCGCCCGGCACAGTAAACTGGCCGGGCGATTTTCAAATCCATAATTTTTATTTTTTATTGGCAACCAAGGTGATTGCCAGATCGAACTCGTCGTAGATCGTTTTGTCGCCGAGGTTGTCAAAAAACGAACCAGAGCCATAACGAACATTGTATTCAGAACGGTCAATCGTCAATTTGCCCGTGGCCGTTACCCGGCCTCCATTTTCAGCAAGGTTCACAAAAAACTTGATTTCTTTCGTGGTTTCTTTGATGGTGAGGTTGCCGATAATCTTATAGTTGCCCTTGGTGTCTTGCGGAATGACGCGGGTGATCACAAATTTTGCAACCGGATATTTAGCCACACCAAAAAAGTCGTCGCTTTTGAGGTGGCCAACCAATTTGCCCGCCCATTCGCCTTCCAAATCGGTACAGGCAATGGTATTCATATCTACGTCAAATGAACCGCCGGTGAGCTGGCCATCGGTAAATTGGAGGTTGCCATTTTTCAATTTGACAGTTCCGGTATGTTCACCGGTAACTTTATAACCTTTCCAAATAATGTTACTGGAAGTAAGGTCAACGTTGTAGGTGAGCGGCGCCGTGGCTGCCATGGCCAATACAGCGAGAAGAGGTAAGAGAAACAATTTTTTCATGTTGAACGAAATGTTTAGAACAGTGAATCAGACTAAAAACTTGATAGCGACAAAGGTAGACATATTAGGTGTACCATAATCTGGTGTTGTAACATTTAACAAAGGATTAAGGTTTTGAAACTGCCGAATAAAATTTACAAACAAAACTTTTTTTTACTTGAATGGAGCGTTACCTTTGCGCCTCTAAAATTTTGACAGTAAGTATCTTAATTTAAAATATCATGAAAGAACTGGAAGCCATTCAGTTTGTACACGGGCAAATGTTGAAAAAGCCCGAATTCCCGAGTTTCAAGACTGGCGATACCGTCATTGTTAAATACCGGATTGTCGAGGGCGATAAAACACGGGAGCAAGATTTTCGCGGCGATGTGATCCAAATCAAAGGTCATGGCTCCACGCGTTCGTTTACCATCCGGAAAATGTCGCATGGGGTTGGTGTTGAGCGTATTTTTTCGTTCTCGAACCCGAATGTAGCCGATATTCAGGTGGTGAAACGCGGTCGTGTTCGTCGCGCCCGTCTCTTTTACCTCCGCGGCTTGGTGGGTAAAAAAGCCCGTATTAAAGAACTAAAGTTTTACAATACCAACAACTAGTTGGGCTTGTCCAACTAAATATGCAAAACGGCTGCCGGACACAATCCCGGCAGCCGTTTTTATTTATTAAGTATCCCAGTCAATGAATGGCCTGGAGACGGTATTTACCCAGAGCCAATCAGGCTTCTTGCATAAATGGGTAACGGTAATCTACCGGCGGTACAAAGTTTTCCTTTATAGTCCTCGGCGACAGCCAGCGGTACAAGTTCAAAATTGAACCAGCTTTGTCGTTGGTGCCCGATGCCCGGCCGCCTCCGAAGGGCTGTTGGCCGACTACGGCGCCAGTAGGTTTGTCGTTGATGTAGTAATTGCCTGCTGCATGACGCAACTTGCTGTCGGCATGCGCAATTACTGCCCGGTCGCGGGCAAAGATGGCGCCTGTCAGGGCATACGGAGAAGACGTATCCACCAGCTCCAGGGTCTGTTCGAATTGATCGTCCGGATATACATATACAGTCAGAACGGGCCCAAAAATTTCCTCGCACATGGTAACATAGTGCGGATCAAGCGCTTGCAGTACGGTCGGCTCGATAAAATAGCCTTTTGATTTGTCGCAGTTGCCCCCAGCAATCAATTTTACCTGATCGGATTTTTTGGCCTCCTCGATATAGCTGGAAATTTTATCAAACGCCTTTTCGTCGATCACGGCATTGAAAAAATTGGTAAAATCTTCGGGATTTCCCACGCGCATCCCCTTCAAGTCGTCGAGGAGAAATTCCTGAACTTGGGGCCACATTGAACTTGGTATATAGGCCCGCGATGCAGCGGAGCATTTTTGCCCTTGAAATTCAAAGGCCCCTCGGGTAAGTGCCACGGCAACTGCCTTAGGATCGGCGGACTGGTGCGCCAATACAAAGTCCTTCCCACCGGTTTCCCCTACGATTCGAGGGTAAGTTTTGTATTTATGAATATTTGCTCCAATGGTTTTCCAGAGGCGTTGAAAAACGCCGGTGCTACCTGTAAAGTGCAAACCGGCGAAATCAGGGTGTTCGAATACTACGCTCCCTACAGTGGGGCCGTCGACATACACGAGATTGATCACACCTGGCGGCAAACCGGCCGCTTCCAGAATTTCCATGATGACCGACGCCGAATAGATTTGCGACTCAGCGGGCTTCCAAACGGCTACGTTGCCCAGCATAGCCGGCGCAGTGGGCAAGTTGCCGGCAATGGATGTGAAATTAAACGGGGTAAGCGCAAAAACAAATCCCTCCAAAGGCCGCCAATCCAAGCGGTTCCAGGTATTGGCAACACTGAGGGGTTGTTGTTTATAAATTTCCTGCATAAACCAGGCATTATACCGCCAAAAATCCACCAATTCACAAACGCAGTCGATCTCCGCCTGAAAGGGATTTTTACTTTGGCAGAGCATGGTAGCGGCATTCATTTTGGCCCGGTACGGACCGGCAAGTAAATCGGCTGCTTTTAAAAAAATGGCGGCGCGTTCTTGCCAGGGCATAGCTTCCCAGGCAGGTTTTGCAGCCAGAGCAGCGCGAATGGCTTGTTGCACATGTTCGGCATCCCCCTTGGCATGGTGGCCAAGCAAGTGTACGCGTTCGTGTGGGGGACGAATTTCCTCTTTTTGAGGGGTTCGAATATGTTTACCCCCGATATACATCGGAATATCCAATTGTTGAGCCTTCAATTCGGCCAGGGCTTTTTTAAGGGCTGCCCGCTCCGGTGAGCCGGGTGCGTAGCTGAGCACCGGTTCATTTATGGGATGCGGAACAGAAAAAATAGCGTCAGACATAATTATGGAAAAATTGTAGTGATGGGTTTAAATGAAAAGGGCAGTAATAATCAGATAGCGGGAATTCTGATTTCTTTTGGGATAAAGGGCGCGGCATCTCCCTGGCCGATAATAATTTCTCGAACAATTGTACTGCTGATGTGGGAGTACTCTGGCTGGGCAATCAGAAAAACCGTTTCAATGCCGCCACCAACGATATGGTTGAGTTGGGAAATAGTTTTTTCATAATCGAAATCCGAACCATTGCGCAACCCCCGAAGCAAGTAGCGCGCGCCGATGCGCTGGCAGTAATGAGCGGTTAGGTTTTCAAAATAGTCCACCCCGACATTGGGATACCCCGCAAACACCTGGCGCAACCAAGCCATCCGCTGCTCTAGTGGAAACAAATATTTTTTAGTGGTGTTTACCCCAACGGCAACGATAATTTGATCGAATAAGGGGAGCGCCCGGGTCACCAAATCAACGTGACCAGTGGTGATAGGATCGAACGAGCCCGGAAAAACGGCAATTTTCATAACAAGGGTATTAAGGCGGCTAAGTTGATGATTTTCAGACAGCAGGCAAAGAAAAAGCCGGGCCGTGTTCAAACAGCCCGGCTTTTTTCATGCCGTTCAGCTAGCCCTTTTATACGCCGCCAAACTTCTTAACCAACCAGATGATCAGGCATACCGACCCGAACAACCAGGCCAGCCAGGAAAAGGTGGCCAGGATGGCTGCGAAACCAAAACTGCCGCTGTATACGCTGCCAGTAGCTACAGCCACTGCAAGAATATACAGCACCAAGCCGGCAGCCCAGCCAAAAATCCAGAACCACATCCACTTGTTGACGGGGTCGCTGAAATCGACACGGTTGCCTTTTTTTGCAAACAATTTGGCCTTGTGTTTTTTATCGGCTTTGAGCGCGGTGACCAATTGGTCTTTCTGAGCGCCAACTTTTTGAGCCATTTCTGCGCGTGCAGCGCTAGCCGAAACTTCAATGGAAGCATGGCTGGCAGTAGCCGGCATCAAAAGCGCAAAAATGAACAGGACAAGGGTAAAACGGATTGTTTTCATACGATCAGTGTGTTTAGTGAACGTGAGTTTTCGATGGACAAATATAGACAAGTTCAATTGCCGTGTACGCTTATCCGCCATTTTAAAACTGTGTCGCCCCGGCAGATTAATTCAACCGCGCGCGGTCATTCACCTGTTCGTTTCCAGGTTCTGAAGCAACCGCTTGCCGGTTTCTCCACCACCAGATGCCTATGGCTGCAACCAGCAAATACGGCAGCGAAAACATGTATAAAATTCCGGCATTTAGGCCGCGGCCATCCATACCGCCATTTTTGAGGTTGGATTCGGCAGACATGCGGCACATGGGGCACTGGGCCAGAAGTTCACCCCCAGCCATCAGTGCAAGGGCAACAAAAGCCAGTGTTATGCCGATTTTATAATTCTTTTTCATGGCAATTCAAGTTGACGTTATCAATAATACGGGCGGAGCATGAGGTAGCATATCGGTCCGGTAATGGCCACATATAACCAGAGTGGAAACACCCACCGCGCCATTTTTCTATGCCGTTCGTATTGTGCGGTATAAGCCCGGTTGAAGGTCAGCAAAATAAAAGGCAAAATTACGGCTGCCAGTACCACATGTGTGATTAGAATAAAAAAATACAACGTGCGAATAAATCCGGTGCCGCCAAACCGGGTTTCCGGCGTAGTAAAATGATACAACACATAAGAAACCAGGAACAAGCCTGAACAGACCATTGCCGCATAAATCGACCGGCGATGTGCCACTACGTTTTTCTTTCGAATAAAGTAATAGGCGAAAACCAAAATGACTGCCGCAAGGGCGTTTAACGATGCATGAATAGGCGGCAGAAAGCTAAAATCAATACCCAGATCAATTTTCACCTGCCGCATCAGGCCGACCAACAATAGCACGGCCGCGGAAACGATATAAGCCAAACGATTGAGACGCAGCTCCAGCTGCCGATTAGCGTCAAGTGTCGAATGTTGTTCCACAGAGGTTTGTGTTTATTTGTACGGCAACAAAAGTGCAATATGCTCGACCATCCGGCCCACCTCCTTCTCGTCTAAGGCGTTGTAAAACCGGCGAATCCGTCCTTCCTGGTCGGCAAGAGCATAGTAGTGGGTAGTCGGGGTAATTCCATTGCGCTGGCAGTATAGATCGTAGGAATTGACCATGATCGTGCTCCAGGAGCCCAAAGCGCCCGTCCACACCCAATTCGCGTATTCCGCGCTCGGTAAGGTTTGAGCGTAGGTTTTGAATTCGGCGGTGCCACCTTGCGCGATCATGACCAGCCGGAAATCGTCCTGCTGGGCGCCTGGTTTGTATCCGAATTTTTGAAAAAGTCGCTCACCGGTGTCGAGGATTTGCCGGTTAGGGCCGTCCAAATCGGGGTTGGCGCCAAAAAAATAGAGCACACAAACCTTTTTCTCCAGCAGGTCTTCCTTGGTGCCATCGGCGTAAATGATCGGCGCCGAGCGAATCGGTCCATAATCCTGTAGTTCGGCCTGTGCCTGTTTGCGCCAATCCAAGCCTCCTTTCAAATAAAACCACGAGCCCATTGGCAAAATCACCAGTATTAAAACAAGGATTGCCGCGATGAGAATTTTTCGCTGAAGTGAAACCTGTTCTGCCATCTCTAGTTGCAATAATTTGTTGACAATCAACAAAAAAGGCGAGGTTTTGTTCCCCGCCTTTTTTATTTTTTAGCCCTTGGTTGGCAGTAGCGCTGTCCCAGGCAAATAGTAAAGTCCCTGCGGATTACCGGTAGAGGCCGGTGTGGCAGGAAGTTCGTCTTTTTCCTTAATCAATTCCCGGCGGTTTCCCCAAGAGTTGCCTTCCTGGAAAAATGCAATAATTGCCCAAACCAACAAGGTAGTTGGCAACAGCACGCTCAGCATAAGGCCTCGAACCTCGTAGGCCATGTGCATGAAGTAGAAAATGATGAAATAGGCTTTATAAAGGGAAAAGCCAATCATGAGCAACATGTATAAATAGTGCCCAAAGCCTTCGGTGAATTTGATCCCATGCACCAGGTGGCCTTTAGCCAGCAGAGCGATCAATACCTCGACAATCGTTATAGCGCCAAGCAGCATTAGCCCCTTGAAAACCAGCGCCTTTTGTTCTTCATATGTTTGATGTCCAG
>CAZVZH010000011.1:6634-17513 GCA_964630705.1 uncultured Saprospiraceae bacterium | reverse complement strand
AAAAAGGGAGAAAAAAACCAAAAACACAAACACCCAAACCAAGTCTACAAAGTGCCAGTACAGACCCATTTTTTCAACCATTTCATAGCCATTTCTGCGTGCGGCATACAAACCACTGGCGGCATTAATCATGATGATGGTCAAAAACAACACCCCGGAAAACACGTGGAAACCGTGGAAGCCGGTAATAAAAAAGAATAACGCGCCAAATGCTTTTGGGCCGAAACCAGCTTCCCGTACCTGTCCGGCCTCCGGGCCGGAAGTATATTTTACTTTAGGGATATCGAATTTACCGTCGTGTTTATGCAACAGGTAGCTTTCGTCCTTAACAAATGTTTTCAGCGATCCATCCTGGTTTTTAGCCTCCGAACCATCCGGGTTCAAATACACGCCATCGGCAATATGGCGGCCGAAGGGGTTCACCGAAACCGTCATGTTTTCTTTGACGATCAAAGTGGTCCATTCGTAAGCCTGGCTTCCCAGAAAGGTTGCCCCGCCCAAGATGGTCAGAAACATCCAGAACACCACGCCATTTTTGTTTTCCCGGTGACCTTCCTGTACGGCGCGGACCATCGTTACCGAACTGAAAATCAGCACAAAGGTCATAAACGTAACAAAAATCAACGGCCAGTGCGCCTGCACAAATGGAAAGGACGCAAAAACAAAATCGGGCTCTGGCCAGGTGGGCATGCTGAAACGCAAGGCGCCGTAAGCGATCAGGAAACCGGCGAAGGTGAATGCATCAGACAGCAAAAAATACCACATCATTAATTTGCCGTAACTCGCCTTGAAAGGCTCTTTCGCACCTTCCCAGATGTTGGCATCGTCCGGATGATCGTGGTGATGTGATTCGTGTGCGTGTGCAACAGAAGTATCTGCCATATCGAATTATTGAAAGCTAATAGGAACTTTTAAGATTTGATTTTCAGGATTGAACGATAAAAAATACAATCAAATAAACCCAAAGTATGTCTACAAAATGCCAGTAATTGAGCACCAGCTCGAAACGGAGTTGCCGGCGCGGAGTCAGTTTGAAGGGAAGGTAATAGGCATGAACAAGCGCCACCACCAGTGCAGCAATACCGCCCAAAACGTGTGCAGCATGAATGCCCGAAATCACGTAAATGAAGGAGGTCGAAGGGTTGGTGGTGAAGGTCGCCCCCATAGCTGTCATGGCCAACCAGCCTTGATATTGAAGAACGACAAAGGCAATTCCGAGTGCGAACGTGAGGAGCAGCAAGGATTTGTACAGGCGTTCCGACCCGTTTATAAATCCACGATAAGCCAAGTGCAACGTCACACTACTCGCCAATATGACCAAGGTGTTCACCAGAAATATATCGGGCAGTTTGAACTCATACCAATTCCCTGCCGCCCGGCGTACAATATACGCGCTGGTAAAGGCCCCGAACATCATTATGATGGTGGCAATACCAATCCACAAGGCGAGTTTGTGGCTATGGATTTTACTTCTGCTGTATTCTGAAGAAAGCGTACTCATAAAGTAGTCGATTTCTTTGTTTTAAATTTTATCTATGAACAACACGATCAGCGACAAAGGCAAATGCCAAAACGACGTAAACATTTGCTTCCGCGCCGCTACTTGCGAACAACTGCGGTACAACTGCCAGCACCGGTAAGCAAAGACGCCATTGATGAGCAGCAAAGCCGCTGTCGCTAAAGGTCCGCTGAACCCCGTCCAGTAGCCAATCAAGGCATTTAGAATCATCATCAGGCAAAACAAAAAGGATAAAAAGCCCGTAGCGGAAGTTTTTTCACCATTCTGCGCCGGAAGGAGGTAAAACCCGGCCTTTTTATAATCCTCATCGACTACCCAGGCAACCGCCCAAAAGTGGGGGAATTGCCACAAAAACTGGATGGTGAACAGCATCAATGCTGTCGACGTCATTTGCCCTGTCCAGGCAGTACAACCAATTACCAAAGGCAAGGCCCCCGGAATTGCGCCAACCACCACAGCCAGGGGGCTGGAGCGTTTTAGCGGTGTATAAATAAAGGCATAACTGATGAGCGACAACATGCCCAGAAAACCTGTCAGTGGGTTAAACAGCGATAAAATTATAACGCCGAAAAGAGCCATCAAGCCAGCCCACAAGACCGCGCTGGACACAGTCATCCGCCCGGCTGCTACCGGGCGATTGGCCGTCCGTGGCATCAAGCGGTCATAATCGCGTTCCAGTACCTGATTCAAGGCGTTAGCCGCCCCGGTGATCAAAAACCCACCAACTGCCAACAGGAGCAAGCCCAGCCAGGGCGCTTCCCCAGCGCTGGCAATGGCATAGGCAATCAAAGCGGAGAACAGCACCATGAGCGAGAGTTTGAATTTGACCAGCAAGCCAAAATCGCTCACGGCTTGTGTCAAACCGCTCCAAATACTAATTTGATGTGTGGTGTGGCGCTCCATATGTCGACCCCGCTGATATACCCTATTTTATGATGAAATGCGATTAATGTCCGTGATCGTGTTCGCCTTCTTTCAACGGCACGTATTGCGGGATAAACTCCTCGCCCCCCTTGCCATAGTCGTACGACCAGCGTTGAACAGTGGGAATATTGCCCGGCCAGTTGCCGTGTCCGGCATTGATCGGCGTCGTCCATTCCAGGGTGTTAGCGCCCCAAGGGTTTTTCACGGTGAGTTTGCGGCCGCTAAAAATTGAGTAGAAGAAGTTGATGACAAACACCACTTGCAGGAAAAAGACAACAATGGCGGCCACCGTGATGAACTGATTCAGCTCAGTAAAATTCCGGAAGGCGTCGAATGAGGCCCCGCCGTCGTAGTAGCGCCGCGGCATACCGGCCATACCCGTGTAGTGCATGGGCCAGAATATGGCGTAGGCGCCGATCATCGTTCCCCAAAAGTGAACTTTACCCAAGGTTTCATTCATAAAACGGCCAAACATTTTCGGGAACCAGTGGTAAATCCCGGCAAACATCCCGAAGAAAGCCGCAATACCCATTACGATGTGAAAGTGCGCCACTACGAAATAAGTATCGTGCAGTTGAATATCGATGGCTGAGTTGCCAAGAAAAATCCCGGTCAAACCGCCGGAAATAAACATCGAAACAAAGCCAAGGGCGAAAAGACTAGCCGAATTGAACCGGAAGTTAGAGCCGTAAACAGTTGAAATCCAGTTAAATACTTTTACCGCCGAGGGTACGGCAATGATCAGGGTAAATACGACAAAGAAATTGCTGATAAACGGGTTCACCCCCGACATAAACATGTGGTGCGCCCAAACAATAAACGACAGGAAGGCAATGGCCAAGATGGAAAGGACCATAGCGCGGTATCCGAAAATCGGTTTGCGCGCATGCACGGAAAGCACTTCCGAAACAATGCCCATCGCCGGGAGAATAATAATGTACACCTCCGGGTGCCCCAGAAACCAGAACAAGTGCTGGAACAAAATAGGGCTACCGCCCACGCGATCCAGAATCTCGCCGCCAACCACAATTTCACTCAGGTAAAACGAGGTACCCATACTCCGGTCGAACATCAGGAGCAACACGCCCGACAACAATACCGGGAAAGAAAGTACACCCAAAATAGCCGTTACAAAAAAGGCCCAAATCGTAAGCGGCATGCGCCAGAGGTTCATGCCTTTGGTGCGCAAGTTGAGCACGGTAGTAACGTAGTTAATACCGCCCAGCAGCGCCGACACCACAAACAAGGCCATCGCGACAATCCACATCGTCATCCCGGCGCCGGAGCCTTCCGAAGCCTGTGGCAGCGCGCTTAGTGGAGGATAGGCTGTCCAACCGCCAGAAAATGGCCCCGTGCTGAGAAACAGCGACAGGAACATGACCACACTGGCCAGGAAAAAGAACCAGTAGGAAAAGGCATTCAACAGCGGCGAAGCCATATCCCGGGCGCCGACCTGCAAGGGGATCAAAATATTGGAAAACGTTCCGCTCAAACCGGCCGTGAGTACGAAAAAGACCAGTACCGTACCGTGGATCGTCACCAGGGAATAATAAAACTCCGGGTCCAACTTGCCGATGCCGGCATCGTTCACCTGAATCCATTTGCCGAGAATCGGGCGCAACCAAGCCATGTCTGCCTCCGGAAAACCCAATTGGAGACGGAAAACAATCGACATTGCCGCGCCCATCAGCGCCCAGAAAATACCAGTGATCAAAAACTGACGGCCGATAATTTTATGGTCGGTGCTAAAAATATACGTAGTAAGGAAGTTCGACTGGTACTTGTCGCCATGATGATGCTCATGAAAGTGATCATCATAGCCAAGTTCCTGTGTCAATTTTTCTTCCAATGTTTCAGCAGTAGAAACTACTTGAGCCATATCCAGAATTGATTTATATAATTACAAATTTTCTTGGGTTGAAGGTATTTTCCAGTTTTCGGAGGGTTATTTTGTCGGGCTTCCCCCCGTCGGCGCCGTGGTAGAATCTGTCGGCGCTACAGCGGGCTGCTCGGAAGGGGCTGGGTCAATTGGCAGGGTTTTGTCTTTATTCGGATCGTCGTTTTTTCCTCGTATTTGAGTCAGGTAAAACGACTCTTGCTGACGGTACCAGGCATCGAACTCCTCCTGGGAAACAATTTTGAAAATCCGTTTCATCGAGTAGTGGCCTTTCCCGCAAAGTTCAGCGCAGGCCAGTTCATACTCGAACTTTTCCCAGCGTTTGGGCCCGGTCGGATCGGCCGGATCATAGGGCTCGTTGTATTCGGGGTATTTCCGCAATTCGTTCCGGTATTCAGCCGTAGTTTTGATCGGGGTAAACACAAAATAGGTGGGCATGCCTGGTACCGCATCCATTTTTACCCGAAAATGCGGGAGATAGAAGTTGTGCAGCACGTCCTTGGCGGTAATCCGCACCCGAACTTTTTTACCCACAGGCAAGTAAAGTTCCTGCCCCGGCAAAACATCGTCCCAGGTTTTGGTATCGGTAAAATCCAAGCCGAGTTGGTTGCTGCCGGAAGTGAGGGTATAATCGCGAGCGCCCAACTTGCCGTCGGGTCCCGGGTAGCGAATAATCCAGTTGAATTGCTGGCCGGTGGCTTCAATTTCCATGTAATTATCATCCGAACCAACATCGGCCATTACGGTATTCCAGGCATCGAGGCCGCGTACCACCAAAAGGGTCATCACCACAGCCGGCACGGCCGTCCAGATTACCTCCAGGCGGTTGTCGTGTGCGATGAATTCGGCTTTGCGGTTTTCTTTCCAGCGGTATTTGTACGCGTACCAGAAGAGCGCAATGTGGGTCAGGACGAATACGATACCCGTTACAATCAAGGTAATGTTGAACATATTGTCCAAAACGCCTCCATGTTCGGACGCCGAGGCGTGTGGGCCGTAGCCCAGCATTTCATTTCTGTAGGCCCAGGCGGAAATCATCACCGCCGGCAGAAAAACCAACATGAAGCCCAAGGAAAGCCAGCCATTCCATTTGCTGCTTTCGCGCAATACTTCACGCTCACCTTTGATCTGTGCGGTCAGCTCGGTCACCTTACCGATTTGCACCAGAACGATCGTAATTAGAATTACACAAAGAATTATAATAAGCGCTGTCATCGCAATTTTTTTTCTGAAAACTCAAAAATCGGAGGTTTGTTCGGATCAACGGTGGCTCCTCCGTAAATTAGATTGGCTCTAAATTTTAAAAATCTCAGTGGTCATGCCCTCCACCTTCTCCTTCCGGATAAGCGCCGGTGGCGTGATGCAAGCTTTCTTCCAGGTAGGGGTCCTTCAAGGGCAGGAGCGGTGCGCGCTCCAGTTGCGCGAAGAAAAAGTATAAGAACAAACTCAGGAAGCCAAGCATCACACCAATTTCCTGTAAACCCGGAAGGGTGAATCCCGCTTTGAAACTGGTTAATTCGTTGTGATGGCCGCCCTCATGATGGCCGTCTGCACTATGCGAATCCGCTGCATCGCCATGGCCTGTGGCGGCCGCAGCATGGGCGTTTTCAGCGGATCCGTGATCGCCCGTTGTCGTCAGCGGGGCAGCCTCGTGGTGGTTATTCAGTTTGCCTTCGGAAATTTCCTTGGCTTCATGTGCGGCGATTCGGGCGCCGGGTTTGATCATGTAGAAAAAGTCCCACCAGTGGCCGAAAAAGACCAACAGGCTGACAAAAAACATGGTACCCACCTTGCGCTTGGTATCGTTCCGCATCAGGATCAGGAAAGGCGTCACGAAATTCAGCAGCATGTTGCCCCAGAACAAAACGGGGTAGTTTTCCATGCGTTCTTTGAAATAAATCGTTTCCTCACCCACGTTGGCGTACCAGATCAACATAAATTGGTCGAACCACAGGTACATCCAGAACACGCTAATACCAAAAATATACTTGCCCAAGTCGTGCAAATGCTCGCGGGTAACGTATTCCAAGTAGCCTTTCGATTGCAAATACAGGATGAGCATCACCATCAAGGCCAAGCCGGCCAGCAACAGCGAAATGGTCGAATACCAGGCAAACATGGTGCTATACCAGTGCGGGTCGATCGACATAATCAACTGCCAAAGAAAAACGGTGCTCAGGAAACCGCCCAGCGGCAGGAAAGAAGCCGCCCATTTGCGCTCCTTTTTGTAGTAATCAAACGAGGCTGTTTCCTGGGTGTCTTGCGCCAAAGAGTTCTGACGCATTTTATAAGCCCAAAAGTACCAGATGGCCAAAAAACCGAAGGTGCCAACGGTAAAAAACAAGGGGCTCAGGAAACTGGATTTACCGGCAATGATTTCGTCATACAAGGGACTGTTCGGATCGGTAATACCGGGCGTATTCCAGTGATACAAATGGTGAAAATGTCCCCAAACGCCAGCGACAATGACGAGAATTAACACCAACCCCACCAGCATGAACTGGCCCATCGCTTCCCACACGCGTTTTACCGCCGAAATCCATCCGGCAAACGCAGTGATCTGCGCCGAGAGGAAGAACATTGCCGTAAATGCGATGCCGGTGAAAAACACGGCATTATGCAGGTAGTTGGTCCAAAAGCGGGTGTGGTATTCATCGTCGCCAACGGCAGACCAAATCAGGCACAGCACGCCGAGCGCCATCCCGATCATCAGGTTGCGCTTTAATTTGCCTTCAAATACGAATTGCGTATTCAGATTCATATCGCAGAGCCGGTTACAGCACCGGTATTTTTATGTTCACTAAGAGTTAATAGGTTTCGATCGGCCGATTATTTCCCGGCTCCCTGCAGGGAGCGGATATAGTTGATGACCTGCCAGCGTTCCTCGAACGACAATTTGTCCGAATAACCGCCCATGGTATTTTTCCCATACATGATAGCGAAGTAATACCGGCCGTTGCCCGCCTGCTTCATTTCATCCAACAAGAAATTTTTTGGCGCCGCCGGGTATTTGGCGTCCGGTTTGGCATACAACCAACCTTGGCCATCGCCTTTTTCACCGTGGCAAATACCACAATTAACATCGTACAAGGCTTTGGCCGCTGCAAGGCTTTCCGGAGTGGCCGGAAAGGGGTTGGCGGTCATTTCCTGTTCGCAGCGCAAGCGCTCTTCTTCCGTATTTTCATAGTAGAAAGGCGCTTCGCCATTGGGTTGGGCCGCAATTGCGTTCGGCGCATTTTTCCCCCGGACGATATCCAAATAATCAGCGCCGGCGTAGTAAACACCGGTGTAGCCACGGGCAATCGTACCGGCTAATTTTGCCCGTGGTTGCGACAGCTCGGCCCGGCGAAAAGTGCTCTCATCATCCCAGGTATTCCAGGAGTATGCGCCGAGCGTATTGGCCTCGTATGATACCGGGTGGTACATATCAGGCATGTACTCGTGTCCGGTTTTGTTTACGCCCGCCGGCGAACAAAGTGAAAAGAGCCAGGCAAATAAGGCAATCCCGATAATGGCGCCAATTGCGTATTTCATATTTTAAAGTTATGCGTTGATCGTAATGGATGCTTCTGGTAAAATGTAGTCCGGTGACCTGAGCCGTATAGACTAAATCGTTTTTTCATGCACTTCAGCAGCGCCCGTTTTGCTGAAGAAAGTTTGAAGGTCTTTTACCTCCTTTTCTTCGGCGGCGCTCACATCGAACGCGATGCAAAATTTATCGTCTGTGATCCGGTTGTCCAGAATTTTCGGTTTGACTCCTGGCCACATCCCGCATATCGTGTAAAACGTGATGGTCATACCCCAAGCGGAGAACAGTACCGTCATTTCAAAGGTGATGGGGATGTATGCCGGAATCGGCCAATAGGGCTTGCCGCCAAACAGAATTGGCCAGTCGCTCACTACTGCCCACGACATGAAGCCGAAGCCAAACAGGCAGCCGATCGCACCGTAAATAAAACCCAGATAGTGCAAGCGGCTTTCGCTGAGACCCATCACCGGATCGAGGCCGTGCACGGGGAAAGGCGTGAGTACGTCCATAATATCCAAGTGCGAAGCGCGGGCGGTTTTTACCGCGCTCTTCAAATCCTCTTCATCGTTGTAGAGCCCAAACAGGACTTTTGTATTTGCTGCAGCAGCCATAATTTAATGATGCTTGATTGACTAATTAAAAATTGGAGAATTAGTGGTCGTCTTTGTTCACCGGTGCCGAAGCATGGCCGTGCTCTTTTTTGGCATTTTTTCCAATATATTGACTTCCGGCTACCTTCAAAATGTGTTTCACTTCGGCCACGGCAACTACCGGCGCCACGCGGGTGAAAATCAAATACAGGAAAAAGAACAGACCGATCGTGCCGACAAAAAGGGAAATTTCGACCCAAGTCGGGCTGTAGTAGCTCCAGGAAGAGGGCAAATAGTCGCGGGCAAGTGTGGTGGCGATAATCACAAATCGTTCGAACCACATGCCGATATTCACCACAATGGACAGGAAGAACGTCCACCAAATACTGCGGCGAATTTTTCGCGACCAGAACAGTTGCGGACTCACCACGTTGCAGAACATCATTCCGAAATACGACCACCAGTAGATCCCAAAAACCCGGTTGTAAAAGGCGAACTGCTCGTAAACGTAGCCAGAATACCAGGCGATGAACAATTCAGTCAGGTAGGCCACGCCGACAATGGTTCCGGTCAGCACGATCACTTTGTTCATCGACTCGATGTGGTTGATCGTAATATAGTCTTCGAGTTTCAGCACTTTACGGGTTATCACCATCAGCGTTTGCACCATGGCAAAACCGGAGAAAATAGCGCCCGCAACAAAGTAGGGAGGGAAAATCGTCGTGTGCCAACCGGGAATCACCGAAGTGGCAAAGTCGAAGGATACGATGGTGTGTACGGAAAGTACCAGCGGTGTGGAAATACCTGCCAGCACGAGCGACAAGGCTTCCCAGCGCTGCCAGTGTTTAGCGCTGCCCGTCCAGCCAAAGGAAAAAATATCGTACATCTTCCGGCGGAAACCGGAGGCGCGGTCGCGCACCGTTGCCAGGTCGGGTACCAAGCCCGTGTACCAGAACAACAAGGAAACGGAGAAATAGGTCGAGATGGCGAACACGTCCCAAAGCAAGGGCGAGTTAAAATTCGGCCACAGGGGGCCGCGCGTATTCGGGAAGGGGAAAATAAAAAACGCCAGCCACAACCGGCCCATGTGGATGAGCGGGAATTGCCCGGCGCACATGACCGCAAAAATTGTCATGGCTTCAGCTGCACGGTTTACCCCGGTGCGCCAGCGTTGGCGGAAAATCAAGAGGATTGCCGAAATCAGCGTACCAGCGTGACCAATACCGATCCACCAGACGAAGTTGGTGATATCCCAGCCCCAGTTGATGGTCCGGTTTAGGTTCCAGGAACCGATCCCCTTCCAGATCGTCCAACAGACCGCAAAAACGTAAAGACCCAGAAAAGCCGCCGAGATAGCAAAGGCTATAATCCATTCCCTGGAGGGGGCTTTTTCGGTGGGCGAACACAAATCCTCCGTGATGTTGTGGTAAGATTTGTTGCCTTCGATAAGTACGTGCCGAACTGGCGCTACAGCTTGAGACATATGTAGTATTGATCGTTGTTCAATGCGTTATTTAAAGTGGTTTTTTCGCGGTGTTGGTTCAGGAAAGCCCTTCCTCGTTACTGTTATAAACTTTTGCGGAATATTGCACGCCGGGCCGGGCATTGATCTCTTCCAAAACTTTGTAAGCAATAGCGCCAGCTTCCTTGCGGGCTTGGCTGACGGCGCTATCCGGATTGTTCAGGTTGCCAAAAACGATGGCGCCAGTGGGGCAAGCGGTTTGGCAAGCCGTGCGAACGTCGTTGTCGAGTACAGCCCGGTTTTCTTTTTTGGCTGTCAGTTTGCCTTCCTGAATACGTTGGATGCAGAAGGAGCATTTCTCGATCACACCGCGGCTGCGCACCGTAACATCGGGGTTCATCACCATGCGCACCAGGTTGTCGGCGTAAAATGGTTTTTCTTCACCTTCCGGCCAGAAAACTTGCTCTTCGTTGGCTGGCCAGGTATCGGCGGTGGTATAGTCGAGCCAGTTGAAACGGCGGACTTTGTACGGGCAGTTGTTAGCGCAGTAGCGCGTGCCAATGCAGCGGTTATAGGCCATTTGGTTGATGCCCTCCATCGAGTGGTTGGTGGCATTCACCGGACATACGTTTTCGCAAGGAGCATTGTCGCAGTGCTGGCACATCATGGGTTGGTACACCACTTTCGGGTTTTCCAGGTCGCCGTAGAAATAGCGGTCGATGCGCAGCCAGGTCATTTCGTGGTGGCGGTGCACCTCCGTTTTTCCGACTACCGGCACATTGTTTTCACTCACGCAAGCCACCTGGCAAGCGCCGCAGCCAATGCAGGAATTGAGGTCGATATACATGCCCCATTTCAAACCGGTACCGAAATAGTCGGATTGATCGGGGTAAAGCGTTTGTTCGTTCAGGTGCTTGGCTTCGGCGTGAAATTCCGCCATTTCCTCTGCCAGGGCCGG